>JBDNJA010000094.1:0-20222 GCA_041688005.1 Gammaproteobacteria bacterium
ATGTTCAGGATGAACGGTATGTCACGGGCGCATGGATGCGCAGGAGTGACGATGTTCAGGATGAACAGGAGCAGCGATGCTCTCAAACCAATCAAGTTAAGCGCTATGTAAATGCAAGGCACCAACGTAGGTTAATGGGTTAGCGGCGTTATCGCGTATCACTTATCAGTTAATCCGACGCACATATCCCCAAAGCTATCTCGAAACACTAGGTTACGCTATTACCCAGCCTTCCCCCCTAACCCTCAGTTACAAATTCTTCGCCGCTTCACACATATTTTTCAGCTTCTGCATCGCGAGATCTCTACCGAGTAATCCCAGTCCGCAATCTGGACCCGCTATCAACCGTTCGATATCAATATGATTGAGGGCAGCTCGTAGACGCTCTCGGATTTCTTCACTGCTTTCTACCTCGCTATTGGCTACGGCGAAACTGCCAAATATGATGGTGCTTTTAGCAAAGTGCTCGAGCAGTTTCAAGTCGTTGTGTTGATGGGCGTCTTCGATTGATATCTGCTGGATAATTGAGTCATCTAGATTGTCAGCCAGGTCAAAATAGGTTTTTCGCTCGGCCTTATGATAGTCCTCTTCATCGAGAAAATTTGGATATCCACAACACATGTGCATGACTGTGGTTGTGTGTTTGCCTATGCCATGAAAGCAACGCTCAAGATTTTCGATGCCATAGGCCAGCGCATCATTGGGATTGCGAGCGAATAGGGGCTCGTCGATCTGGATGTAACGACAGCCAGCATCGGACAATGCACGGACTTCATAGTTAATCGCTTTCGCAAGGTCCATGCACAGTGTTTTTTTGTCACCATAGTGCTGGTTGGCAGTGGTGTCTGCGATCGTGATTGGGCCAGGTATGGTAATTTTGACTGGATGATCTGAGTTGGTTTGCGCGGCTGTGAAGTCATGCGGTAGGAAGTGCCCTGGCTGTGCGTTGATGTTGGCTGTTATGGTTGGTAACTCCATATAGGCCGCACCATCGCGCGCAAGCACGCGGGTCAGGTTGTCGAACTCGATGCCATCAAAATGTCGACAGTGATAGTGAATATAATTTTCACGCCGCACCTCGCCATCGGTTGGTATATCGATGCCGCATTCAATTTGATCGGCAATGACTTCTTTTGCGGCACGAACGAACAGCGCTTCCGCTTCTACACCGGCTTCGGCCAAACGGTCTTCGTAACTTTGAGTGGCCCGAGTCGTGGTCATGTCCTGATCCCCCTCACTTTTATCAAACCAGTCGATAATGGGTACATAGTCCGGTTTTGGATAAGCGCCGATACAGGTTGTTCTAATTTTAAGCATTTATTCGACTCCAAGGGAAATAGGATGGTTTTTTTGGATGCGCTAGGGCTGAATAGTATGATGGTTCAATTGATTTGCCAATGAGTAGTGATTCCCCTAGTGTTGTTCGCTTCTGTTCACTAGCTAATGATAACCGATTGAATGACAAACACCTGAATGACAAACTCGGCATCTGTATTATCACAAAGACGAGACCACCCCGTACTTGGCGTAGCGACGTTTATAGGAAACCTGGTATTAATGGCATTGGTCAGTGCATCGGTTAAAGCCTTGTCTGATGACTACCCGCTGGGTGAGATACTACTGTTCCGATTCGCATTTGCGGCGCTGTTTTTCTGGTTACTCTTGTTGTCGACTATAGGACTGTCGGGACTTTCCACAAGCAGACCCTTCGCCCATGCGATTCGGACTGTGAGTGGTATTACTAGCCTGTCTTTAATGTTCTTTGCGGTGTCTACAATTCCGATAGCCGATGCAACTGCGCTTGCTTATTCGGCACCCATTTTCATCACATTGTTATCTGTGTTTTTACTCAAAGAGACTATCGGTTTGCGCCGCTGGCTGGCTATCTTTGTCGGCTTTATCGGTGTCCTGCTCATTGCGCAACCTGGCGACGCAGGTTGGAGTATTGGCGTAGCTGCAGGCATAATTTCGGCGATTACTGGTGCATTGGTGGCTATTTGGCTGCGACGTTTAAGCAGTACTGAAAGGTCAGTTACGATTGGGCTTTATTACAATAGTACCGGTGCCTTAGTCTGTGTTATTTGGGTTTTGGCCATAGGCGGGGTTCTACCACGGGGCGAGGACTTGCTACTGTTCTGTGTATTCGGTGTAATGTGTGCGGCTCAGCAATGGTTGCTGACTATCTCGTTTCGCTATGCCGAGGCTAGTTTTCTAGCGCCATTTGAGTATATGGCTATGATATTTGCCGCTATTGTCGGCTATTTGTTCTGGGGTGAAATTCCGGTTTTGACGACCTGGATCGGAGCCGCCGTGATTGCATCCAGTGGTTTATTTATTTTTGTACGAAGACGCTCAAAGCTACCGGCTGCTAAGGTCGTGATAATGGATTGAACATCGCCGCGTGACAATATCGAATATTTGATTTACAACAAGAACCTTTCACGGACGCCCTGTATAATCTCTGCCTGATTTTTACCTAATAGCCAAAAACATCGACCAATGGGTGTTCGCTAATGTATGCCAAAACGACAACTGGATGGAAAGTATGACACTGATGGGGCGCCTTGGCGCAGCTTGGGGCATTAGTGGCGTTTGCCTGTTAATTTCGTTTGCGATGTATCGACTTTCTGGTATGGCAATGAATGCATTTGTGGTCGATCTGTATTGGTATCATTGGTTGGTATTAATTGCCAATTCGGTATTTATGGCTTATAGCGAGGGTTACAGGGGCTTTCAATTAGCGTTTGCGCCGAGGGTTGCCGCCAGAGCCAGACATTTGCTCAATCATCCTCGACTATTACATGTGCTTTTAGCGCCATTATTTTGTATGGGATATTTCCATACCACTCGTAAGCGACTCATCGTCGCCTATGGTCTGCTTTTTGGCATTTTGGTTTTGATTTTAATCTATCAACAGCTCAGTCAACCTTGGCGTGGCATTCTGGATGTCGGGGTCGTGGTCGGTTTGAGCTGGGGGCTGGTCAGTCTGGTCTGGTTTTTTTTCCAGGCGATGGCAGCTAAATCGTTTCTGTATTCCCCCGAAATGCCTCTGGGTGAAACACCGTCCAACTAAATCTTGTTCCTATTCCTAACTTTCGGGCTGAGCCCTTAATCCTATGACAAAAGTAATAAAAGTCGCCAGCATTGATGTCGCTAACAATAAGCCTTTTGTTTTGATGGGCGGTATGAACGTGCTCGAGTCACGCGATTTGGTTATCCAAATTGCCGAGCATTATGTCGAGGTGACACAAAAGCTTGGAATCCCCTATGTTTTTAAAGCGTCTTTTGATAAGGCGAACCGGTCGTCGATTCATTCCTATCGTGGACCTGGTATGGATGAAGGTTTGAGGATTTTTGAAGAGATTAAACAGAGCTTCAATATTCCGGTTATAACCGACGTACATGAAGTGTCGCAATGTGCGCCAATCGCAGAGGTGTGTGACATCATTCAGCTACCCGCTTTCCTCGCTCGCCAAACCGATTTGGTACAGGCAATGGCAGCCACCGGCGCTGTTATCAATATTAAAAAGCCACAGTTTTTAAGCCCAGCTCAAATGGGTAACATCGTTGCTAAGTTTGCCGAGTGTGGCAACGATAAGGTGATGTTATGCGAGCGCGGTAGCTGTATGGGCTATGACAATTTAGTCGTCGATATGCTCGGCTTTCGAACCATGAAGGAAGTCAGTGGTGGCGCACCACTTATCTTTGATGTCACCCACGCTCTGCAATGTCGTGACCCGATGGGTGCAGCCTCTGGTGGTCGACGTCATCAAGTAGCTGAGCTTGGACGTGCAGGTATGGCGGTTGGCCTTGCCGGATTGTTTCTAGAGGCTCATCCTGACCCTGATAATGCGAAATGTGACGGGCCTTCGGCTTTGCCGCTGTCGTCTCTGGAAGCCTTTTTGACTGAAATGAAAGCAGTGGATGATGTGATTAAGTCGCTGCCGGAATTACAGATAGATTAAGCGAAGATAAGAATGCCTCTGTTTTATTGTCTTTTTTATAGAGACGGGGAGGAGCGACTGGAGTGGTGATGGTTTTTAAGGCATGCGGCGTTATATTTACGTAGGGGATACTGTCCCCAGAACCCTGCTGAAAACCTTCCACCATCAGATTGGCCGTGACAGACATTGTTTGAATGCAAATCTATTCCACCATATAGTTTTATGCTGATCTTCTCCGCTACGCGGTTTAGTTTGTGTTGTTGGAACCACTTACCTTACTGCTATCTCTGAGGGGATCTCTATATGATTATCAGGTCTTTCTATTCGTACCATTGAATAGCTGTACACCGGCTTTCCAAGACCAGGAAAGTTGAATGGCCCAACTTAGAAATCTTCGGTCAGGGTCAGTCGAATCGTATCAGAAATACTGAAAATGTGATTTCGAAAGACCCTCAATATTTTTGCAGCTGTCTAATAAGTTTCTGCATTAGGTCCAACCAGGCTGCTGGCGTTAGTTAGAAGTATTGGGGAGTAGACGGCTATTTGATCGCCGCGCTGTAACCGATCCAGCGCCAGACAATGAGGGGTGCCAGTAGAGACAAGGCGGCGATGCATAGATAGGCCGAAAACCATGCGGAAAACATTGTTTCGCCGCCCATAATATCGAGAATTACCCCGAAAATCATTGGACCTATGAAAGCGCCTGTGAAACCAATCAGGGAATAGATCGACATAGATCGACCTTTGTGGACGGGGTTTACGACAGATATGACACCGCCAGAAATCGCTGCTGAATCTGCGGCGATGGCCATGCTGAAAAGTGTGGCGACAACGATGCCGACCCATAGAGCCAAGTCAGCAGTAAACGCAAAGGCGACGCCGATGGTGGCCGAGGTGACGGCGACCCCTGCAATAAGAAACTGGCGACCGGTTTTATGCGCGACCTCATTAAATCCGATGCTTGAGGGCAGGGCCGCCATGGAAATCAGGGCGGCCAGAATGCCTAGAAACTCCAGTGATACTTCGTCGTTTAGTAATCGGTCTTTCTGGCTGAAGACGAAGAAAGGGACGAGCCATGAACTGAATGCGGCAAGCTCCAGATTATGCAGGCCGTATAGTATAGAAAATCCGATAGCTTTTTTGTTTCTAAGGGCCTCTCGAAAGTTGAAAGTGCCACCGCGTACATGGGGCAGGTTTTCGGGCGGCGGGGTTTTGGGAATATAGAAAATCGCGAGGATAAAGGCCAATAGTGGTCCACAGGCTGCAACAGCAAATGTGCTTTGCCAGCCGATGATAGGTTCCATTTGCAGGGCTACAAAAAACGATGCCCCTACGGCGATATAAAAGGTTGCCGTGTAAAGTGAGGTGCCGCGGCTCTGATAGCGCGCCGGCAAATGGTCGGTCAGTATTTTCAGCCCTGGAATATAGGTCAATCCGATGGCGAACCCTTGTGAAAAGCGCCAGAAACTTGCTGATGAAAACCCATCCGACAGCGCAAAACCGGCTGCCGCGAGGATGCCCAGTAATAGTCCACCGAGAAATAACGGCCGCCCATCCCATTTGTCCATCAAAGCCGAGGCGACGATTACGCTGAGGAGCTCTCCTAAAAAATATATACCGCTGATAGTGCCCGCTTCGGTGTTGGATAAGCCCCATAAGGGTTGAAAAGTTGGAATTAGGGATGGGAATGTTGCGACCGTCATGTAGCTGAGGGCCTCGATCAGACAGGCTGTAGCGATAAGCGTTGTTGGTTTGATATTACGCAGCGGCAATTTAGCAAACATGATGGATTTTACCGTCGTGAAACAAGGGCACCAAAGGCGAAACCGGCAACCGTTGCGCCGAGGATGCCTAGTGACAAGCAGATGGCTAAAAGTATAAGAACTAAAAAATACGGTAAAAAGTATAAAAGGCCTATCTACAAATATCAAATCTCAGTCTCTATCTCGAAATCCAATCCGAAATTGGTCCTTTCCCCCGTTATTTACTGTAATGCTTGAAAAATGAATCCACCTTTCGTGTAAGCTTTTGATGACTTTCAACTAAAAGTCATCAAAAGCACATAGTGGTGTCTATGCAACTCATTGGTAGCCGCACCGAAAATCATGAAGCATTTTAAAAGTTGCCAGTAAAACGAGTTCACTGGCGGGGGCGCGCTCTCGTTTTGGACAGTGTATCAAGCGTTGAAGGCAAATCACCTTAGCCCGTCAGGGGGGCAATGGCATTCACTTGCCGATTTAACATCTCAATGTGAACAGCCGCTATATCACTTCCTGATAAAATATACTGCCAAATTATGGCCTGCCTTTAGTAACTGAAACAAACCATTCTAATACGCTGGGCTTCAATAAATATTACGCGAAACCAGAGAAGTAAAAACCGACATAACTTGAGCAAATCATTCAAAAGAAATGCAGATAAAAAAAGGCCAGCTGGGGTGGCTGGCCTAAAGACAATGAATCTTCGTGATCACCTTGGGAGGCAAAATTTCTGTTCGATGACCACAATTATAAGTTTAATCGATGGGTGGCTCTATTGATTTGACTTAAGTCAATAAAATCTCACGTGCACAATACTTAGCATCAACAAAATGTGGCTTGTGTAAGGTGACTTTACTATCGTTGCCTTTTGCATGCTCAATAGCAGCATGTAAACCTTTGTGAATTTCATCAAATGCAGAACTCATATTAAGCCCTCCATAAAGCAACGGTTTATGGGCAATAGGCAGTTACACAATTGTGTTTACATCCTCGATCATCGTCAATTACCTTTAATACCTGAGACTGCCATTTTTCCAATCATGCGGCCTTGATCAATGATTCGGTGCGCTTCTGCTAGCGTTGAGGTAGACATTGGCCCTAATTTTTTGGTCATAACATGCCGGATGGTTCCGTCGTCGATCATGTCGGCTGTTTTCCTTAAAACGTCCCCCTGAATAGACATTTTATTTGTTTTGAAAATTGAACGTGTAAACATTAGCTCGTAATTAATCCGAACACTCTTTGCCATGTATAGGTCTAAATCTAGTTTCTGCTTTGTACTCGCCACCAAACAAACTGCTCCTTCAGGCTCAATCAGTTGACTCATTATTTCCCAGTAGGGGATATTATTACTACAGTTCAATATGTATGAGACAGTTTCGAATCCGATAGATTTCAATTGATCGCCCAGATCAGCAGAGTGATCAATGACATGATGAGCCCCTAGCTCAGAGCACCACTCTTGGCTCTCCGGACGCGACGCAGTAGCAATAATTGTGCAATTAGATAATTGGCGGGCAAACTGAATCGCCATAGAACCCAGGCCCCCAGCCCCTCCAATAATAAGCAGAGACGGGTTATCGCCCTGATGCCTGGTAATTTCTAGACGATCAAACAATGACTCCCAGGCAACTAAGGTGGTTAAGGGTAGTGTCGCCGCTTCCTCGCAGGAAAGGCTTGTGGGCTTCGGCCCGACGATTCTTTCGTCAACCAGTTGAAATTCGGCATAACTCCCAGGCCGGGTAATGTCACCGGCATACATCACCATGTCGCCGGGCTTATAGCGCTGTATGCTTTCACCGACAGAAATTACCTCACCGCATGCATCCCAACCCAGAACAAGCGGTTCTTCCAGTCGGCCTGATAGCCCCAGCCTTTCTTTCGAATCAACAGGATTGATTGAAATGGCGTCAATTCGAACAAGAATATCAAACCCTTTAGGAGCTGGGTTTTCCATTTCAATGTTCACAAAACAGTTGGCATCGTCTGTGGGTAGTGCTTCAAATACGGCAATCGCTTTCATTTCTACTTATCCTTCAATTTGATGGAGGTCGGTTTGTGTCGACATTATACCATTTGTTTCGTGTTGATTTCCGAAGATCGCTACGGCCAGTATCGATTGAAAATAGAACAGCAACAAACTAAGGCCTTCCTGGCGCAGGGATCAATAGTAGAGGAGCAAAACAGATCACGAAAAAAGTATTTTAGAAACGTCCAGTAGTCACTGAATAAAAGTTATGTCCTTGATTTATTCCATAGCGCAAAAATTGTAATGCCGAAGAAAATAGCCAGTAATGGCAGTAGAATGACATCGAGGTAGACGACGAGCGCCGACAGTCCCGCCACACCAAAAACAATCACTAAAAAAGGCGTAAAGCAGCAAATCGCGGTGACAATTGATCCGACTAGACCGGCTTTTAATAGACTATACTTTTGCATAATGGATGTTGTCGCAATTTAAATAATCGCCATTATTGCCTTAATCCCAGATAAAGCCCCGCAGAAATCATGATCGAACCCGCGACCCGGTTTAGTCCACGCATAGATTTTTTGGAACGGAAAAACTGCTTCGCCCACAAGGTGCTGAGGGGTATCGACATCAAACCGAGCATCATCGCGATGAAGGTCAGCAATGATGCGAGCATAATATCGTTAAAGCTAAGTGCCGATAAGTCCATAAAGTTGGGCAGGAAGGCAATGTAGAACAAGATGACCTTGGGGTTTGATGCTGAGATTAAAAACCCCTGGGCGAACCCGGCGAGCTTTCGTTGCCTGGATTCAGGCTGGCGGACTTCGCTATATTGGCTGCGACTATGCCATATCTTCCACCCCAGGTAGATGAGATAGATGGCACCTACGATCCGTACTGCAGTGAATACGCCGCCCCATTGCTCGGCGAGCGCAGATAGCCCGTAGCAAGCCAGAATCAAATACACAATATCGCTGATCGCCATACCAAACGACAGACTAATACAGGGTTGAATGCCTTCGGATAAAGCTTTTGCCAGCAAGGCAAAGACACCTGGACCAGGTGTAACGGCGAATATCAAAATGGTGATAAAGAAAATAATCGATGTTTCGATAGTCATACTGTTCTACCTTACAATTATCCAGCCCAGTTCTGTTCAGGTCAGTGCTCGATCTAATTCGAGTAGAATTTTTTCGACGTCCTGACTTCTATCATAGTGAACCAGCGAGATTCTAACCACGCCGTCAGCCGCATCAAAACCAAGATCGGTTATCAGTCGGTGCGCATAGAAGTTTCCGTTTTCTGTTCCTATGCCTGCTTTTTGTAGGCTTGCTGCGAGTGATTCTGAGCTTTGTTTTAATGGCTTGAACGCAATCGTGGGCGCGCGGTCATTGTCTTTAGTATACGTTTTGCCGATTAACTGTACCTTGCTGTGGCTGTCAAGATAGCTCAGGATAGGCTGCGTTAATACATTTTCGTGCCCTTGAATGAGCGGATGCAGATCGGCCATTTTTTGCGATTGGCTGACGTCAGTGTTACCAAAATGATGCTGGTGTAAAGCATCGAAGTAATCGATGACACCCGCGCAAGCGGCCACTTGCGCGTGTTGAGGACCAGCGGGGTTAAAGTCATATTCTGGGTGACCGCTATTGAAATAATGTGCCTGTGACTCGAGTTCAGCATGGATTGTCTGATTGACATAGAGAAGGCTCTGGTGGGGGCCGAAGACTTTGTACAAGCTAAAGGCATACGCATCGACATCGAGTTGTTTTAAATCGTGGATATGATGCGGCGCGTGAGCGACAGCGTCGACAAAAACCTTAGCGTTCGATTGCGCTTTGATCTGTTTAGTAATGTCGGCTACGGGATTAGCAGTGCCGACAATGTTGGAGCAATGGGTAAAGAAAACCCAACGTGTTTTGCTGCTGAGTAATGCGAATAATTGGTCAGGGTCGAGCAAGCCGGTTTGTTTGTCCACTTCCCACTGTTTTATGGCGACCCCTTTTTCCAGGGCTTTACGCCGCCAGACACCACTGTTAGCTTCGTGATCTTGATTAGTGACTATGATTTCGTCCCCTGCTTGCCATGTCGCACCGATAGCCTGTGCCATCACGTAAGTGTTCATCGATGTCGAAGGCCCAATGGTCAGCTCGGACAGATTGATGTTTAACGCATCGGCCCAGGCTTGCTTGGCGCGATCCATCGCCTGCCCCGCTTCCTGTGATGGCGTAAAGCGAGAGTAGGGCTGAACACGCGTATGACGATTGTAATGATCCATCAAATCATTGACTTGATTACAAACAAAGCTACCTCCAGCGTTGGAGGCGAAAACAACCTCTGGGTAATCGTTTAGCTGAGAAAACTGCTGGCGAACAAAATCAAGGTCGAGTTTCATAGTGGTGCCTTTGAAGCGAGAAGAAGGTTAATGGGAATCTCTAAAAATCACTATTTTAAGAGGTATCCCTAATGTTAGATTAGCTATCAATATCAATATTCATTTTGAAAACGTTCGAAAGCTTGTTCAAAGCGATTCAAATTCTTCTTTGTATAGCCTGCAAAGTCAATATCAAGATCAGAATGAATTTCACTCACCATCGACCACAATGTTTCACGTAATAGAGATGCGCATTTCATTGCGTAATAACTGCGCCATTGTTTCAGGTTCATCGAGCTGCCGAAGTAGGATTCAAGCATCGTCATTTCTTGGTCGGTGCTGAGCTCATTGTTCGAGGCTAAATTTGATAAGTCGAATAAGGGGCTATTGAAACCGGCGTAATCGAAGTCGATGAGCCAAATTTTTTCGCCATCATCGATAAAGTTCGCCGCCAATAAATCGTTGTGGCCAAAAACAATCTCTACTTTACCGACTGCTTTTTCAAGCGTTGCTGCCTGGCTATTTAACTCGGCTAATCTGTCTCGGTATTGGCTGCCACCCTGCTGCAATAAATGTTGATAATGTCTTAATATCTGAAAAACCCAGAACATGGCGGGAATGCCTTGAAAGTTCTGTGGGATCGTGTGATGAAATTCTTTTAATAGTGTCGTAATGCGAGCGAGGTTCAGGTCATTTCTGACATCGGATGCCTGAAACACATGGCCTTCAATAAAGCGAACCACCAATACTCCCGGTTCGGCATGAATCAGTTCTGGTGATAGGCCCGCATCAAATGCAGCTTCGCAGACCGCTCTTTCATTTGCCCGTGAAATCAAATGAATCGGATCGTCTGAGCCGAGGCGCACAACGTATTTTTCGGCGCCATCGCAAACCTTGAAATTTAAGTTAGTCATGCCGCCACTCAACGGCTCTATTTTAACTGCAGATTGCCAGCAATCGAGTTGAGCTATTTTCTGCTCTGAAGTCCTGTTCATGTCATTGATTTGAAAAGTGTCGATTTTGGCCTGTTAGAGCCGATTGATGGATTATCGATCCATGATAGCATCAGCCTTATCCAGTGCAAGATGCTTCACTCCATATGAAAGAGCGCGATATGAAAGAAGGCAATACGAACTTTGATAATACGGCGCTGAAAAAGTCTGAGTTTTTCGCGCGAGGGTGGTGTCAGTTTGAAGCTGATCCCGATCTATTAAAGTGGATCGAATTCGCGCTACCAGTCGCTCGCTCGAAAGTGCTCGAGCCCGACAATGCAAAATGGTTGCGCTGTGGTGATACCTGGTTTGCAGGTGTGAATATCCTTCCCAATGCCAGTGATGGTTCTGTCGATCACGGCCCACCATTAGGCGGTGATGCGGTTGATTTTATTGCTCAGGCATTGTGTTTGTCTGGATTCGATTGGGATAAGGCGCAAGTGTCAATCTGTTACCCCGGTTATCCTCGACGCATGGCAATCGAGACAGAGGCTGCATTCAAATTCCGCCGAGATCGTGACGCGGCGCATGTAGACGGTCTTTTACCCGAAGGCCCAAATCGACGAAGATTCCTGCGCGAATGGCATGGTTTTGTATTGGCGATACCCATGCTTGATTACGATACCGACGCCTCACCATTTGTGATGTGGGAAGGTTCTCACGAGGTTGTGCGTGAAGCATTCGAATCATTGTTTCATAATCGCTCGCCTGACGATTGGTCTTCGATAGATGTCACCGAGGGGTACCATGAAGTGAGGAGCAAAATATTCAAAATTTGTCGACGTGTCGAGATAGTTGCAAAGCCAGGCGAGGCTTATTTAGTACATCGGTTAGCTTTGCATGGCGTAGCACCCTGGAAGGCAGAGCAGGATTCAGCCTGTAAGGAGCGCATGATTTGTTATTTTCGTCCAGAGAGCGGTGCCATTGAGCAGTGGTTGAACAATCCATAAGCATCATGCTTTTATTGTCGTTTATAGCTGGATTTTTATTATTGATTGGCCGTTCAATATAAAACATGAAATAATCACGGCATATTACATCGAGACACCTATGCCAAAAGTGGGAATGGAGCCGGTTCGCCGTGCTCAGCTAATTGATGCGACTTGTGAGTCGATATTCCGCTATGGGCTGGCTGACACGACGATCAGTAAAATTAGTCGTTTAGCCGGTGTTTCGAGCGGTATTATCAGTCATTATTTTGGTGGCAAGAATGAACTGGTCGAGGCGACCATGCGTAAAATTTTGATTGATCTGGGCGAGGCCGTGTCAAGTCGAGTAAATCTGGCTGTAACACCAAGGCAAAAAATATGGGCCATTATAGAAGGCAATTTTTCGCATCATCAAACATCGGCCAGGTTTGTCACCAGTTGGTTGGCTTTTTGGTCTCAAGCGATGCATGTGCCATCACTGGCTAAGCTACAAAACATCAACAAGCGTCGGTTACAATCGAACCTGGTTTTTTGGTATCGCCGATTGCTCGCACCCGAAGAGGCGAAAATGGCCGCTGATGGCATGGCCGCTTTAATCGATGGCTTATGGCTACGGGGTGCTTTTGAGCAACAGGGATTTGATTCGCAAAAGGCCAAATCGGTAGCACTCGACTACCTGAATCGCCAATTGGCCTAAATGCTAATCCTGCAAATGACACCTAAGCATCAAGCCTGAAAGTGCTTGTTCACCAATTTAAGAGATTACTGTTATGACACAAACTTACGATTACGTCATTGTTGGCGCTGGTTCGGCGGGTTGCGTACTAGCGAGCCGACTCAGCGAAGATAAGGATGTCTCTGTCTTGTTGCTGGAAACCGGTGGTAGCGATAAGAGTATTTTCATTCAAATGCCGACGGCCCTGTCTATTCCGATGAATATGCCGAAGTACAACTGGTTTTTCGAGTCTCAGCCCGAAGCTTTCCTCGACGATCGTCGAATGCACTGCCCTCGCGGCAAGGTGTTGGGTGGGTCGTCATCGATTAACGGCATGGTTTATGTACGCGGTCATGCAAGAGATTTCGATGAGTGGGAATCGAAGGGCGCGAAAAAATGGGGTTATAGCCACTGTTTACCCTATTTTAAAAAGGCCGAAACCTGGGCTTTTGGTGGCGATGAGTACCGTGGCAAGCAAGGGCCGTTAGCGACCAATAATGGCAATAATATGCAAAACCCTTTGTACGGCGCTTTTATCGAAGCGGGTGCGCAGGCGGGCTACATGAAGACCGACGATTACAATGGACGTCAACAGGAAGGTTTTGGTGCGATGCACATGACGGTTAAAAATGGCGTGCGCTGGTCAACCGCAAATGCCTACCTAAAGCCAGCGCTCGAACGCCCTAACCTCACAGTTATCACCGATGCTTTAACGCAGCGTGTGTTGCTTGAGGGTAAGAAGGCGATTGGTGTCGAATTCATAAAAGGCGGTCGTCTTCAGCAAGTATTCTTTAATAAAGAAGTGATTTTAAGCGCGGGTTCGGTTGGCTCCCCACATTTGTTGCAGCTATCAGGCATCGGTCCCGCGCAGGTTTTGTATCAGGCCGGTATCGAGGTGAAGCACGATTTACCCGGTGTCGGTGAAAACTTGCAGGATCATCTGGAGTTCTATTTTCAATTTAAATGTAAGCAACCGATCACATTGAATGGCAAATTAAACCTGTGGAGCAAATTTTTAATTGGTGCTCGCTGGATATTAACGAAAACTGGTTTGGGTGCCACTAACCATTTTGAATCCTGCGGTTTTATTCGCTCGAAACCAGGCATCGAATGGCCGGATATTCAATACCATTTTTTGCCCGCTGCGATGCGCTACGATGGCAATGCGGCATTTGATGGCCACGGTTTTCAAGTACATGTTGGTCATAACAAGCCGCACAGTCGTGGCACAATAAAGGCGATGACGCCGAATGTAGCTGATAAGCCAGAGATTCAATTTAACTACCTCGAACATCAGGAAGACATCGAGTGCTTTAGAGCCTGCGTGCGTTTGACACGAGAAATCATCAACCAGCCTGCAATGGATGCTTTTAGAGATGCCGAAATCCAACCCGGCGAATCGGTGCAAAGCGACGAAGAAATAGACGCCTTCGTGCGTGGCGCGGTCGAAAGTGCCTACCATGCCTCCTGTACCTGCAAGATGGGTGAAGATGACATGGCAGTAGTCGATTCCGAAACGCGAGTACATGGCATTGAAGGATTGCGGGTTGTCGATTCGTCAATTTTTCCGACGATTCCTAACGGTAACTTAAATGGCCCAACCATCATGCTCGCCGAACGCGCAGCTGACATTATTAAAGGTAAGGGCATACTGGAAGCAACAAGCGTGGTTGTTGGTTTGGGTAATGATTGGGAAAACGTGCAGCGTTAATCTAGCGCAGTTTAGAGAATTTTTATGGCAGTTTTTTAGCTCTGGTGCTTCTCGTCGATCCTGCTTGAAATCAAAATGGTGCGGATCGGCTGGACCTTTCCAATGATCAAACATCGCAGGAGTCGCCCCAATAGCGGTTTCTGCGTCTAGGCCACCTCATTCCCAAGGCTTCGCGAGAGTGCCGGCGCATCCCAAATTAAATGTTGTCTGTTTTTGCGTTTTTTCATTATTCTATATTTATATGGGTAAAAGACAATTTGCGACCCTAGATTCGAGTCACTTAGCAGATAAATGTACTCGTTTTTAGCGTTTTGCAATTGCCATTATTGGGTTGAATTAAAAGCAGCGCGTGAATGTTTACCCGAAACTGGCATGATACTGGATCACCTTCACCGGTCTCAAAGCTGAGTTTACCTGCTGTCAAATGCAACAAAGACTCTAACATATTGAGTGACAACGTAGATTTAGATTAACCTCCGCCAGCGATTAAAAATTAATGGAATTGATACGTTAAGATATAGGCACTATTCGAAGGCAAGATCCTAACCCTACTATCGAATTTTATTGGGCTTGCGACAGAAGATGATTCAAACTCAGATTGATTCGATGACACTTGCAAACCTAATGGCTTCGATCCACCGCGTAATCGGCGAGGAAACATAAAGCCTGCTTATATTCTGATTGCGATAATGATTCGATAGCCTGCTTTGCCAGGTTGGCTTCGTTTATGGCCTGCTGATAGGTATATTCCAGAGCACCCGTGCTGTGAATAATTTGACTAATCGCATCGATATGATCTAGCCCGCCATTCTCGATGGCATTGCGTATCAGTGCTTGCTGCTCGTCATCGCCATGTTGCATGGCATAAATAAGCGGCAGTGTGGGTTTACCTTCTGCGAGGTCGTCTCCGACATTTTTTCCTAGTTCATCTGGATTGGCCGTGTAATCCAGCGCATCGTCAACCAGCTGAAATGCCATGCCAAGATGCTTGCCATAACTCTTGAGTGCCTGTTCAGTTTGCTGGACTGAATCGCTGAGGATGGCGCCGATTTGGGCCGCTGCTTCGAATAGGCAGGCGGTTTTTCCGTAGATCACCTCGTTGTATTTTTCTTCGCTGGTATTCGCGTCATTAATATTTAATAACTGTAATACCTCGCCCTGGGCGATGGTGTTAGTCGCATTTGCGAGTAAATCCATCATGCGCATAGACTGAGCCTTGACCATCATCTGAAAGGCGCGCGAATAAAGGTAGTCGCCGACTAGTACTGCTGCCTCGTTACCCCAGATACTACTGGCGGTTTTCTGTCCGCGTCGTAGGTCTGAATCGTCTACTACGTCGTCATGTAATAGTGTCGCCGTGTGGATGAATTCGATAACCGCAGCAAGTAAGGCATCTTGATCCCCTTGATAATCACACGCTTTTGCGCAAAGCATGACCAGCATGGGCCGTAGTCTCTTACCGCCGCTATAGATAATGTGTTGGCTGAGTTGATTGATCAGCACAACGGGCGACGCCAGGTTGTCGACAATAACCTGATTGACTCGCGTCATATCGGCCGCTGTTAAACCCTTCAATTGATCGATGGTGTAAGTGTGATTGTCGGGAGTAAGGGCAGCTTTGATCATGATGGTCGAATTAAATGCGAATTAGTTGAGATATTCAAAGATAACTATTGTATCTCAAAGGCGTAAATATAGGTGTGGCTTTTTCCCACTTTAGCGGCAATGCTGCATGATGGCACTAAGCCTGTTCAGACTGCCAATCAATCCTGACGGTTGTTGCCCTTTGTCGCTCCCCAAACTTATATTCTGGCTGATGTTGTGGATTTCTAGATCAAATTCGGCAGCGAGGTTCTTGGCTAATTTCGACGCTGCTGGTTCATTGATCAATAAGCATTTAACCGGTGATTCGCGCAAAGCAGTCTCGATGGTTTTTAACGCATGGATGCCGCTATATTGGTCGTGACCATCGTGTAATACAGCGGCAGCCTTAATGCCCATGCCCTGTTCAAAGTGGCTCAAAAAATCATGGTCGAGTATGTAGAGTGGTGCAGCCTCAGTGATGGCTGCTTTGGTTGCGTCAGTCCATTTTTGTATTGAGTCGATCAAACGTTTGGTATTGCTTTGGTAATGAGCCGCGTTAGCTGGGTCGATGTCACTTAAAGCGCCTGAAATTTTACTGGCAATCATCGGCAGTAGTACTGGTGAATACCAGATATGGCCATTTTGATGCTGCAGGTTTAACGCGTTGATCAATTCGAGCTGCCGGGTGTTTTTGTCCAAAATGTCGGGTAGACGTTGAAATCCGCTCTCGAAGTCACGACCAATCCAAATCATCAGGTCGGCATTTTTGATTAGAGTAAAATGAGAAGGCCTAAATGAAAAGTGATGAGCAGACACCTGTCGTTTGATCAGAAGTTCAGGCTTATCCACGCCTTGCATGATGGCGCTAGTGATTTGGTATATCGGCTCAATTGAGGTGACAACGTTAATATTAGCCATTGCCGAAAAAGGCAATAGACAGAACAGGATAATCAAGATACGCATAACTTATAGGGGTAATTAGAGGTGGTGGCGAGATTAGAATCGTTATAACATAACATTATGGCTAAAGACAATGCACAACAATACATCGCATTTGAACAGCACGACCACAGTCAGTGCCAAAATCAATTAATGCGTCATGCGAAAGCGCTGTGTGAAAACCGTCGCGTTAAACTGACACCCCGCCGACTGCAGGTTTTGACCTTGTTAACGCAATCGCATCAGCCGATGGGCGCTTATGAAATATTGGGTTGCTTGAATCAACAGGTTAATGATGAGGCCGCCGGAAAAAGACAGTCGATTGCCCCTCCCATTGTGTATCGGGCTTTAGAGTTTTTACTCGCCGAAGGGTTGGTACACCGAATCGAAAGCAAGAATGCTTTTATAAGCTGCGATCATCCTGGGCACCAATATGCGGCCCAGTTTTTAATTTGTAGTGGTTGCGAGAAAGTAGCAGAGCTGGATAACCCTGATTCCAGTTTGTTGGCCGAGGTGGATAACCTAGGGTTCAAGGTGGATCATTCCGTGGTTGAAATAACCGGTGTTTGTAGGGGCTGCAGTAAAATGAATGGTAACGAAAATGACACCTGAGCTATTGCTGCGAGCCAGCGACATAAGCTACTCAAGCGGCGGTAAGAAAATACTTGATAAAGTGAGTTTTGAGCTGCATCGGGGGCAAATCACGACGATCATCGGGCCAAATGGTGCGGGTAAATCGACGCTAACCAGTATCGTCAATGGCTTGATCGAAAATCATACTGGAACGATTGAGCGCTCTCCAGCATTAAAAATTGGCTACCTACCACAAAAGGTATACGTCAATACGCTCATGCCGTTGAGTGTGCATCGCCTGATGCAACTAACCCAGCGAGTGAAGGATACCGAAGTCGACGAAGCGCTGGCGCAAACAAACGTTGCCTACTTAAAACACCGGCAGGTTCAGTCTCTTTCGGAAGGTGAGCTTAAGCGTGTATTGCTGGCACGCACTACGTTAGGCGATCCCGACTTAATCGTGCTAGATGAACCGACCGCAGGTGTCGACGTCACTGGCGAAATCAAAATGTACGAGCTTATTGGCGAATTTCGTAATTGTTTGCAATGTGCAGTCTTGCTGGTTTCACATGACTTGCATCTAGTGATGTCGAAAACTGATCAAGTTTTATGCCTGAATCAGCATTTGTGTTGCTCCGGTTTGCCCGAGTCGGTAAGCCAGCACCCCGAGTATCTGGCCCTTTTTGGGGATCAGGCAGCAGATGCTATTGCGGTTTATGCACACCGTCACGATCATGTTCACGATGTTTCTGGCCAGCAAACGGAAAGGCAGGCAGGTAGCTCCTCGGAAAGTCATTCGGGTGAGGCATGACTGATTGGCTGGATGATTTTTTAGTCCGCAGTATTCTGGCCGGTTTAATGATGGTCAGCATAGCCGCGCCGATGGGCTGCTTGATGGTGTGGCAGCGATTGGCATTTTTGAGTGATACGCTGGGGCACGCGGCTGTTTTGGGCGTTGGTATAGGTTTGCTATTAGAGGTAAACCCGATGTTCGGCGTATTGGCTGTCGTGATTTTAATTGTATTTTCGTTGAGTCAGGTCGCTAACTTTAATAATGCGTTATCGGAAACAACCCTGGCGATTATCTCGCATACTGGACTGGCAGGCGGTTTGATCCTGCTTGGCGCTTTACCGTCAAACTCTGTCAGCCTCGAGGCAATCCTGTTTGGCGACCTGCTGGCGACGACGCGGGTGGACCTGTTGATGATATTGGTTACCACGTTAAGCTTGTTATTCCTCTTGATCAGGCACTGGCGGCCATTTGTGGCATTATCGGTAAGTCGAGAGATTGCGCAGGCAGAAGGTATCTCGGTCAGAAAAGAGCAGTTCCTCATGTATCTGATGATCGCACTATTAGTGGCTGTGTTGATGAAGGTGATGGGCGTTCTGTTAATCGCAGCTATGTTGGTCATTCCGACAACCAGCGCGCGTCTACTCAGTCGAAACCCCGAGCAAATGGTTTTGTTAAGCGCGGCCTTCGGTGTTTTGTCGCTAGCAGGTGGTATTACCAGCTCGTTTCAGTTCGATTGGCAGACAGGACCTTCTATTGTTTTGAGCGCAACAACATTTTTAGTCATAACATTGCTCGTAACTCGCCAAATTAGCTTGTGGACTCGGCTCCGAAATGGATAATGCACGCTCGGAGCCTGTCGGACTTAGGTAATCGTAGCGAGGGAAAGTTATTTTGATCCCATTTTTTTGATCGAATGAGGCGAATAGTTTTTCTATTCAACGAGTTGGATCGGGGAATCTGGCCAAAATAACTTGTCCGCAGTAGATACATCCTGAGTCCGACAGACTCTAGGTCAGCTTAGGCTTTGAAATAATCTCATTTAGAGTGATAAAGCAATTGACCTGCTAGCCTTCAAAAGCTAAAATTCTCCACCTTTTTTAGTATCGCTTCGGAGTAAGTCAAATGTACGCTGTCATCGCCACAGGTGGAAAACAGTATCGTGTCACCAAGGGTGAAACCCTGCGCGTCGAAAAACTGGAAGGTGAAGAAGGCTCTGCAGTTGAGTTGGAAGGCGTTCTAATGGTTGCTGATGGCGACAATATCGCTGTCGGAACTCCAATGTTAGACAAAAGCGCCGTCACTGTGACTATCAAGTCACATGGTCGTGGTAAAAAAGTCGACATCATTAAATTTCGTCGTCGTAAGCATTCGCGTAGACAGGCAGGACATCGCCAGAGCTACACCGAAATTGAAGTTACAGATATCAAAGCATAGGGGCTGAGTAATGGCACATAAGAAAGCAGCGGGTAGTACTCGTAACGGTCGCGATTCGGAGTCTAAAAGACTCGGCGTCAAGAAATTCGGTGGTGAAGTCGTTGTTCCAGGTAACATTTTGGTTCGTCAACGGGGTACAAAATTTCATCCTGGCGATAATGTCGGTTGCGGAAAAGACCACACGTTATATGCAAAATCCGATGGAAACGTAGAGTTTCGCGTTAAAGGCCGACACAACCGTACGTTTGTTAGTATTGTTAGCGCAGCGTAAGGCCTAGGCTTATAGCGTTTCTAAAAGCCTCGCTAATGCGGGGCTTTTTTATGTTCAGGATGAACGGTATGTCACGGGCGCATGGATGCGCAGGAGTGACGATGTTCAGGATGAACGGTATGTCACGGGCGCATGGATGCGCAGGAGTGACGATGTTCAGGATGAACGGTATGTCACGGGCGCATGGATGCGCAGGAGTGACGATGTTCAGGATGAACGGTATGTCACGGGCGC
>JBDNJA010000095.1:0-20036 GCA_041688005.1 Gammaproteobacteria bacterium
CTCCTCGGGGTGATATGAAATTCAGTTTTATTGAGGGGAGAATGAATTCAAAGCGGTTTATTCAGTTTCTAAAACAGCTACAGGGTGATTCTGGCCAACCAATAATTGTAATCGTAGATAACGCAAAGTATCACCATAGTACAGAAACTCAATCTTTTGTTGCGTCGCAAAAAGGGACTGGAAAAGGCGAAATCACCATGGCCTTTTTGCCAGCATATTCTCCGGAGTTGAACCCTGATGAGCAGGTTTGGAATCATGCCAAAGCACGTTTAGCCAAACTCCCTGTTGCCAGCAAAGAAGCGATGAAAAAGAGTTTCACATCAATACTTCGATCAATACAGAAATTGTCGTCACTGATTAAAAGTTTTTTCCAAATGAAAGACACGTTATATATTTCAGAGGCACTTGGTTAATGTCATGCCGAGATAGCGCGATAACTTATACAATGATTAATATGACCGGCCATCATATTAATGAGTCAATAATTCAGGGGCTGTTCTTAATTGGTCACTCGAATGGTTCGACAATTAGGATTTAGGTGATTTATACCCATCTGGCTAATTTTTCTAACGGCAAAACCTCTAGTCCGTTGGATGATTTGTAGTCACTGATATTTAGTCGAACAGGGCAGGGATGACAGGTATAGTCTGCATCCCATTTTTGCAAGATAACCCCGCATAACTTAAAAAAACCTCTACTTCCGCCGCTCATCCCTCGGTGGAATACCAAACATATCGCGATAACATTTACTAAAATGAGGTGCAGAAATAAACCCACAAGCCAGCGCGATATCAACAATCGATTTGCTGGTTTGTAATAGTAAGATCCTGGCCCTTTTTAAACGCAAGTTAAGATAATAACGAGTAGGGACACAGCTCAAATGCTTCTGAAAAAGACGCTCTAATTGCCGCCTAGAAATTCCTACATAACCGGATAGCTCATCAAGGCTGATGGGCTCTTCCAAATTGGCTTCCATCAAGGTGACGGCTTCAGTTAACTTGGGCTGATTTGACCCCAGATGCAGTTGTAGGGGTATTCGTTGCCGGTCGTCGGCATTTCGAATTCGCTCACATAGCGCTAGCTCTGAAATCATTGTGGTTAATTTTAGGCCGTGCTTATTACCTATCAGGTTAAGCATCATGTCGAGTGCGGCTAGCCCACCGGCGCAGGTGATTCGATCGCGGTCTATCTGGTAGAGGTCATCGGTAAATTGAGCGTTTGGGAATTCTTCGCGCATACTCGCGATATTCTCCCAATGGATGGTCGATTTATAACCATTCAATAACCCCGCTTTAGCGAGAAGGTAACTACCAGTACAAATCGCACCGACAATGAGATTGCGTTGCGTTGTTATTTTTCGCAATGCAACCTGCATCGGCTTGGTCCATTGATCCGCTATTTCGATGCCACCACAGACAAAAAAAGTGGATAGATTATGAATATCATCGACGCTGCAATCCGGTGTAATTTCAACCCCATTACTGGCCGTTATGGGCACCCCGTCTAGCGTGCAAACCGTCCATTGGTAGAGTATTTTTTCTGCCGATTGGTTAGCCATGCGCAGCGCTTCAATCACTGACGAAAAAGCGATTAATGAAAAGTTGGGAACCAGTAAGAAGCCGAAGTGCTCAGGTAGCAGATCGGAATAGTCAGTACTCATAGGCAACAATAACAAGGGGTTGGAATGAAAGACGCCGGTTATCTAGATACCGACGTTTATCAAAATACTAGTCTCAATCCTGCTTTATTGCACGAGTTATTTATTCGCTAGAAAACAAGTTGTTGTTCGAAACGCCACGACGGCATTTCGAGCCACTTTTAAACGAGGGTAAAGCTAAGGTGGCTGACTTAAACCTTGATTGTTTTGCGCTGGCTGAAATTCAACCAGCGTTAACCAAAGGCTGTCTAATACGCTGCGTCTGGCATCGAGCCTTTACGTTGCCTCATGAATTCGAGTAACGCCTCATCGATCGCTGGGTCTAGGTGAGGTGGCTGATATTCCTCTAGCACCTTCTTCCAACGAGCATTGGCTCTTTGCGCATGATCGAGGCTGCCTTCAGATTCCCATTGCTCGAAACTATTGTTATCAGTAATAGGCGATCGGTAGAAAGCCGATTTAAAGTTGGCTTGGGTATGTGCACAACCGAGGAAGTGAACGCCCGGGCCTACTTCACGAATGGCATCCATCGCCTGACTGTTTTCGGACAAGTCGACTCCACCCATTAGAATTTCCATCATTGCCGCTTGATCGACATCCATGATGAATTTTTCATAGCCCATGGCAAGGCCGCCTTCCATCCATCCTGCGGTATGCAATACGAAGTTTACACCGGCCATAACGGCTGGCATTAAAGTGCTAATCGCTTCAGATGCGGCTTGTGCATCAGGCAATTTAGAACCACATAAACCACCGCCAGAACGGAATGGCACGCCCAGTCTGCGTGCCAATCCAGCCATTGTGTAAAGCACCAATGCTGGCTCGGGGGTACCAAATGTTGGCGCACCTGATTGCATCGACATTGAACTCGCGAAGCTACCAAATACCACTGGCGCACCTGGGTTGACCAATTGCACAAATGTCATGCCTGCCATTGCTTCGGCTAGCGACTGAGCCGTGGTGCCGGCAACCGTCACCGGAGACATAGCACCCGCCAGAATAAATGGGGTGATGATGCAAGCCTGATTATTTTCGGCATAGACTTTAGCTGCACCTAGCATGGTGTCATCGAAAGTCATGGGTGAGTTAGCATTGATAAGGCTTGTCGCATAGGTGCGAGGGCGCCCTGTTTCTGGGTTAATGTAGTTATCGCCGGCAATGATCTTGATCATGTCGACCGTGTCCTGAGCGCGCTCAGGTGCTGTGACCGAACCCATGAAAGGCTTGTCTGAATATTTGATATGGGCATATAACATATCGAGGTGACGCTTGTTGACCGGCACATCGACAGGCTCACAAATCGTACCACCCGACAAATGCAAGCTAGGGGATGAATAAGCCAGTTTGACGAAATTATGGAAGTCTTCCAATGTCGCGTAACGACGACCCTTATCCAGATCGAAAACAAACGGGCTACCATAGGCCGGTACGAATACCGTGTTTTTACCACCAATTTGGACGTTCTTCTCAGGGTTACGAGCATGATGCGTATATTCAGACGGCGCAGATGCCTGAATAATCGAGCGACACATGCCGCGCGGGAATCGAACGCGCTCACCGTCTACTAGAGCACCGCCTTTGGCGAAAATTTCTAGCGCTTCGGGCATATCTCGAAACTCGATACCAATCTCTTCCAGAATGATATCGGCGTTTTCTTCAATTAACTGATAACCCGCTTCGTCGAGTACTTCGAAACAAGGTATTTTACGCGTTACGTATGGCTTACTTGGGGCTGTCTCATTGCCGCGTGCACGCCTTTCTTCGCGTCCACCACGACGCCTTGGTTTTGCAGATTCACTCATTAGTTAACTCCCGTTAAAGGCTATATTTCTATGCCAACGATCATAGCACCTTACCCATGAGTCGAATTAGGCTAGGCACGACATCGAGGTGTTCGCCCGCGCCATTTGACCCTAATAACATTAGTGTTGTTGTTAAAATGCCAAGCCGCTAGAATACTCGCGGCAATGACCCGCTAATAATAGTAGTTGTCAGGAGATATCACCGTTTCTATTAAAACAGAGAAAATAGGAATCTTGCTCATTGAAGGGTACCCGCTGATTCCGTTCAGCTGTGTTGTTGACTCGTTACGAACCGCGAATCGCTTAAGTGGTGCCGCAATGTTTGAGTGGCAATACTTTGCACCTGATAGTAAGCCAGTGACCTCAAGCAGTAATATCACCCTACCAACCACGCCCATTAGTGAAGCGGAAGACCTGGAAACCCTCGTCATCTGCGCCCCAAATACGGCACAGCATTTCGATGACTCGAGAGTGCTCAAATTATTAAAAAAATTCGACAAACAAGGTGTCAATCTTGGCAGTGTTAGCTCAGGCAGTTTTCTACTCGCGAAAGCATCATTACTAGACAATTGTCGCTGCACCATACACTGGGAAAACATCCCCGTATTCAAGGAGATCTACCCCCACCTGGACGTGACATTCACGCTATACGAAATCAACAACAAGCGCTTCACCTGCTCTGGCGGCACAGCAGCGCTCGACATGATGTTAAAACTTATCGAAAACCAACATGGACGGGTATTAGCTCAGGAAATATCACAACAATTTCAGCACGACAGAATCCGAACCGATATCGATTCCCAGCAAATGGCCGATCGAATTGACCTAGCGATGAGTGCGCCTAAGTTAATCGATGTGATTAGTTTGATGGAATCTAATATCGAGACACCACTGTCACTGCCGACGATCGCAGGGCAATGCAATGTCTCGCTGCGCCAGATCGAACGGCTGTTTCATAAATATCGCGGCGTGACACCAAGCCAGTATTATCTGTCGCTTCGGTTGCTGCATGCCAAACAATTGTTGTTGAATACTAATCGTAGTGTTATTGATATTTCGATTGCTACCGGGTTCGAGACGCAGTCTTACTTTACCGCTTGTTACCGTAAGTATTTTGGTAGTTCACCGCGGAATCATCGATCGCAGGTTGCCACAGAGAGACAAGGTTAGAGGATGGGTTAGCTGGGTTTTTTAAAAAATGATGACTCACAATATTTACCCTCACCCCATCATCAATGATTCATTATCCCGCAATAACCGAGTAATAAACCGACAAACCGCATCCACTCTTGCAACATCTCTTAAATCCTCATGCACCATCAACCAGAAACTGCGCTGCACTAATATTTGATCCGGTAATACCGCGACCATCTGCGGATCATTCGCGGCCATAAAGCAATGCACCAATCCAAGCCCGACGCCACTGCGAATCGCATTGTATTGTGCATTCAAGTTGGTACTGCGAAACACCACATGGGCATTTTTGAAGGTACCTTCGAAATAGCGTAGTTCGGGCATTTCTATCAAATCATCGATGTAGCTGACAAATTCATGTTGCGCTAGGTCGTCTATGCTGATGATTTTGGGGTTGGTCGCAAGATAGTCACGTGATCCATACAATTTGAGTCGATAGTCACACAGCTTCCAGCCTTTTAACCTGCCACTCTCGGGTCGTGAAAACGTAATCGCAATATCAGCCTCACGTTTTGACAAGCTGGTGCGGCGTGTGTCTGCCATGAGTTCAATTTCAATATCGGGATGCGCTAGCCGAAATTCGCCAATATGGCGCGCAATGACCTGCGCGCCAATACCTTCTGAGGTTGATATTCGTACGGTTCCACTCAGTCGCGCATCCTTACCTGATAATGCCTGGTATAGCTGATTCGACTGGGATTCGATTTTTTCCGCCATTGGCAACAGGCGCATGCCCGCATCGGTTAACTGGTAACCGGTAGGTGACTTATCAAATAGACGGGCCTGTAGTTGTTTTTCTAACGAGGCAATTCGGCGACTGACCGTCGTGTGGTCTACGTGTAAGCGCAGCGCAGCTTTGACTAGCTTGCCCTGGCGTGATAATTCGAGGAAATAACGTAGGTCATTCCAGTCGTACATGGCATCTCTGTGTATTTTTGCAGAATGAATCTGGATTATACATTATAGATATGCAGAAATATCAGGTCTATACTACCCACCAGTTTCATAATTTTCATTAAGAGACTTTTGCACGAGCCGGGATTTTATTCGTTGGCAAGGCAAAAACGCACGCAATGAGGGAGTTTATGCTAATAAATGACCGATTGAGTACGTTTTTACCAAAAGTAGGCGCTTCTAAGCGACGCCGCCAAAGGATAAAATAACAATCGTCACATATATTTAATTGGAGAGCCACATGAGCCAATCTACACCTGAACTTTACGAGCTTTATCATTTTATCAATGGCGAGAAAGTCGCCGGTACTAGCGGAGGACGGGTGGGTGATGTATTTAACCCTAGCCTCGGCGCTAAGGCTGCCGAAGTGCCATTAGCCTCTAAGTCTGAAGTCGAGTCTGCCATTGCTGTTGCACAGGCTGCTTTTCCGGCCTGGTCTGGCATGTCTGTTTTGGCTCGTTCGCGCATCATGACAAAATTTGTGCGTTTACTTTATGACCACCAGCATGAGTTGGGTGAATTGGTCGGCAAAGAACACGGTAAGGTGATCGAGGATGCCATGGGTTCTGTGTTGCGCGGTATCGAAGTGGCTGAATTTGCCTGTGGCGCGCCGCATGCTCAAAAAGGTGAGTTTTCAGACAATGTGGCTACCGGTATTGATATTTACTCGATGCGGAAGCCTTTGGGTGTTGTGGCGGGTATTACGCCATTTAACTTTCCAGCGATGATTCCATTATGGATGGCTGGCATGGCTTTGGTTACGGGTAACACGGTCGTTATGAAACCTTCCGAGAAAGACCCGTCTTGTCCATTGCAGATTGCCGAGTTGTTCCATGAAGCAGGCGGCCCGGCTGGTGTATTCAATATTGTGAATGGCGATAAGGAAGCCGTGGACACGTTGTTGAATGATGACCGCATCAAAGCGGTTAGTTTTGTCGGTTCGACGCCAATTGCGCAATATGTTTACGAGACCGCAACTGCCAATGGCAAACGCTGCCAGGCAATGGGTGGTGCGAAGAACCACATGCTGATCATGCCGGATGCTGATCTGGAAGATGTGGCCAATGCTCTGATGGGTGCGGCTTATGGTTCGGCTGGGGAGCGCTGCATGGCTATTTCGGTTGGCGTTTGCGTCGGTGATGAAGTCGCCGACAAATTAATCGCGATTCTAAAGCCACGCGTCGAGGCATTACGCATCGGGCCAAGCACAGAAACTGGCCTTGAAATGGGCGCGTTAATTACCAAAGAACACCGTGAAAAGGTGATGAATTACATTCAAATGGCAGAAGACGAAGGGTCAACCTTAGTAGTCGACGGTCGTGGTTTCGTTTGCGAAGGCAGTGAGAATGGTTACTTCCTTGGCGGCTCTCTGATTGACCAGGTTAAGTCTGATATGACTTCTTACCAAGAAGAAATTTTTGGCCCTGTGTTACAAATCATGCGCGTCGGATCATTCGATGAAGGCATGTCACTAGCGAGTGACCATCCGTATGGTAACGGTACTTCTATCTTCACAAAAAATGGTTCAGCGGCTAGAACCTATGCGGACAAAGTTGAAGTAGGCATGGTTGGCATTAATGTGCCAATCCCTGTGCCGATGGCGTTCTTTAGCTTCGGCGGTTGGAAGGCATCTGCTTTTGGTGACCATAATCAATACGGTATGGAAGGCTTACGTTTTTACACCAAGGTTAAAACTGTTACGGCTCGCTGGCAGGAAAAGGGCCTTGATGCTGAGTTCTCATTACCTGTTTTAAAGTAAAGGGCATCTCTAGAAATGCTCTTTTCCCGCGATTGCCGTCGTGGCCTCGTGGTCCCTACTGTTGGCAGCTCCGTGCTCGAATCCTCATGTACTAAAGTACACTCCGGTTCTCGGCAATCGCTCCATGCAGTGCTCTACCTCCTGCATGCAGTCCTCCGCGCGGTGGTTACTCGGGCTGTGCGCCCTCGCCCTGCGGGCCAGCCGTTGGCTGTTGTCTCCGCTACGCTACGGCCCCTTGCACTTATTGCCATGTATGTCTGTCTGTTTCGCCTCAGGGCGCCTACTGTTGGTGCATCGTTACAGGGATGTAACTAATTAGAACAATGCAGGAGCAATTGTCGAGGAGCAAAAAAACAGACCCCACAAAAATCACTATTTTTAGTGACACCCTAAAGCTGTTTGATCTTGCCATCGGGTGCCTTATCGGCATTCGATGGCAGTCAGTTAGATTTCGTCATTTAGATTTTTAGGTTCTATTAGTCGAGGCCTTTGCAATCATGCAAGGGTTTTTAGTTATTCATGCTGTAATCGTAACTCTGCCCTTTGCTATTACTGTTAAACACCTGAGCATGGAAGGATACGATCACGCGATCATTCTCTCCGTTGTAGGGGAAGGCCATGTGTTTGATGTGTGATGGAAAGATAGCGATCTTGCCATCCTGTGCATAGGAATCCCAGGTGCTATTATGCAAGTACAGGTTGCCATAGTCGCCATGCCCACCGGCCATGTAGTCCATGTTCGGGCCATAAAACCGCGTATTGCCGTTTGGCTGACGACCTTTATGCGACTCCCTGGAAGTACTCGCATCGCCCGCCTGAACATAATAAACGCCCGACCAAGAGCAATTGCCATGTACATGGGTTTCGTGGAAAGCATGCCCATTCGCAATTTGAAACCACAAGCCGGTGATATTGACGGATATATTCCCGCTCTCGCCCCATTCTTGTTGATTCGCCTCTTTCGCCACTTCATAAACACCATCACGAATAAACTCAGCTAACTCACCGAGTTCTTTGTGCAGCGGATACTGGTTGAGCAAGTCATCACGGCTCGCATAAGCCTGGCTAGGGGCTCTATTTTCTCTATCGCGATGTTTATAAAATAACTCGATTAATGCCGGGTTTACTTTTTGATAATGGGCAAACCGCTTGACCAGTATGGTGGTTGGCCAAAGCTTTACAATATTGGGGTTCGCCTTATCCTTGCTCTTGTTTTTTGCCATCACTTTTCTCCCTGGGTTATACGAGCTAGAGTGGTTGATACTGCTCGCATCTATCGATGTAGTTTTTAGTACCACGCGGCATCGGAACACGCGCATTGGCGATATAGTTTAGTAGACGTTTTCCTTCGCGCAGGAGCGCCCGGCCCTTTTCTGTATGCATCCGTAATAATTGATCCGCGTCATCAGGCAGTTCAGGCTCGAAAGCATCCAATGCTTCTGCAAGCGCTACAAAATTCGGCCAGATCCGAAAAATTATGACATCCTTTTTCATTGTTTCTGCAACCTGTTTCGATGCATCGGTATAGTCTCGAATGATAGGCTCGCAGGCGGCAAATAACTTATTCGTGCTAAACGTGCCAATCATCTGGTCACGAATCATGTCGATATCACGCTTGCTCTGCGCTATTTTAATAAATCGAGATTCATAAAAATCCGCGGGCGTCATCGTGAAGGCCTTAAAAGGCTCACCCCAAATTTCATCGATTCCTTCACAGCCAGAATAATGTTTAACCTCTTTACCTAATGCAAGCGCCTCTTTGAAGCGGGCGCTACATTGGCGCATCAATTCGTTATCCCGACTCACCTGTACACCCAGTTCACCTAAATCGACTATAGAGGTAAACAAATCTGTCGCTCGATGAAACAATGAGCCCGCAAGCATTGCTGCATTCACTCGCTTGCGGGCAGGGTTAGTTTCTAATTCGTAAGCAGCTCTGGCCTGATCAAGATTTTTACCAGGCGTGCTGATACCCGCCTCGGTATGGTGAAATGCGCGTCGGGTTAAACTATCGATGAGCCGTTTTCGATTGCTTAAGGTGTCAGACAAAGGCTTGTAGTAACGTATCCAGTAACCGTAGTAATAAATACAGTCGGTTTCGTCAATGATTAATCGAGTGCCATTCGCGGGAGTTTTATTCATGAAGTCAGTGGTAAGAAACCAAACATAAATTAATACAGGTATTTCAAAATTGGTAGCCACATCATAAATCAAACCTTTAGAATCATCCATAAATGACTCAGTCAAATACACATTAGTTGCACAATTGGCGTTGATGCTGTTTAAAAGGATTGACTGACAAAACATTTACCATTTTGATTATACTTGCGTAGCTGCTTAAATGGTTAAAAATATCCTGTTTGGTATTTCTAAAAATGCACATTTTCACGATGAAACTGCCGATTTAATTTTGACTAGCTCATGCTATGAGCTCAAACCAGTTTATAATCTTCGATCGCTAGTCCATTAACCAAAGATCAGGAGCACTGTCAGGCATGGCTTTATTCGTTGTTAGCTCTAATCGTGTAGAAACACTCCAACAAAGCCTGTCTTATCGTATCCGCTCGCAAATGTTGAACAATCCTTTTGATCCTGAGGTAATTATTGTCCCCACTTTTGCGATGGCACGCTGGCTTAATTTAAAAATTGCGCAGCAACAGGGTATTGCAGCCAATATTGAATATCCTTTGCCAAGTGCATGGATTTGGCAACTGGCCACCTCGGTTCTCGAAGATACACCAAGGCTTGACCCCTTATCACGCGACGCTATGAGCTGGAAAATTTTTCAGTGTTTGCCTGAGTTAATCAATAACGTCGACTTTGAATCGATTGGTCGTTATCTGGAACAAGATGCTTCAGGTATAAAACGCTGGCAGTTATCGACTCGTATCGCCGACGTTTTTGACCGTTACCAACATTACCGTCCAGAAATGATTCAGCTCTGGTCCAATGGCTCGGAGAATCATTGGCAGGCATCTCTATGGCGGGTCTTGGTCGAAAATCAAACTAAGCACTGCCGTAGTCTAGTACTCGATCAACTATTGCTTGCCTTGCGAGGTAATGGTGACAAAACCCGTCTACCCGAACGGGTTAGCCTGTTCGTATTGTCGAGCCTGCCACCAAGGTTTATCCACTTAATCCATGCGCTTGCCGAGCACACCACGGTCACGCTTTATCTGCATAGTCCGACTGATCAATATTGGGCTGACTTAAAAAATCAAAAGTCGCAGTTGCAGTTGCGCCTGCTACAACCTCAACAGGCGCAATACTACGAAGCAGGCAACGAGTTGCTCACCTCCTGGGGCCGACAGGGCCAAACCATGCAGGACTTGTTACTCGATAATAATGGCCTGGTCACAAACGACGTGGATGTCTATCAAACACCCGATTGCTCGACGCTGTTGCTATCAGTTCAGCAGAGTATTTTCGACCTAAATGATACGCCTGTCACTATGCTTGCGGATGATTCACTCTCGGTGCATATCTGCCATAGTCCGATGCGCGAGTGCCAGGTTTTACACGATGAACTACTCAAGCTGCTGCAAAAAAATCCGGCATTAAAACTAGAAGATATATTAGTGATGGTGCCCGACATCAGTCGCTATGCGCCTTATATCGAAGCAGTATTCCAAACCAGTGATAACAAAACCCAACCGACTCTAGCCTGGAATATATCCGACATCACGCTAGCCGATGAACACCCTTTGATTCTAACTTTTTTACAATTACTAAAATTGCCACAGAGCCGTTTTTCATTGTCTGAGGTTTTAGCGTTATTAGACATAGACGAAGTAAAGAATCGATTTGGTCTTGACGAACAGGCATTACAAAGCATTCGCAGCCTACTTGATAATGCTCAAATTCGGTGGGCTATCGACGCTCAACACAAACAGCAATTAAGTTTACCACCGACCATCGAAAACACCTGGCAACAGGCAAAGCAACGGTTATTCGCCGGATACGCAATGACAGGTGACGACTACTGGCATGGCATCGCCGCACTGTCGCAAGTGCAGGGCGAACGTGCATTGCATATGGGTAAGTTTTGGCATTTGTTTGAACGCTTGCAACATTGGCGAAGGGGATTAACCCAACCACAAAGCTCGCAAGGCTGGCAAACTTCGCTACTGTCTTTGCTCGATGAATTTTTCCTTGAACTCAATGGTGGTGATGGCCGACTGCAACACATTCGCGATGTTATTGCCGAGCTCGGCAATACTAGCGAGAGCTATATGTCGTCTGAACTGGTGAGCTTTTGGATGGAGCAGCAGTTGGCCTCACAGGAAAAACCAGGGAGATTATTTTCAGGTGGCATTACTTTTTGTGGCATGCGCCCCATGCGTTGCCTGCCATTCGAAGTCATCTGCCTGTTAGGTATGAATGACGGAGATTTTCCTCGTCGCGACAGCCGGGTTGATTTCGACCTTATGAATCATAGCTGGAAACCAGGTGACCCACTAAAAGGTGACGAAGATCGATACCTAATGCTGGAAACATTATTGTGTACTCGAAAGGCCCTTTATATTAGCTATTGTGGTCGCAGCCTAAAAGATAACGGCGAATGCATGCCTTCCGTATTAGTCCGAGAATTACTTGATTTCGTCGATCTTCATTTTAAATTTGACCCTGGTAATGAAACTAGCATGAGTGAACAAATCACGACGACTCATCCGATGCAGGCATTCTCAGAATCAAATTTTCAGTTACCGCTGCAAGGTTATAGTCAGTATTGGTGTGATATTGCTAACCAATTAGCACAACCAAAGTCTACCAGGCCAATGCAAAGCTGGTCAGAGCGAACGCTGATGCCTGTATCTGAAGACAAGCTTCACTGCAGCCTCGATTTACTGCAACTCTGTCGTTTTTTGAAACATCCCGTTGAATATTTTTTCCGCCAACGACTCAAAATTTACCTTTATTCCGAAGAGTCGACTAACGATGAAGAAGCTTTTGATCTGGCTGGTTTAGAAAAATGGCATCTCAAGCAACGTCTCGCTAACGATTATCTAAACCAGGTAGAAACCAGTCCCCAACACTTATCCGCCGAAGGCCTATTACCGCATGGTCCGGCGGCGCATAGCAGCGTGGCTGGCATAGTCAATGCTCAGGAAAGTTTGCTACTGCAACTCCAGCCCTATTATGGAATAAAGACTGAATCCAGAGATATCATCTTGTCGTTTGATTCTGACATTGAATTGAATGGCTCGGTTGGAAATTACTATCCAAAACTAGGACTAATGGAATTCACCAGTAGCAAACTGCGGGGTAAGCACTTTCTATCACTTTGGGTCAAACACCTTGCGATGTGCGCGACAAAACAATTCAATAAAGACGAGACGAGTTGTTTAATCAGTAGTGATCAGACTCTGGTTTTTTCACAAATAGATGCTGGACAAGCCCAGCGCCAGTTGGCCGATTATGTCGATTTATTTCAACAGGGGGCACAACTGCCTCTCGCTATTTTTCCTGCTGCTAGTTATGCGTTTGCTAAAAGTTTTGGCAAACAAGGTGATTCTGAAAAAGCCATTGGTGCGGCCTATAAAGCCTGGCAAAGTAATAGCTGGGGAGGCTACTCTGCAGATGATATCGATGATGCTTATGTCAAATTGGCGTTGCGCAACAACCTGCAAGACCCACTCACCACGACGCAATTTCGCGAACATGCACAAACGCTCTATCAACTGGCCTTAAGCAATGGTGACTTTTCGTGACTCATAACCAGCCCGAAATGCTCAATGCTGTAAAAATGTTGAGTATTGATCTTAATGGCATTAAGTTGATTGAAGCGAGTGCTGGCACGGGCAAAACTTATACTATTGCCAATCTTTATTTACGTCACATTCTGGAGGGTCGCATACCCTCAGATATTTTAGTCGTGACCTTTACCAATGCGGCCACAGAAGAATTACGCGGCCGTATTCGGGCACGATTATTTCAAACACTACAGTTATTTGAGAAACACTTAGACGAGACACCCATTGCATCACCGGATCAATTTTTATCCGAACTAGTCAAGCAATGGCAGGATTTAGACGAAGACAAACAGTCTTTATGCTTCGACCGATTACAACTGGCGCTTCGTTGTATGGATGAAGCATCGATTTGGACGATTCATAGTTTTTGTCAACGAGCGATGCAGGATCACGCATTGCAAAGTAATCAATTTTTTGAAACTCATTTGATTGCGGATGATCGGTTGCTTTGGGAGCAAGCCCTGAAAGACTGGTGGCGCACAAATAGTTACTCGTTGGGCCAATCTGATTGGGAGTTATTTGAATTATCGCTTAGCGGTATCGAAACCTTCATCAGACTTCAAAGAGAGATTCGTAACAGCCATTCGGTTAAGTGGTTTCCGGTTATCAATAAAACATTAACGGATTTGTATTTAGAATGGCACGCACTAGACAGTGTTGTGAAACAACTCGCGCTGGCATGGCAAACCGACTGTGATTCAATATCTGATATTTTGCTTAATTCGAAGGCCTTGTCGCGCGACTCTAAGCTACCGTATCACAAGGACAACCTTGAAGGCTTCATAGCCGAAATTGACCACTGGTTTCGTTTTGATCAACCACAGTCGGATCAGCCACTCACAATACCCAACAGTGCCAAATATTTAGGCGCCACCGAATTGTATGAAAACTCAAAGCCTAAGCAAAGAGGTAAAGATGCCAGCCTGGAGCATTCTTTCTTTTTGGCCATGGAAGACTTTTTACAACAAGTAGCACAGATACAATCAGCTTTTCGATCAGTCGCTCTATTGAAGGCCTTTGAGTATTCGACCCAAAATGTACGCCAACAAAAAACCGAAGGCCGTTCACTCGCTTATGACGACCAGTTAAGCCTGCTACTCGATGCGCTTAGAAAGCCTGAGGCTGATACCTTGGTAGCCGATCTTCGGGCACATTTTCCGGTCGCGATGATTGACGAGTTTCAAGATACTGATGCGACTCAGTATGAAATTTTTGAGCGCCTGTATTTTTCGCAGGACAATTTAAGCCTAACCATGATTGGTGATCCTAAACAGGCTATTTATAGTTTTCGTGGAGGTGACATTTTCACCTACATGAAGGCACGTAATGCGCCACAGGTGGGGCTTTGGTCGCTGAAAACAAACTGGCGCTCGCAACAAGATTTAATCAAAGCGGTAAACTGCTTTTTCAGTAGTCGCAAAGCCCCTTTTATTTATGATGACGCCATTAGCTTTACAGAAGCAGAGGCAGCGCCCAAATCAACCGCCACCAGCCTTAGTCTTAACGGCTCGTTCGAATCACCGATCACGCTTTGGCACATTCCGCTGAATGAAAAAAATAAAACCTTTTCAAAAGATTTAGTCAGTCAGCGCCTAAATGAAGCAACGGCCAACGAGATAGTCACACTAGTGTCGGCTGGACTAAAAGGCGACGCTTGTTTTGGTGACCATGCCTTGCGCAGTGGTGATATTGCGGTATTGGTCCGTACCTCTCGTGAGGGTGATGAACTTCGTCGGGTGCTTTCGAGCAAAGGCGTCAAGTCAGTCACGATTGGCAAAGATAAAATTTTCGATAGTGAAGAAGCCCATGCTTTGTATGACTTACTTCAGGCCGTTGGACGCTATACCGACCACCGAAGTTTACGTCAGGCGGTCGCTAGCCCATTGCTCGACCACGACTATCAACGTATTGCTGCCATCGTTGATGATGCCGACAGCTGGCAACAGTGGATAGGTGTCTTTCGTGACTTACATAAGCTTTGGATCGACAAGGGCTTTATTGCCATGTTTCAGCCGTTACTACATCGCCTAGAAATCGCTCAAACACTCGCAATGTCTGAAAACGCTGAACGCCGCCTGACTAATTTGCTGCACCTTGGCGAAGTATTACAGCAGCAATCGAGGCTCTGCGCCGGCATTGATAGTCTGCTTGCCTGGTATCAAAAACAGATGGCGGAAGCAGATACCGACGAAGCCGAACTACGCCTCGAAAGTGATGCGGCATTGGTTAAGATTGTGACTATCCACAAAAGCAAAGGTCTTGAGTATCCCGTCGTGTTTTTGCCTTTTCTGTGGGGTTGTCGCGCGGGCAACTATAAATCGGATGATTTAATAAAGTTTCACGATGATCAATTCAATCCCGTTATCGACATTGGTAGCAACCGTCGCGAGCAACACGAATGTATCGCCGAAAAAGAACGACTAGCTGAAGATTTACGTCTACTCTACGTTGCAATGACTCGTGCGCGTAGCAAGGTCTATCTAGCCTGGGGTGATGTTGGTAATGCAGCCAGCAAAGGACAACCTTATCAATCTGCTCTCGCTTATTTGCTCCATTCTGAGCAAACACCCGAAGACTTAACGATGCAACTGCCCAGTGGATTTACAGACCCCACGATCATACCGGACGACCTGAACAAACTGGTGGCTAAAAGTGAAGGTCGAATAGAAGTGTCGCCTTTACCTGAATTAGCGGATTCGGTACCTAACGAACTTGATAACAAGGAGGTCGTGTTGCTCGAGGCCGCGCCGTATCAAGCCCCAAAAGTAACCGCCTGGCGTATCGCGAGTTTTTCCAGTTTGACGCGGGATGTACATCAAGTTTCGCACCGTGGGTCGAGTACCATTAGCAACGACCCAATTTTTAATTTCCCTGCTGGTAGCCATGCGGGTTTGCTGCTACACCACCTACTCGAAGAGCTTAATTTTAGCGCCGACATCTCGGGGCAATGTAGCCAGCTTATTCCTAAATTTGCACCCAGGTTTGGACTTGATGCACCGGAGCATCATAAAACCCTAGTTCATTGGATCGAGCAAGTTGTGTTAACCGCACTCGATAGTAACGGATTATCACTATCGAAATTAAGTCATAAACAACGCTTAAACGAACTCTCCTTTGATTTCGCTTTAGATGATCTCGACATTGATCAATTGAATCGCCTGCTGGCAGAAATTTCCAAACCATCCGCTATCGAGTCATACATAGAACCCATCACAGCCGCAGGCTTTCGTGGCGTAATCACCGGCATAATCGATCTTATTTTTGAATTTGAAGGTAAATTTTATGTAGCTGATTATAAGAGCAACCACTTAGGACATAGTTTCGAGGATTACGCACCCGATGCTTTAAGCCGGGCCGTTATTGACCGCCGTTATGATTTACAGTATTTAATTTATTCGATTGCTCTGCATCGGTATCTAGCAACGCGGGTGCCTGATTATAAATACCAGACTCATTTTGGTGGCGTTTATTATTTATTTATTCGGGCGATACGTCCCGAATTTGGTTCGACTTACGGCGTGTTTTTTGACCGACCCGATTACGAGCATATTTGTGCGCTCGAAAAACTGTTAGTTCCACCTGGCGATGCTGGTGCTTTGACGTGATGGATATGACATGAAACAAGTTTTAAAACAGCTCGCGCAAGCCGGCGATATCTCTTACCTGAGCTATTATTTTGCTGAGTTCATTGCTCAACAATCTGCTCAACAGTCTGCTCAACAGTCTGACCGAGAAATGGATGACCTAGTCGCACTCAGCGCAGCATTGGTGAGCGAGAAAAACCAGCAAGGAGACGTTTGTATCCTATTGGATCAATATGTCAATCAGCCTTTGTTTTCTGCTAGCGCTTCGATCATACAAACATTGCCAAAGGGTATTTCTGTTTCGGCCTGGCAACAACTGCTTCGCGATTCACCCTGTGTCGGAAATCCTGGTGATCTCGCACCTTTAATTCTAGAAGGCAACCGATTGTACTTAAGCCGATTCTGGTTTTATGAAACAGAGGTTGCTCAATCAATTTTGGCTAGATTGAGTAAACCTGTGCCGATAGATGAGGCACGTTTTCTGCCCTGTTTAAGGCAATTATTTCCCGGTGTAGACCAAACTAGCGATTCCGCAGGCCAAATGATTGCGGTTGCCATTGCGGCTAGTCATCGCTTTTCTGTTATTTCTGGGGGACCTGGTACCGGTAAAACCACCACAGTCGTCAAACTGCTGTCATTGCTATTGTCGCAGGCACCCCAGATGCGCATCCAGCTAGCTGCACCGACGGGTAAAGCCGCTATGCGTTTAGTTGACTCTATTCAGGCCCAGATCGCCAATATTTCCCAGGGCACTCTTGATGAGGGCAGTGTCGTCGAAGACAATTCTATTCAAAGCTTAATTCCGACAGAGGCGAGCACTATTCATCGCTTACTCGGATATGGAAATCAAACGTTTGGATATTCTCGTGATCAGCCACTGCAGGTCGACTGTATTGTCGTCGATGAAGCCTCGATGATTGACCTTACCCTGATGTACCATTTACTAGATGCATTACCGCCACACACCCGAGTTATATTGCTCGGTGACCGAGATCAACTAGCGTCGGTCGCTGCCGGTAATGTGCTGGGTGACATCACCGGTCATGGCCTTGCGATTGGATATACGCCATCACAGGTCCATTTTGTTGATTCGATAATGACTAGTATGGCGCCAGTTGGACAACCGATTGGGAAAACTATTAAACCAACGGATGAACAGCCCATTGCAAACGCCATCGCGCTACTTAAACACAGCTACCGTTTTAAATCTGATAGTGGCATTGGTCAATTGGCACTATTAATTAATCAGGGCGCAGGACAACAAGCCATCGATTTATTGTCAGGTGGTGGCGAACACCTCTACTGGCACCAAGACATCGGAAAAGCACTCGCAGCAGACACCCTTGAATGGATCCTCAACCAATATAAAACTGTTATTCATGCCCAATCTGTAGACGAGGCTCTACTCGCGTTTGAGAAAGTTCGAATCTTGTGCGCTATTCGCTCTGGACCGTTTGGTGTGACTGAAATAAACCGTCTGATTACATCACGGATGTTGGCGCAGGGATGGATCACGAGAGGGTCACATGACCCTAAACAAAGTGACCCAAATCAAAGCCATCACTACCAGGGTCAACCTATACTGATCACTCAAAATGATTATGAATTAAATCTATTCAATGGTGATGTCGGCATGATATGGCCAGACGCTTTAGGCAATTTGCGCGCTTATTTTCAAGGTGCGGACAGCAGCCTACGCGAATTACACTTACAAAGCCTGGCCGAACATGTCACTGCCTGGGCAATGACTGTACACAAATCTCAGGGATCAGAGTTCGATACCGTATTACTCGTATTACCCAGTGAGGAAACCAGTCATTCGCTCAGCCGTGAACTGTTATATACCGGTGCGACTAGAGCGCGCCAGCAGTTATATATCCACTCATCACCTGCTTCTATCATTTCTAGCTGCCAAACAATGACTCAACGACACTCCGGCCTGGCTCAAAAACTTGGATGGATGGACTGCTGATTTAGTGGGGTTTTAGTTTGAAGGTTGTATTGCTGACCAATTGAAATCCGTTTGGTGGAAGGCGCTTCGCTTTTCCACCCTACCTACTGCCTCCCGCGACAGGTACACACCCTGAAAAGGAAAGTGGTTGTTTCGTAGGCCGGAAAAGGTGAAACCGCCTTCCGGCGCATGGCTCTTAAATAGCACAACCCAACCAACGATGTGTTATCGATATATTACAGCCCTATAAAGTCACCCCTTTACGGATGGCTTTATAGGCTTTATTAAGCAATGAAAGGTGTAAACTCAATGCCTTTGTCACCGATGGTCGCTATAGTATTTGTGTGGTTTTCATCACTTTCACTAAAGTCTATTAGTAACTGTTCTCTAGTCACTGTTTCTGCATCTAAATGTTTAAACCAGAAATCATGACCACCTTGATCAGCATCACGATCTAAAACATTATTGTAGAGAGTGTTAATATAATCATCATCAGAACTATTAGCGCCATAAAGTGGTTCAAACTCAGCACTATGAGTAAAGCCAGATGCGACAGTTGTCAAAGACGTGCCATTGTCTAAAGCTTTAATCCAGAAGCCCAAACCTTCATTATCTGCCTGTCTATTAAATGCGGCTTCATATAGTCGATAAGCCTGGCCAGCATTAGCATCAATATCAAATGCAACGGAAATGTCAGTAAAATGAGCTCGTTCTACATTAGATAATATATCGTGTCCCTCAGTGCCCACATCATCATTTACTTCAAAGCCAGTACCTGTTCGAGTTAGTGTGTAGTTAACATGGTCATTTTCATAGCGAGCATCACCGCCATCAATATGATCATCACCTAAGCCGCCGCGAAACTGATCATGTCCTAAGCCGCCAACCCAGCGATCATCTGAACCACTATCTTCTAATTTATCATCATGATGACCGTCATTGTCAAGATCATCATCGTCACGTTCATTATGGTCATTATCTAAGTGGCTGTGAATTTACTATCATCAGCACCATTGTTATCATGCAACTCATTATCTAATAAGTCAGTCATATCTATCTCTTTTAAAGTGCTTGTAAAAGCTTAAGAGTGGTAATTATATATTGATATTATTAAATTAATCTTGAAGCCGCCTCTAAAGATAGTAGTTTTTTCATGATCTGGTTTTTTCTCCTCGACAATTGTTGAGGAGAAAAAATCGGCGACGCGGCATTTGCGGAAAAGTGGATTTTTAGAGATACACTTGTGCTGTCCCGAACTAATCCAGAACAACCATCCCGACCTTTTTTAGTTGGGATAATCGAAGCTGCCCCAGTCCCCGCGAGGGTTTATGTAACCCTTGCGAAGACCGGAACAATACCCGTCAGAATGGAATCTTATCCTC
>JBDNJA010000096.1:0-3298 GCA_041688005.1 Gammaproteobacteria bacterium
GCGTTATTAGCTGGCTGTTTACTCTGGTCTTCTCCACTAACGTGATGCGCACTATGTTCATCTTCACTCATACCCTCGGGTATTTTTTGGGTTTCCGGGGCCAGTGACATACTGCCCGCAACCAGTAAGCTGTCTGCGGTCGAAGAGGCGAGGCCATGGGCATTGGTTACATCACCAATACTCCCGACAACCTTATCTAGATCAGCGTCAATTATCAGAACTTCGTTAGCGCTACCGATGGGAATATAGATCGTGTTTGCTGCCTGGGCCATGCCCAGGTAACCCAGCGATACCATTACGATGGCAATTTTGTTAATTAATTTATTCATAATTTATATCTCAATATTTTTAATTTGTAGAAACCGGTAGTTGGAATTTCAAGCTACGCAGACTGGAAGCGGTAGCGGAGATAGCCAGTTACGGTTCTAAGCGAATACAGTTTTCAAATTTGGGTTGTTTCTTCATGAGCTGAAGATAAATCCCGGTTACCGAAAACGGAGCAACCTTTGTTAGCAAGTTGTCAGAGGACTATGATTTTGGGGGACGTTTTAGCAAATCGGGAAAACGGGTAAACATCACGACATCTCCGATTACAGGACGATAAAAAAACTTCGCTTGAACAGCTAACAGCAGGGGAATTGAGGATGTAATGGCGGTGCAGTTTAAATGCGAACCGCAGGCTGAAATCGATTGGCAAAAATTGACAATGCAATCTTGACCGTCACTGGCAATTTGATTTTCGTTGGGTTGAACAATGGTGGGCTGATTGTTCTGGTCGGAGGTGTTCAAATCAAAATGCATGGCTAATGATGGTTGAAAAAAACTCATTGAAATGATCAATATCAACAGCCACGAGATCATTTGACCGGCTGACGTGGGTTTACCTCGTAGCCGGCTTATCTCAAGTGAATGTTTTTTTGACCTGGACATAACTAATTTCTTCAATCACCCAGGGCTTTCTTTTTTTGCTCGAATTCATCATGTTCGATCTCTCCCCGGGCGTAGCGTTCTTCCAAAATTCCCCGCGCTGATTGTAGCTTTGCCGAGGGATTGCCTTCGCGTCGGGTAGCGAAGCCGACAATCCATATCAAACCGATGATTATCAGAATCCAGAATATCCACATCATACCGCCACCATAACCATGCCATTCGTACATTTTGCTTTCTCCGATTTCAAATTAACATGAAGCCAATTGGACCAGGCGATCACGGCGATCCGAGACATCACGCATGTATCCATCATTTAGGCATGAATTGCTCATTACTGTTTGGATAAGGCTTCGAGCGTATCTCATGCCTGCTGCTCTAGATCGAACCACTCGATCAGGGGGCAGACACTATTACCGTCAGGTAGCCCATCCGGCATCGACTCCCATTGGGCAAGCGCGAGTTTCATACGCGCCTGTAGATTTTGCAATTCCAGGATCTTGTTACGATTCTCTTCGATGTGGCCCTGAATGGCATGGCGTACCTGCTTGCAGGGTGACTCACCGTGTTCGGCATGTTGCGTTATTTCACCGATTTCTTTCAAGGTAAATCCGAGCTGCTTGGCCCGGCGAATGAAACCTAACCTTGCCGCCGCACTGGGGGAAAAAAGACGGTATCCGTTTTCCTGTTGGGTGGCGGCTTCAATCAGCCCGATGCGGGTGTAATAACGCACCACATGCGCCGGTGCATTTGCCTTAATTGCCAGTTCGTTGATGGTTAACATATCTTTATCTCTATCCGTCAGCCCGGATGTCTATAAGCGAAGCTTAAAACCTGTTTGTCACATACTGGTCAAGCGGAATTAGTGATCAATGTACATAGCGTTTGTGAAGTCAGGAGCATCATTTCGAAATAAATATCTCTGAATTACTACTGCTGGCCGATGGCCTGTAACCTGCTCTAATGACAAGGAAAAACTGCTTAAATTCATCTTTACTCACTGTCTCAGGTCTGAGGTCAAATTTTTCTTTTACTGTAGTTTCAGTTTGCCTACGCTGATGATCCTGATGTTGACTTAGGTCAATAAAATCCAGGTTAGAAAAGCACTATTTAACGCTGAATATTCTTATTTAAATCGAATTTAGGCGACAAGGAAGAGAAGGGTAACTCCTCATATATAGGCATCTGGCTGTAGCTATTGTATTTTCATTGCCTGACAGGTCGATTGACCAAAAAAATTCCTAGTAAAGTCAAACCAATACCCAACACACTCACTAATCCCATACGTTCCTGAAAGAACATTACACCCATCGTCAGTCCGAATACCGGTACCAAAAAACTGAATACGTTGGCTCGAGTGAGCTCCACCTGTTCTAAAATTATGAACCAAAGCCAGTAGGCCAGTGCAGTTCCCGGCAGCGCGAGTCCCACGAGGATCCAAATGAATTGCGAATCCCAGCTTACTGCAGTTACATCTTCTGTCATCAAAGCTATCAATCCCAGAAATATGCTACCGATAATCAATTGCCATCCCATCGCGCTCAAAGCATCCACCCGTCCTGCTAGTTTGCTGATCAGGACATTGCTAACGGAAATTCCCAACGCGCTTAAAATAATATAAAAAACTCCTAACGCGTAGGTGTTATCCAGCATGGACATAAACCCGGGGCTAGCAATAAAAACAATCCCGACAAAACCTAACCATAACCCGGTTTTACTGGTCGCATTCAACTGCTCCTTTAACACCAGTGCGGCCAGTACCGCGGCTATTAATGGTTGCGTATTCGCGATCACTGTCGCTATTCCTGGAGAGATAAATTCGGAGGCATGGAACATGCCATAAAATCCTACCGTTGTCGCACCCAGACCAATGGCGGCCAGTAATAGCCAGGTTTCGATATCGCGAGGTTGTGGGCGTCGCATCAACAACGCGGGAATCAGTAATACGATTCCGGCCAAAAATGCACGCATTGCTGCAAAAGTTATGTGTGGTGCGAAGGGAATACCGCTAACCAGCAAAGGAAAGCAAATAGCCCATAGAAACATAACGATTATAATTAAAAAAATGTGCTTCATTAGGTTCTTAATTCTCCGCAATTGAATTATTCAGTCAAAGGAAATGTGTCTCAGGGAATCGCCAGCACAATGCAGATTCATCTTCAGCTTTGCGCTCGTTTAAATTGTTGGAATCGGGATTGCCTAAATTGTACATTGATCACTAACGCGTAATGCTGCTGATTTACTTCCGCTCAGGAAGGTTTAATATCGTATTACCTCTGTTTTTTATCCCCACATGGCCCAAACGATCTATCGGTTCCTGCTCTCGGTCAATTTAAATTTATACTCCCTGCTGCATAATCGACTTTGAAAA
>JBDNJA010000097.1:0-12121 GCA_041688005.1 Gammaproteobacteria bacterium
ACTGATATAAGCCGTTTTTACATGAGTATAAAATTCCTTCGCGTATGAGCCTTGCTCACGTGGGCCGTATGAACTCTCACCACGACCACCAAAAGGCACGTGGTAGTCAGTGCCCGCAGTCGGCAGGTTAACCATCACACAGCCTGTTTTAGCATTACGGCGGAAGTGCGTCGCACGGGCCAGGTTGGTAGTAATGATGCCAGCGGTTAAACCAAAGCGAGTATCGTTCACCGTGTCGATGGCCTCTTCATAAGAACCCACTTTGATAACACAGACCATAGGCGCGAATAATTCTTCGCGGTTAACTTGCCAATCATTGCTGGTACCGGTAAATACCGCTGGGGTCATGAAGTAACCTTCGGTCGCGCGTTCGACACGCTCGCCACCACAGCGGTGTTCGCCGCCTTCCTTCTTCGCCAATTCGATGTTCGCCAGGTTTTGAGCTAATTGAACTTCGCTCGCAACAGGCCCAATTTGAGTGCCCGCTTCCAGTGCATGGCCGACTACCATGGCCTCCGCACCTGCAACTAGTCGGTCGACAAACTCATCATGAATAGATTCGTGTACAACCAGTCGAGACGAGGCAGTGCACTTTTGACCTGTGCTGCCAAACGCGCCACCTAGCGCACAGACGAGAGCGGTATCAAGGTTCGCATCGTCCATGACAGCCAGCGCATTTTTAGACCCCATTTCGAGCTGAATTTTAGTGAAGTTACCGACCGCTGTTTTAGCTATTTCGCGTCCCACAGGCACAGAGCCAGTGAAGCTGATGGCATTCACCATTGGGCTTTCGATTAACTGCTGACCAATTTGGCTTCCCGCACCCATCACCAAGTTGAACAGACCTTTGGGTAAACCTTGTTTTTCTATGATGCGAGCCAGCGCAACGGCGGATGCAGGCACGATATTGGCTGGTTTCCAGATAACCGCATTACCGAATGCCAGTGCTGGTGCAATCTTCCATGATGCCGTTGCCATCGGGAAATTCCACGGCGAGATAATAGCGACGGTGCCAACAGGCTCGCGCCGCACATCGACTTCGATACCATCACGGGTAGATTCAGCATTTTCACCCAATTGGCGCAATACTTCGGCAGCATAATAGGTGAAAAACTGGCCAGAACGATACACTTCACCCTTACCTTCAGGTTGCGTCTTGCCTTCTTCACGCGCTAGTAACGTACCGAGTGCTTCACAATTGGCAATCAACTCGTTGCCGATATTCATTAAGATAGTGTAGCGTTTTTCGAGGCCTACTTTCGACCATTCGATTTGAGCTGATTGGGCTGCATCCAGTGCAAGATCGAGTTGTGACTTGTCTGCTTGCGCATACATGCCAATGGTGTCGGAAAGATCAGAAGGGTTAATGTTTGCGACTTCGCTAGCACCAGCAACCCACTCGCCAGCAATAAAGTTGTAGTTGTTATCAGTCATTATTTCTCTCTGGGTATTGTCACAGGATGGTAATAGGTTGTTTAATCGAATTCTACAGACACGATAAAAGACCACTAATAGTCAGTCAATTTTAATTTACTGAGCATTCATTCAAGATAACTGAATCTGACCCGACAGGCTGTTGCGCCAGGTTAGGACGTAATGCTATTGAAGAATTAGAATGTTGCCAATTTTGATGGGTTCAACATGACGCAGAGGAATCCGTAGGCGCTTGAGTTCGTCGGTTAATTGAGCAGGCGGTTCTAATATTGGCTCGGGTAGTAATTGACACCTACCCCAATGGTACAAACCAGGTCATCGAGCTTGTAATCAAATCGACGGAGCGATGATCAAGAAAGTCATTAGCGCACCTACTACCAATAAAATTCAAAGCGAGAGAAGCCAGTGGTGTCAAATTCAGGCAACTGAGCCTTGTCGCTTAGTCGCATTCAACTAATGCCAATTAATTTCCCTCCCCTCGTATCTGCCTATCTCCAATTAACGTGGCGTGAAAGGCTTAGGCCTGGGAAAACGAGAAGTAATATCAAACTTCGTCAAATCCATATGACTGCGTGTATATTGTTGCGAAGCATCACTCGGTGGATTGTAATCCCAGCCTTGATATTGACCGACTCGTAATGCAGCGTGAACTGACCGACGTCGTGCTTGATTGTGAATGACTGCTTGCTGTAGCGATTCAGCATTCCAGTAGGATTGTGCTTCTGACTGGAAATCTTCCAGTAGCTGCGAAGGTTCACCTCCGGCAAGGTTATTCAGCTCGTTCGGATCTAGTTCCAAATCAAACAATTGATCTGGATCGGTCATGCAGCTGATAAATTTATACTGTGCGCGACGGATCATTAACATCGGTGCGCCAGTGCCTTCCGCTAGATATTCACTCACACAGCTATTCGGGTCGTTGCTTGCATCACCATCACATAAGGGTATCAGTGATCGACCATTCAGCGGATCGATAGCGTCAGGTTTGGTTGCACCGGTACCTTCTGCGGCTAGGTCGATCAGTGTTGGTAAGATATCAACCTGGGCGACGGGTTGCGATACTCGGCCTGCGTCGAAGCGTTTCGGGTTGTGAATAATCATCGGAATACGACAGGATGATTCACGAAAAGACATTTTGTACCAGAGCCCGAATTCACCCAGCATGTCGCCGTGGTCGGAGGTGAAGATGATGGTGGTGTTTTCGGTCATGCCGCATTCTTCGAGTGTGTCCTGTAGCCGCCCAACCCATTCGTCGACATAAGATACGTTGCCGTAATAGGCGCGTCTGGCATTGATGATTTCGTCATCACTGACATCAATCGCATCAAGGTCGATGACTTTCTCTAGTCGTTTATTGTGCGCGTCCTGTTGATCGGCTGATGGGCGTGGCACGGTTGGCATTGGAATGTCTACATCGTCGTACAAACCCCAATATTTTTGTCGTGTGGCGTAAGGGTCATGGGGATGAATGAAACTGGTTACCAGGCAGAGTGGTCTGTTGTCTTCGGTGCGTGCGTGATCATAGATCACGCGTTGTGCCTGCTTACCCACTTCGTCGTCATAGGCGAATTGATTGGTGATGGCAGATACCCCAGCTTGTTGAACGCTCGACATGTTGTGATACCACAGGTCAATGCGTTCGTCGGGGTTTGTCCAGTCGGGTATCCAACCGAAATCGGCGGGATAAATGTCGGTGGTGACACGTTGCTCAAACCCATGAAGTTGATCCGGCCCCACAAAATGCATTTTACCGGAGAGGCAGGTTTTGTAGCCCATCAATCGTAGGTAGTGGGCAAAGGTTGGCATGGTCGAGGGCATGTAAGCGGCATTGTCGTAACCCCCGCATTGCGATATGTTTTGACCAGTCATGAAAGCGTATCTGGCCGGTGTACATAGCGGGCTACTACTATAAGCTGATTCGAAGGTAACACCCTGTGCTGCCAGTCGATCGATGTTTGGGCTTTTTACGGTCGAATTACCGTAGCAACCAAGTGCGAGAGCCGTGAGTTGATCGGCCATAACAACCAGAATATTTTGTTTCTGTTTTTTTACATTCGTCACGGTTGGCTCCTAAAAATTGGGCTGAATTCTAAAGTAATTTTTTACCATCGAATAATAAAATTTCTAGTTTAGATGTATCGACTTCTTCTATGCAGCCAAGGTTGACCCGCATGTGCCCAGGCATACGCACTGTTTCGTTATGGGTGTAGATGCCACAGGTTTTGCAAAAGTAATGTTTGGCAATTTTGTTATCAAATTGATAAAGGCCAATGTCGTTTGCATCGGCCTCAATTTTGAGGGCTTCCGTCGGGATTACCTCTGCCGACATAATGGCACCTTTACGAGTACAAATGGAACAAGTACAACGTAGTCCTTTTTTGATTTCTTCGCCGTTGTATGAAAATTTTATAGCACCGCAGTGGCAGTTGCCCGAATAGTAATGAGTCATGGAATACACCTTGGAAAAATGTTTTTAGGGGTGTCAGCCAACCTTTACGGCTGTAAATAGAAACCGATTTACGCAAAAAAAATAAGCTTCTGTTTTCGACAGGCCGCGGATTTGTCTGATCCAGAGTTCGGCTTCTTCTTTTGTGATGACATTATTTTTAACCGCGTAGGTCGAGAAATACTCCAACATACCAGATGAAAAATTAACGTCCGAATAGCTTGTATTTAGAATCGGAATAGCCGTTGTTTTAACCGCACTGAAGTTTAGCTTTTTGAGTAAGGGTGTGAGTTTAACTGGCAGGTTAGGGCTAGAGACGGCAGCGTCCCAGGCGTCAAGAATTTTACGTGTCATGACGTCATCAGAGCTATTGAGCACAACGCCGCGCCAGTCGGTTTCGAGGATGGCAACACGTCCGCCGGGCTTGAGCACTCGGTGCAATTCGGACAGTGCAGTTTCGACGTCATCCACGTACAACAGCGTTTGAATACAGCTAGCAGCATCGAAGCTATTATCGGCGAAGTCAAGTTGGGTCACCGACCCTTGTTGTAACTCAATATTAGCCATTTCGGCACAGCGCTGTTTTGCCAGCTCTAGCATGTCATTGCTAAAGTCGACACCGATAATTCTACCTTGCGAGCCTATCGTGCTGGACATGCCATGTACTAGCAGGCCTGTGCCACAGCCGGCATCGAGTACCTGTTCGCCTGCGCGCAATGCGAGTGCTTCGATGGTTTGAATTCGTTGCCGAACTATCTCCGGCGTTTGGTAGCTGAGTTCGATGTCCTGAGCCGCTTTTTTATCATAGATTATCATCGGTTGGTCTCGATAGGAGTGCATTTTTAAAGATGCCCTAAAGGCTTAATTCTAGGCCCTGCTTATAGTACTCAGAGGATTTATCTTGCTGTTGTAAATGCTCGCTAAACAATTCAGCTAACACATAACAGGCCGCAGGCGTTGCGTTGACGCCGATGCTGGCTTCTAGATAGCCCTGAGCCTTGCCCCATAATTTTGCACGGATGCAAATTCGACCCAGTGCGAGTAGCAGCTGCTCGTTTTCACCGTAATCTGCCAGCCATTTCTCCGCTTGTTTCAATTGGTTGGTGGCGTCACTGCTGCTAAGTTCGCCGTAGGTTTCAATTAATCCATCATGCCATTGTCGGTCGAGTGATTGAACAATCAGTTGCTCTGCACCGGCAAGTTGCCAGTTCGCTTTGTTATAGAGCCCGACGCAGTGTATTAAAATGTCGGCATCTGCCTGTACCACTTTTGGCACTTTATCCCAGGCAAAATCGAGACGAGACTGGTTGTCCGTATCTGCACTGATGTCAAGAAATCCTTTATAAACGACCGTTTCCATGACCTTTAATCGATCATCCTTGAACAGTTTTTTCTTGCGGATGGCGGGCAGTAATTCTGCAAGAGCACGCCAGTCTTCTAATTGGTAATGAACTTTAGCGATCAATCGAATCAAGTGATCATGTCTGGGGACGATGCTGCGCAAATGGGTTAGCGTCGCGAGTGCCTGTTCATTTTGATGGTGCGCTAATTGTAGCTCGGCCTGTGTCACGCCAATAGCAATTTCGGCTTCTGGCTTTGCTTCGTGCGCTGCCTTTAGGTAGCTGTCGCGCGCGTCATGCTTGCCCAGCTGTTGTGCGGCCCGTGCGGCAGCTAGATAATGCAGCAAGGGGTTTTCACTATAATCAACCAGCTTGATTAAGTTGTTTTCAGCTTGTACAAAACGGCCTTCGGCGAGGTCGATCAATCCCTGATTGAGCAGCTTTCGGCTTTTTGTGAATCGACGGTTCTGTGACTGACGCTTGACCGACAAGGGTAGGAGCCAGATTCCAGCGATGAGCTTAAAAACGAAATGTACCAGTAGTGCAATAACTGCCACGGCGATAATGCCAAACGCCAGGCTGGTCTCTATCGAGTAATCTCCATATTTGACTAATAAAAAACCAGGGTCTTCCTTAACGAATAAAATTCCGCCGAGTACAACAATGACGAGTATGAGTAGTCCAATCAAAAATTTAAACATTGTCAGCGGCCTCATTTACTGTGTCTGGTGATACTGATCCGGGTGCCTCTGGCGAGATCTTATTCACACCTGGCGCATTCTGGCGTTGGCTTATGATGTTATTGAGCAATTGCAATGATCCGTCGATAGTCGGTTTGGTTGGTTTTATGACTGATTTTTGAAGCTGCAATAATTGAGAATAAAAGTCACTATTGGCTGCATCATCAAGATCGTAATATTGTTTGAATAAACGAATATTCTCGAGCATTAACTGGCGGTATTGAAAGTCGTCTCGCTCAAGAACGGTCCAGCGCGTGAGCTTCAAATTACTGTCCATGATTTCTTCGATATTGATGATGAGCGCTTTGTTTGTGGTTGGCTCAGCCGTATTGTGCTTGACCGTGATTAGAGAAGTGAAAAATGAGGTTATTTTCTTTCCGATGGCTGCATCGGCAGCTGTAGATTCGGTAGGCGTTGTAAGGGTATTGGTGACCTTTATGTCTGCCTGATAGCCAGGCTTGAGCACCTGAATCTGCTGACTTAACTGCGACAGTAATAACGTCATGCCGACCAGGTCAGGTCTGGCTCGGGTTTTTAAGTCGGCGATTTCTTCGCTGATCAATACTCGAACGGGTAATAATCCAGGGTCAGCGGTTGTGGCTATCTTGTCGCTGGCGGCCTGCAAGGTTAACGCAGCCCCTTCAAAGTCGTTTTCGAGTGCGAGCTTATGTTGCGCAGTACGCAACAGGTAAGCCACTTCTGACAATTGCCAGTCACTTTTACTGCGGCCATAGAGGTCGAATAATTTTTTGGTCGAATTCTGTAGTGCTTGCTGCTGTTGTTGCAGGGCATCGATGCGTGACTCTGAACTGCCAATGTGGGATTTCAGCGATGAGAACTGTGCTTGTACCTGCGCTTGTACCTGTCCTAAATCGGCTTTTTTATCGATTTGAGTTTGTAACTCCAAGAGTAAGGCTTGTTTCTCGGCTTCGCTTTTTTGCTGCATTTGCCAGTAGTAGAAGACGGCAGCCATAAGCCCAATGATCAACAGTAAATTGAACAACCCTAAAAAAGGAAAGCCACGTTTTACTTTTGACGTGTCGGCCTGCTTGTTGTCGTCAGACGGGGAGCTAGTTGTTTTTTCGGTTGGCTTTACCTCTGTCGAGCTAGCGGGGTCGTCGCTTTGTACTGGTGTTGCTGATTTTTCGGGCGACACTGTTTTTTGACCGTCGCTGTCAGGTTGAGCCGAGGTCTCGATAACAGGAGGCTCGTTGACAGGGATAGGGACAATGGCTTCGTCTTTAACGACATCGGCCCTTGCTGGATCGGCCTTAATCTCATCAGCAGAAGGTGGATTTTCTTTATTGGGTGATTTTTTTTTGCTCATAGATTCCAGACTGCTTGCTCACTTGCCCATTCGGTAATCGCCAGTTGAATGCCTTGATCACTCGCATTATTGGCAATAATGATGCTCGCATTATGTCCCAGATTTACAGCCGATTCACGCATTCTTTCGCTGATCAAAAGCCATGGCGTCTTTAATAGGTAGCTAAGGGAGAGGCTATCGACCGCTTTCATCGTGTTTTGCATGCCTTCGGTACTGGTAAATACGGCGATTGTCGGCGGGTGATTGTGGCACAGCTGTTGGTAAAAATCGGTATCATAGCTGGGTATTTGACGACGATAAACTTCACAATAACTCACGCTCGCACCCCGCGTGCACAGTTCGTCGCCCAGCAGGGTTCGGCCCTGCTGGCCGCGGAAGATGAGGATATTTTGGCCCGCTACCCGCTGCAAATTAGATGCAGCGAGCAAGGCCTCACTATTGAAGGTTTCAGTGCCTGGATCAGGGTTGTGGATTAAACACGAGTCGAGATTAGTGACGTACTTAGCCAGCATCTGGTAGGTTCCTTCTCCGATGACACCCAACTGCAAGTCAGGTGGGAGTTGATCAGCCTGCAAAAAACGAAAGGCGCCTTCAACCGCATTGCGGCTGACGAATAGCGCCATATGATAATATTGGATATTTTGTATCAGGCCGAGGTGGAAGGCTGTGGCGTCGCAATCGACTATCTCGATGCTGGGAAAGCTCAGTATTGTCGCGCCCTGCGATTCGAGTAGCTTATTCAAAATGGTCTGCTGATGCGCTGGACGAGTGTTGAGAATCACTTGATGGTTGAGTGTTAAACCACTCGTTGAGGAATGTAGTGTCACTGCGAGTCTCTAAAATTATTCGGGTAGATTGGCCAGTATCTTACCCGCACCCTGCGCCAGTAGATCTTCGGCGACGCGCACACCAAGGCTGGCCGCCTGTTCGACCGGCCCAGTAATTTCGGCGCGTAGCATGACGCTGCCATCCGGCTCACCGACCAGGCCGCGTAAATATATTTCACCATTATTCAACAGCGCAAATCCGGCAATGGGCACCTGACAGCCGCCATTGAGTGCTTTGTTCAATGCACGTTCGGCAGTAATGCGATTGGTGGTATCGGCATCAGCCAGCGGCGCGAGCAACTGCTTTACCGCATTATCATCACTGCGCACTTCAATGCCGACGGCACCCTGTCCTATCGACGGCAGGCAATCTTCTGGTGCGATAGCGACTTTTATTCTCGACTCTAATCCGAGGCGTTTGAGTCCGGCGCTGGCAAGGATTAACGCATCGTATTCACCATCGTCGAGTTTGCGTAAGCGTGTGTTTACATTGCCGCGCACCCAGTTGATTTTAAGCTGTGGATAGGCTTCGAGAATTTGGCATTGGCGACGCAGGCTAGAGGTGCCAACGATACTGCCCGCGGGCATCTCGGCCAATGAGTCGAATTGATTGGAGACGAAAGCATCGCGCGGGTCTTCGCGTTCCATGATGACTGCCAGTTCCAGCCCTGCCGGGAAGCCGACGGGTACATCTTTCATCGAATGAACCGCGATATCGGCCTTACCTTCGAGCATGCCGGCTTCAAGTTCTTTAACAAAAAGTCTCTTGCCGCCAATCTTTGCCAGTGGTGAATCGATTAACACATCCCCCCTGGAAACCATCTTCACCAGGGTTACCTTGAGATCGGGATAGAGTAAGCCTAGACGGCGAGAGACTTCTTCAGCCTGCCATAGGGCAAGCAAGCTGCTGCGTGTTGCGATACGCAGTTCGGTGAGGGATGTTTTCATACCTGGATTATAAATTTTTGTGACTACTGAGCGCAACACGTAATAGCGTCGAATGGCATGATTATAAACAACCTTCACATATTTTTAATCATCTTTCGGACACTGGATAAAGGCCGACGGCTCACTTCGAGGGTATTGTCGATACCTTGAAAGCTGACGTAATGACCATCATTCTCGGCCATTAAACCCTTCACACGAGACAGGCTAATGAGGGCATTACAGTGGATACGATAGCAGCGGCCGCCGAATTCTATTTCGAGTGCTTTCAGTGCGTCCTCGATTAATACCTCGCCGTCTGAATACCATCCATGTCAGGCATTTGGTAGTATAGACAATTCTTGGACATGCGCGCTAACGCTGTCCACTACAGACTAACCAAACAAACGATGTTAATTATGAGTAAACAAGATTCCCGCATGTGGGGTGGCCGATTTAACGAACCCACTGACGCTTTCGTAGAAGCCTTCACCGCCTCGGTTGGTTTCGACCAGCGTATGGCCATGGTCGACATCGAGGGCTCACTCGCCCATGCCAAAATGTTGCATAAAATTGGCTTGTTGAATGATGAAGAGCACCGCGCTATCGAGAATGGCATGGCGCAAATTCAGCAAGAAATTAAAGATGATGAGTTTGAATGGTCAGTCGGACTCGAAGACGTTCACATGAATATCGAATCACGTCTCACCCAAATCATAGGCGATGCCGGCAAGAAGTTGCACACAGGCCGATCACGTAATGACCAGGTCGCCACCGATATTCGGCTTTACCTGCGCACCGAAATCAATCAATGCCTATTACAGCTACGTGCTTTTCAGGCCGGTTTGTTAGACTTGGCCGAACGTGAAGCCGACACCATAATGCCGGGTTTCACCCACATGCAAGTGGCCCAACCGATCACCTTTGGGCATCACATGCTGGCCTGGTTCGAAATGCTCGACCGCGACCATAGCCGACTGCAAGACTGCTTAACCCGCATGAATATCATGCCGCTCGGCTCAGCTGCCTTGGCGGGCACCTCATACCCGCTAGATCGCGACTACACCGCCAAGTTATTGGGCTTTGATGCACCCAGCCGAAACTCGTTAGATGCCGTTAGTGACCGAGACTTCGCAATTGAATTTTGTGCCGCTGCGGCTATTTGCATGACGCATATGTCGCGAATGGCAGAAGAGATGGTGACCTGGTCAACTGCGCAATTTAACTTCGTTCAACTACCTGATCGTTATTGCACTGGCTCGTCGATCATGCCGCAAAAGAAAAATCCCGACGTACCCGAGCTGGTGCGGGGTAAAACAGGCCGTGTGAATGGGCATCTAGTCTGCTTGCTGACGCTCATGAAGTCGCAGCCACTGGCCTACAACAAAGACAACCAGGAAGACAAAGAGCCATTATTTGATACACTCGACACATTGCAGGGCAGCCTACGCGCATTTGCCGATATGGTGCCAAACCTAAAAGTAAACCGCGGCAGCATGTACGCCGCCGCCAAACAAGGCTATGCCACCGCCACCGACCTGGCCGATTACCTGGTCAATAAGGGCCTGCCCTTTCGGGATGCGCACGAAGTCGTCGGCAGTGCCGTAGCCTCCGGCATCGAGCAAGGTAAAGACCTAAGCGAATTTAGCCTCGACGAAATAAAGGCCTTCGATAGCCGTATCGAAAACGATGTATTTGATGTGCTATCACTCGAAGGTTCGGTCAATGCACGAGATATCCTTGGTGGCACCGCACCAGCGCAGGTTCGATTTCAGGTAAATGCTTGTCGTAAAATGATGGCTAGTAATTAGGTGGTATTGATACTTTATAGAAAAAGCTGAACTTCATCCAGACACCAAAACAGGTTCTACTTATGAAAATTTCTATCGCATTAATCGGTGATCACAACGAGTCCATCACCGCGCATCAAGCCATACCATTGGCCATTGGCCTGGCCGCCGACGCACTGCAAATTGATACCACAACATCGGTTCTTTATTGGCACCGCCTTTCAACCCGAAAGGTCGGCGCTGAAGAATCAGATTCACCCGCTGATAACAGGCTTATTACAAGCCGCAGTAGAGATGAAGATCGCCACCGCATAAGTCTTATTGAGAAAGCATCTATCAAGACAGAGCTTATCAAGGTGATCATTAACTAGGAGGCCATAACCTCCTAGCAATCAGGCCAAAACAGTTCCAAGCCAGCGACTCATGTGCTCAATCTCCTCGGCACAAACACTATGCTGCATACCATCGTACTCGTGCCAGATAGGTTGATAGCCCTGTTTTTCCAACTGTCCGCGAGCGCTATAAGCCAAATCGACCGCAATCACCGGATCAGCAGAACCATGCGCCAGAAAAATAGGAATCGCTTTGTTCGCCTCACTCTTCTCATCGGCCAGCGTCTCAGCCAACGGCAGATAAGTCGACAAAGCCATAATGCCCGCTAGCGGTTTGTTAAAGCGCAACCCCGTCTGTAACGCAATCACCCCACCCTGAGAAAACCCAGCCAACACAATTCGAGCGCTATCAATACCCTGAGCCATCTGGGCTTCAATCAGCTCAACCAACAAAGCCTGCGACGCACGAATACCACCATCATCCTGCCGCTCGGCAATATCAGCCGCAGCAATGTCATACCACGCACGCATCACAAAGCCCTGATTAATCGTCACTGGAATCATCGGCGCATGCGGGAAAACAAAACGAACATTCAAATCAGGACTCAAACCTAACTCAGGCACAATAGGTTCAAAATCATGCCCATCGGCACCAAGGCCGTGTAGCCAGATAACACAGCTATCGGGTGGGTTTGATCCTGTTTCAACAATAAGAGGGGCATCGGACATGTTGGCTTAACCTGCAAAAATGGGATGCAGATTATACCCTGCGTTGAAGCTTGAAAATGGAAAAATTAGAAATTGCTAGAATCTAATATAATTTCAAGTGGGCTAATAACCGCGTCACCACCTCGGCCTATTACATGCGTGTAAATTTCAGTGGTTTTAACATCGCTATGCCCCAATTGTGCTTGAACAGTACGAATATCAGCACCGCGCTCCAATAGATGAGTAGCAAACG
>JBDNJA010000098.1:0-4179 GCA_041688005.1 Gammaproteobacteria bacterium
TGCATTTTTAGATGCCCTAGATATTACTATCGATGAAAGCAGTTAATTGAGACTTTGACAACGCACCAACCTTAGTTGCTTCAACAGCGCCGGCTTTAAACAGCATCAAGGTAGGGATACCTCGAATGCCGTACTTAGGTGGCGTATCGGCGTTTTCATCAATATTGAGCTTGGCAACTGTTACACGCCCATCATACTCAGTGGCAATTTCTTCCAGAATTGGCGCAATCATTTTGCAAGGACCACACCATTCAGCCCAGTAATCGACTAGGACAGGACCGTCTGCTTGCAGTACATCAGCTTCAAAACTTTCATCTGAAAGGTAAATAATTTTATCACTCACGTGTTTCTCCGAACTATAGGCTAATCAACTAAGGGTAGACCAAATCGATAGCCAATTTAATATTATCAGTTTTAACTGTCAACAACTGCTAATTCCAAAATACATAAGAACTTTGCAAGTCAATGACTCTCAACAAACTATATATGGATGATTGACCCATTTTTCAAATCACAGCGCAGATTATTTTACAATTTGCTACTATAGTCGTTTGCAATACTTCAGAGTACACCCCAAAACCATGAGTGACCAACATTTAACTGACATTGATTTCAGTTCATTAGCACTGGATGCACGGCTGTTGGCCGCTCTGGAAAAGCTAAACTTTAAACATTGCACGCCCATCCAGGCCGAGTCTCTACCGTTATTATTAGAGGGCACAGATGTCTCGGGTCAGGCGCAGACAGGCACTGGCAAGACCATGGCCTTCTTACTCGCCTGTGCGCAAAAACTATTGTCGGTTGATCAAGGCGCGGCCTCACCTGGCAAACCAAGGGCTTTAATACTCGCCCCTACCCGCGAACTGGCATTACAAATTCATACCGATGCTAGTGCGTTGCTAGTCGATATACCGCTAAAACTCGCCATTTGCTACGGCGGCAAAGCATACGAACAGCAAAAGCAACAATTTGACGAAGGTGTTGATATCCTCATCGGTACGCCAGGCCGTTTGATCGATTTTTTCAAACAGAAATTATTCAACTTAAAATCAGTCGAAGTGCTGATTCTCGACGAAGCGGATCGTATGTTCGACATGGGCTTTATCCAGGATGTACGTTTCATGCTGCGCCGCCTGTCTGAACCTGAGAAACGATTGAACATGTTATTTTCTGCCACCATGGCACATAAGGTTCTAGAACTGGCTTACGAGCATATGAATGAACCACAGCTGGTTCAGATTCAATCCGATACACCAGCAGTAGAACGCATTGCACAAACGGTTTACCACCCCTCCAATCAGGAGAAAATTCCCTTATTAATCGGTTTAATCAAACAGCTAAAACCCGAACGTAGCATTATTTTTGCTAACACCAAACACACCACAATCCGAATTTGGGAATATCTACAGGGTAATGGCCTTGAGGCCGCCGTCATTTCGGGTGACATACAGCAAAGCAAACGTGAAAGCCTGCTGAAAAAATTTCATCAAGGTGAATATTCAATCCTGGTGGCAACTGATGTCGCATCTCGTGGACTTCATATTCCCGATGTCACTCACATTTTCAATTACGACCTGCCCGATCAGGGTGAGGATTACGTACATCGTATCGGGCGAACTGCGCGTGCTGGCAACTCAGGTGCCGCTATTAGCTTTGCCTGCGAAAACTATGCAATGAACTTAATGGATATCGAGCATTATATCAAAACCTCACTGCCAACCATGCCCATCAGCAATGAACTGGTCGCAACGCCTTTACCACCGGTTCGAATGAAAAAATCGAAACCACCACAGCATGCTACAGATGGCAAAAGGAATCCCAATGGACGTTCGCCACAGCGCCGACAAGGCCATAACGCCAATAAAAGCAAACCACAACAAAGCTGAGACTATTCCTGAATGCATTTCAATAGAGTATTACTTTTAGGTGGCAGCGGCTTTATTGGGCAACAATTAGCCTTTGCGCTCGCGAATCAAGGCTATTTGGTGACCATCCCATGTCGGCGACCACATCGACACAGAGCACTATCGGTTCATTCCAACATTCAAGTGGTAGAATCGAATGTGCTTGATAACATTCAGCTTGACAGGCTATGTCAAAATCAAAATGCCGTCATCAACTTGATCGGTATCTTGCACGAACGCAAAAAAGGAGACTTTAGAAAAGTGCATGTCGATTTTATTAAGACATTAGTCTCAACCTGCACCCACAACAAAATCAAACGCCTATTACACCTGAGTGCGCTTGGTGCTGATCAAGCCCGTGGCACCAGTCTTTATTTGCGAAGCAAAGGCGAAGGTGAAAATTTACTCCATACCTTTGGTCAAAAAGACCTGCATGTCACCAGCTTTCAACCGTCAGTTGTGTTTGGCCTGAATGATCAATTCATCAATCAATTTTCTGGCATCTTAAAACACTGCATTGGCTTCTTTCCATTGGCTTGCGCCAATAGCAAATTCGCACCCATTTTCGTTGGAGATTTAGTCACAAGAGTAGCCGATGCTATTGATGACAAAGCAACCCATGGCAAACGCTACCCACTTTGTGGTCCAGAAGTATTTACCCTAAAACAAATTTTAGAGTTGATTACAAAATCGATGGGGCTGTCCTGCCGCATCGTTCCTTTGAGTAATGGACTTTCAAAACTGCAAGCCTTGGTGTTACAAAACTTGCCTGGCAAGCTGTTCACCATGGATAATTATCGCTCGCTGCAAACACCAAGCGTTTGCGATAACAGTGATCATGGCACAACCAGTCTGACGCAATATATTCAGAACATCAGCATTTTATTCAACCGCAATAAACACTACGATGATTTCAGACAAGATCATTCTTTTAACCACAACGCAGGCATAAAACCAAAGCAATGAAGACAAAGCAGTGAAAACATACAAGGTAGGTGGCTGTGTTCGCGACCGTTTGCTCGATCTGCCTTTCACCGACATCGACTGGGTTGTTACTGGCGCAACTGTCGAGCAAATGAGAAAGGCTGGATATCAATCGGTTGGTAAAGACTTCCCTGTTTTTTTGCACCCAAAAACAAAACAGGAATACGCACTCGCGCGTAGCGAAAGAAAAACCGGTCCTGGTTATCATGGCTTCGAGTTTGATACTGACCCGACTATTACTATCGAGCAGGATTTATCGCGTCGTGATCTAACCATCAATGCCATTGCAGAAGATAAAAACGGTGGCTTGATCGACCCCTACGGCGGTCAGGCCGATCTCGAAAAGCGCATCCTTCGCCACGTCTCATATGCCTTTGTCGAAGACCCTGTGCGTGTCTTGAGAGTCGCCCGATTTGCCGCCCGGTTCCACCACCTTGGGTTTAAACTGGCACCAGAAACCATTCAACTGATTCGCAAGATGGGTCAAAGTGGTGAGCTAGGTTCGCTGATAGCCGAACGCGTTTGGTCAGAAATGTCACGCGCACTCGGTGAAAAAAATCCCTCCATATTCTTCGAGACATTGCGTGAATGTGATGTTCTCGCCACTTTGTTTCCTGAAATAGACGGCCTTTATGGTGTGCCACAAACGGCCAAATATCACCCTGAAATCGATACCGGTATTCACGTTATGATGGCGCTAGAAAAAAGTGCCGAACTCAATTTTGATAGTGAAACCCGATTCGCCGTACTCATGCACGATTTAGGCAAAGCCATCACGCCCGCCGGTATTCTGCCGAGCCATCACGGCCACGAGCAAAGTGGTGTGAAATTAGTGAAATCTTTTTGCAAACGCTGGAAGGTACCCAAAGCCCATACTGAGCTGGCATTGATCACCACCGAATATCACACTCATGTGCATCGAGCATTTGAGCTAAAACCTGCCACGTTGCTCAAGTTCTTTGCTAAGACCGATGTTTTCCGAAAGCCCGAGCGCTTCAAAAAAATGGTGCAGGCCTGCTTAGCTGATGTGCGCGGTCGAACAAATTTTGAAAACAATCCCTACCCTCAGGCAGCCTTCGTTAATCAGCTAGCCGATAAGCTCTGTAACGCCGACATCAGCAAGATCACCCAGAGTGAACTAGAAGGCAATGCACTCGGTGAAGCAATACATAGTCTGCGACTTGATCTAATCAAATCTGAGAAACAGGCCCTAATGCAAAAATAAACGCAACCCATGTAGGTAGGCATCCACCTTAAGCAAAACACGCCGCAAGGGTGAAAAATGGAACAA
>JBDNJA010000099.1:0-5769 GCA_041688005.1 Gammaproteobacteria bacterium
AATAATTTTCTTAAAAGATGGCTTTTAAACCTGCTGATGGGATAGCCGAGAGGCTTGTTTTTCGAGAGTTGTTAGATGAATTGTCGAAAATATATTTGAGGTTTGTTGAATTGGAATAGTATATGGGTATACCATTGCTCGCGTATTGGTATCGAAAGTAGACTGTTTTCCTATAGTGACGGGCTAGAATAAAGATAAGCAATGACACCTCCGTCTAAACTATGTATGACTTTCAAGGATCGAGCTAGTAGCGGCTATACGCTGTTTTTCTGCGCCTATGGGTGCAAAATTAAAGTAGTGATAAGTCAATGTCTAAATAATTAGGAGGAGGAGTAGAATGACTGATTTACAAGCACATGTAGAGGCACCTGGTCGCGCTGATCTGGTTAAGCAGGTAAGCGAGAAGATCAAGGAGACTGGTGTTGAGTATGTTTATTACCAGTTTATTTCGGTTACTGGTCGAATCATGGGTAAGGGTATACCTTCGGCACATTGGGAGCGTCTTTCAGAAAAGGGCTTTCAGCTGGTTTACGGTTCAACCGCGAATTTATTTGTCGATCGACATGGTGACTATATTGGTTATGGCGCCGAATCTTCAGAGCTAGTTGGTATTCCTGATCCAGAAACATTTTGTCAATTGCCCTGGGATAAGCGTGTTGGTCGCGTATTTTGTACCCTGTTCCGCAATCGTGAAGAGCGAGAAAATCCGGGTGCTGCGTTAACTTCAGATTGTCGAGGTAACCTGCGTCGAATCCATAATGATTTTCAGGATAAGCACGGCCTGAACATGCGTTGTGGCACAGAGCCTGAAATGATGTGGCTGAAACGCGGCGAAGATGGTAAGCCAAACGGCGGTGTTACCAAGCCGAATTGTTATCACATCGATCAGTTCGAAGAGTTGCGTCCGACTTTCATGAAAGTTATCAAGTACTCCCAGCAAATGGGTCTCGATATCATCCAGGGTGATCACGAAGATGCACCAGGTCAGCTTGAACTCAATACGCAATACGATGATGTTTTACGTAATGCGGATCGTTTAACTACTTATCGCCAAATCTGTGCGCAGGTTGCTAGAGAGGATAATTTGATTGCCTGTTTCATGTCGAAGCCTTTTATGGGTGTTTCGGCTTCTGGCTGTCATCACAACATGTCACTCTGGCGTGGCGGTGAAGACGTTGTCAATCATCTTGGTTTTGATTCCTTACCCGGTATGGAAGGTTCTTTTACCTATATCGAAGGCGGTGAAAATACGTTCATGCCGGACCCATCAATTGACGATCGTGCGCCAGGCCCTATTGGTTTGAACTCTATCGGTGGTGTCATCAAGCATTTGCCCGCCTTAACCTCAATTGGTTCGTCAACCGTTAACTCTTATAGACGTTTGTGGGATACCGGTTTCTGGGCACCTATTTTTGCTGATTGGGGCTATCAGAATCGTACCTGTGCACTGCGTGTTTCAGCACCGGGTCGTTTTGAATATCGATCAGTTGATTCGATGGTAAATCCATACCTGATGGGTACTGCCTTGTTGAAAGCAATGGACGACGGAATCGACAATAAGTTGGAGCCAGGTGAAGCTGAAGAGCGCAACATTTATGTGGCGATAGAAGCAGGTAAGCAGGTTAAGAAACTGCCAATGTCATTAGGCGATGCACTGGAAGAACTTCGAAATGACGAAGTCATCAAGTCATCTATGCCTGGCGATATGTATAGAGTTTACGAGCATTACAAACGTGATGAGTGGGAAAAGTACAATGCTACTGTTACCGATTGGGATTTAGAAACTTATCTCGACTGTTTGCCATAACCAATGGGTCTGACGCCTAACTTATATATTTTGGGCGTCAGGTAAAGGCAATTTTTATAAAATTTTTTGATAACGAATGGGGAAAAGCTTATGTGTGGTATTGCTGGACTTATCTGGAAAGGTGGTGCAAGCAGTGATATCGGTAGTGAGATGACCAAAATGCTTCAAGCTTTGAAGCATCGAGGGCCGGACTCTACTGGTTTTGCACTCTACGGCAAAGAGCAAGAGGGTGAGCAAGTGTTACGCTTTAAAGTTGCCGAACAAGAGGAAATGAAAACAGGATTTGATATCCATCGTCAAGTCGTCGAACGTCGTGCTGCGGTTGATACGCGTCTTAAAGAGCTTGGCGCGGTTGTGACTAAGGAAGAGCAGGCGACTGAATATGCGTTTCGCTATCAATTCAAATTTAGTGGCGACTTAAAGCGCTTAATCGATTTTGTGGAAGACCTTGAAGGTGTAGAGATTCTATCGGTTGGTAAAGCTTTAGAGCTAATCAAAGATATGGGGGACGCGACTGTCGTATCTGAACAGTATGGTATTCCAGGCTTTATTGGTACCCATGCCATTGGTCATACCCGTATGGCGACCGAGTCGGATGTTGATATTCGTTCTGCGCATCCTTACTGGGCGTATCCGTTTAATGACGTATCGGTTGTACACAATGGACAGTTGACTAACTATTGGACAATGCGTCGTGACCTTGAGCGTCGTGGTCATCGTTTCGTGTCTAACTGTGATTCAGAGTTGATTGCGGTTTATATCGCTGACGCGATTGACCAGGGTGACGATCTAGAGAGTGCTATGCGACGGTCAGTTGATGTGATCGACGGTGTATTTACCTATCTGGTCGCAACCAGTGATCAGCTGGGTATGGCAAAAGATGGCATGTCGGCAAAGCCAATGGTGCTTTACGAGAGTGATGAATTTGTAGGATTGGCGTCGGAAGAAGTGGCTATTCGTAGTATTTTCCCACACGAAATCGATACCTGGGATCCTTACCAAAGCGAGGTGAAAGTATGGGCAGCGTAACTAATAGTACAGCCACTGGTACAGCTACGGCGTCCCATGATATGGGGCTGCATGAAGAGCAGTTAGCAGGTCGGACACAGCAGCGTTTTTTTTCAGCATCTGAAGAAGAAAACTTTACCTATCCGTGGGCTTATGAGGTTGATACCAATAAATCAGCAGAGTTTGATGCCGCTGATATGGAAATAACCGATATCAATCTCAAGATTCGTAACTTGATGAAGTCTGGTCACGGCACGATTACGGTTCACAACCCAAGAGCAAAACACTCGCTGGGTGTCGGCATCTTAAATCGCTTGAATTTGAACTTTGTCGGTAGCCTTGGCTATTTCGGCGCTGGATTAACCGATGGTGCCAATATTCGTATTAGTGGTCGCGTGGGTTGGTCCTGTGCAGAAAATATGATGGCGGGTACCGTCGTTATTGAAAAGAACGCTGGTTCTTTATTCGGCGCAGCGATTCGTGGTGGTGACCTGGTGTGTAAAGGTCAGGCGGGTGCGCGAGTTGGTATCGATCAAAAAGGCGGCACCATTATTGTTGGCGGTTCAGTCGGCGCATTTACTGGTTTCATGATGCAGCGGGGACGTATGATTATCCTCGGTGATGCGGGTGATAACCTGGGTGATTCCATGTATGACGGTACGATTTATGTGGCTGGTAAAATTGCCAGTCTTGGTGTTGACTGCGTTGAAACCGAAATGACTGATCTGGATAGAAGATACCTCAAAGGCAAACTCGACCTATATGGGATGGAAGCGCCAAATGGTATCGACAACATGGTCAAGTTGACTTCGGGCAAGCAATTGTGGAATTACGATAACCTAGAAGCGACTGAAAAGAAGCTAGTGCTATAAGTACCGGGGAGAAATATTATGGCTAAAAAACCTTTAGATAGAGATACCAACCGGATCGGGAAAAGCTTTATTTTTCCACCAGAGGTAATGGACGACATCCACGTCAAAGCGGAGCTGGGTCGTTACCGAATGCGTGGTTTCTCGTTATTCAAAAAAATTCCAACCTGGGATGACCTGACTTTTATGCCGGGTACACTGACACGCTTCGTTATAGAAGGTTATCGTGAAAAGTGTCTAACCAAGACAATCATCGGCCCTGGTGCGAAAAAACCATTAGAACTTGATATTCCTGTTTATATTACAGGTATGAGTTTCGGTGCATTGAGTTACGAAGCGAAAACAGCATTGGCTCGTGGCGCTACCATGGCGGGTACTGCTACCTGTTCGGGTGAAGGCGGCATGATTCCCGATGAGCGTCGCTACTCTAGCAAGTGGTTTTACCAGTGCATACAGTCTCGTTACGGCTTTAACCCGAATCACCTACGTCTAGCTGACGCAGTTGAGTTCTTCATCGGGCAAGGTTGTAAGGTTGGGCTGGGCGGTCACTTGATGGGCCAGAAGGTTACCGATCAGGTAGCTGAAATGCGTTCTTTACCCGCTGGCATCGATCAGCGTTCACCAGCACGACACCCTGACTGGATGGGGCCAGATGATCTGGCATTGAAAATTCAGGAAGTGCGTGAAGTAACGGATGGTCAAATTCCAATTCAGCTAAAGCTGGGTGCGGCTCGCGTTTACGACGACGTTCGGATGGCGGCTAAGACTAGTCCTGACTCAATCTATATCGATGGTATGGAAGGTGGTACAGGCGCGGGACCTCATCTCGCTACTGAAGAGACCGGTGTTCCGGGTATCGCTGCAATACGTCAGGCACGTCAGGCGCTCGATGATGTCGGCATGTCTGGAAAAATCACGTTGATTTACGCGGGTGGTATTCGAAATGGTGCTGACGTTGCCAAAGCGATTGCGCTGGGTGCAGATGCAGTTGCGATTGGTCACTCAGCATTGATTGCTATGAACTGTAACAAAGATATCCCTGAGGCCAACTTTCAGGATGAAATGGGTGTCGAGCCAGGTTATTGCTATCACTGTCATACGGGCCGTTGTCCGGTTGGTATCGCGACGCAGGATCCAAAGCTGCGTGCACGTCTAGATCCGGATGCGGCGGCTGAGCGCGTTTATAACTTCCTGCATACGCTCACTATCGAAGCGCAATTGTTTGCTCGTGCCTGTGGTAAGACAAACATCCACTCATTGGAGCCTGAAGATTTGGCCGCTTTGACTATGGAGGCTTCGGCTTGTGCTCAAGTACCGATGGCTGGTTCTCAACATACCGTCGGTCGCCCCGACATGACACGCTTCTAGGAGGAGGTCACTATGTCAAAACAAGAAATGTCACAAGATATTGATCAGTTTCTCGAAGGCGATGGAATCGATTCTGAACGTGAAAAAACCATCGGTCAGCATATCGGTTATCGCTATGACGTAAATCTGGTGCCCGATATGGAGCGCTGCACGCCTTTTCTTCGCAAGTATATGGGAGTCATGGGATGGAGTGACCTGAACTGGTTGGAAGATGTTCACATGGGTTATGAAGAAGGTAACCCGGCTGTATTTGATAGAAATATCAATGGCTGGGTCACTATTCCTACCAACATCGATTTGCCTGATAATCAGCAGGACAGGGATATGATTGCGCGTGAATTGCTGGTGAAGTTTCAGATGGCAAAAGGGCATCCAATGGTTGATTTACGCAATGCCTATGCAAAGTTTGACTAGTCACAAACTAGGCAAAGCACACAAAATAAGTGCCTGATAATAGGGAGTGTTGGTTGCAAGCAATGCTCTCTATTTTTAAGTTGTAAGGCCAGATTGATTTTTGACGGTGTCGTATTTGTTGCTTAAGGTGACGTCATTTTTCAATAAAATGCTTACCAGTATTTTATTGAATAGGGATTGAAATAAAGGTATAACCAATTTTGGTTTTTAATCAAATGTATAAATGTTTCACATGAGTGAATTTAACGTTCGGATTAAATTCTAAATGTAGCGGTGCTGGAGGGGGTTCTGGCGCATTAATAA
>JBDNJA010000100.1:0-3367 GCA_041688005.1 Gammaproteobacteria bacterium
CACGATATTTTCATCTTGGGTTAACATTTTTGAATCTTGTCGCGCGGTACGTATTTCAGCAACATTAACAAGTTCCACATCTTCGATAGGATAAGGGATATGCCAATGTGGCCCAGATTGAGTCACATTAGATTTAGCACCAAGTCGAGTTTCTACACCACGCCAACCTTCGTCGACAATATAAATGCCAGTCAGAGACCAAACGATAAGTAATGCAATAACGACGAAACCAATCAATCCAGTGATGTTACCCGGGGTAACCGGAGGCGTAGCACCATTATTATTACCACCCTTTCCACCCAACAATCCGCCAAATTTCTTTTTTAGATTATTAAGTAACTCATCAAGATCAGGTGGGCCGTCATTATTACGCTGCCCCCATGGATCTTTGTCTTTACCCGGTTCATTCCAGGGCATAAATATTCTCCGGTATTAGATAACTTATTAGACAGTTAACTTTTGGTTATAAGCACTCAATTGAGTGCGGATTGTAATGGCTATTATGCAACGCCTGCAAGCGTATCGAGCCGTTTTGTGAAACGTTCTTCAGCAACACCGTATTTTCTAGTCAATTGTTTCAAAAATGTGGGTGAAAGCCGAAGTTTCAAGGCAATATCGCCATTATGTTCATAAACTTCTTCTTCAATGGCACCTTGCTCATATAAAAGCGCGCGAATCTGCCCTTCATTCGCGACGAGGGACAATGCATAACTCGCTGTCTCGGAGAAAAAACGCTCTTTTAACACATCTAGTAAACCGTCAATACCCAGGTTTTTCTGGGCAGACACCCAAACTCGCCATTGACACCCCTCTTCATCGACATCGATTCTGGGCTGGAAATCAGGTAAATCGATTTTATTATAAACCACCAATTGCGGCGTCTCACTGGCATTAATTTCTTCTAACACCTGATTCACTGCGAACATTTTTTCCTGACGGTCATCATCTGCACAGTCGACCACATGAAGTATTAAATCAGCCTCGCGTGTTTCGATTAAAGTGGCCCTAAATGCTGCAACCAGATCGTGAGGGAGATGACGAATAAAGCCAACAGTGTCGGCTAGAATAACCGATGAGTAGTCATCTAAATCAAGTTTACGTAGCGTAGGATCCAAGGTCGCAAATAATTTATCTGCCGCATAGGCGTTCGATTCTGTCAGACAGTTAAACAACGTCGACTTGCCAGCGTTGGTATAACCGACTAGAGAAACCGTCGGGATATCGGCTTTTTTACGCGCCTGTCGACTTTGATCGCGCTGGCGCGCTACTTTATCGAGTCGATTGTTCAGGTATTTAATACGCTTATTGAGTAGACGTCGATCCGTTTCGAGCTGAGTTTCACCTGGTCCTCTCAACCCGATGCCACCTTTTTGTCTTTCTAAGTGGGTCCAGCCTCGCACTAAACGAGTAGAAAGGTGTTTTAATTGGGCTAACTCGACTTGCAACTTACCTTCAAAGGACTGGGCACGTTGTGCAAAAATATCAAGTATAAGACCAGTTCGATCCAGCACTCGACATTGCAAATGTGCTTCCAAGTTTCTTTCTTGCGAGGGACTTAACGCATGATTAAATAGAACAACTTCAATGTCCTGCGCGTCGACTTGCCCTGCGATTTCTTCAAGCTTACCTTTACCAATGAATGTTTTTGCGGAAGGTTGTTGTCGACTACCGACGATGACGTCAATATCGACTACGTCGGCAGAACGAACGAGTTCTATAAATTCAGCCAAATCATCTTGATCCGACTGAGAATTAAAATTGATATGGACTAGAAGCGCACGTTCGCCACTACGTGGTCTTTCAAATTCAAACAACGCGTGCTCCAGCCATCGATTGCATGATGAGTCGCTTATTGATTACCGCTTCCTTCCTCATCATCGTGGGGTGTTTCGACTTGAACATTTCGAGCGGGCACAATGGTTGAAATAGCATGTTTATAAACCATTTGGCTCACGTTATTTTTTAACAGCACGACGAACTGATCGAATGACTCAATTTGCCCTTGCAACTTAATGCCGTTAACGAGAAAAATCGAAACTGGGACATGTTCTCTTCGGAGCGCGTTTAAGTAAGGTTCTTGTAACATTTGTCCTTTTGACATCATTAGTCTCCGTTATTGGACTTTTTTTATTAAGTAACTTTATTTGGGGCATTTTAATCTGTTTTCAATACCTAATCAGAATAAATACTGGCGTATAATCAATTTAAACGCCTGAACACGACCTATCATAAACTTTTTTTACTCACAAAAATAATGCGCTGAGTCGGGAGAATATAGCATCTTTTGTTTTGTTTTGGTGCAAATTCAAACAATCATAGTTACTTTCTTGCGGTTGTTTGCGTAACCAGGTCATTTGTCTTTTAGCAAGCTGACGCGTTGCCACTATCGATTTAAAGATCATCTCATCCTGGTTCAAATCACCCGCTAAATATTGCCATACCTGACGATAACCAACACAGCGCATCGATGGCAATGTCAGGTTTAAGTCAGGCCTGCGTTTCAACTGTTCAACTTCCTCAATCAATCCATTCTGCATCATTAAGTGAAACCGCTGTTCAATTCGTTTATGTAAGTGCTGCCTGTCCTGTGCATTCAAAATGAATTTGGTGGCGTTAATATCATTATTAGTGCTTTTGGTTTGCTGCAAACTTGACAAGGTTTGACCACTGATCTCAAACACTTCTAAAGCGCGTTGAATTCTCTGTGAATCATTAGGCTTTATTTTTTCGGCACTGACCGAGTCTATGGCCTCTAGCTTTTGGTGCATTGCTGGCCACCCTGCCACTTCGGCTTCACTATTTAATCGAATTCGAATCGAATGATCTGCCATTGGTAGTTGATTGAGCCCTTGTTCTAGCGCGTGGAAATACATCATAGTACCACCAACCAAAAGTGGCCTATTGCCTCTGCCTGTTATTTGCCCGATTATTTTTTTTGTGTCACTGACAAAATCCCAGGCAGAGTAGTGTTGCGCTGGATCGATGATATCGATCAGGAAGTGAGGTGTGGCCGACAAAACTTCAGCGCTGGGTTTAGCTGTGCCAATATCCATCCCTTGATAAATCAAAGCGGAATCGACGCTAATCAACTCGACTGGAAATCTTTGCGCTATTTCAATGGCAAGATCCGTCTTACCGGTCGCTGTTGCGCCCATAACGAAAATGGCATTCGATTTTACCAATTCACTGAGCACGTTCATTGTCCACGCTTAAAAAACTTGTCGAGCTGATCGAGGCTGAGCTGCTTCCAAGTGGGACGCCCATGGTTACATTGTCCACTGCGTTCGGTTTGTTCGATGTCTCGCAAGAGCGCGTTCATTTCACTACTAGACAACAATCGATTCGCCCGTACCGAGCCATGACAAGC
>JBDNJA010000009.1:0-2571 GCA_041688005.1 Gammaproteobacteria bacterium
GCGGGTGAGATTTTCATTGCTTCACAAGCGAATTTATAGATTTCGGGGTTTGGTTTGCGGATGCCAAGCTTGCTCGACTCAATGACCACATCAAATAGCGCCATGACTTCAGCAACTGCAGCGGCCTTTTCAGCATTGCCTGCCATACCAGGTCCCTTGCCTGTTTTTACATTATTGGTGATGCAGCCAACAGGAATTTGAGACTTAATGATTTTTAAGGCTTTGACCATTTCAGGTCGGACATTACCGGAAAGGAGTGCCAGTACATCCTGACCTCTGACTTCATGGCCGTGAGTGAGTGATTCATCGGCAAACAGTTGATCGAAGGTTGCAACATCCACTTCGTTACTCTCGAACTTTGCCCAGGCGTTAGTTTCAGGGTTTATTGCGTTGATGCCCCGAATAAAATCCTTTGGTAATCCATTTTCCGACTCGAAGCGGTTAAAGGCCTCGAATGGACTGGTGGTCAGAACGCCACCGAAATCCCACAATACTGCTTTGAACATATTCTACTCACGTCAATCTCGAATGCCGCACCATATACAAAATTGCAGGGCGTTGACAATTACTCGCTGACGTTGATCTCGAACATCGCTGACTCTGGACGTGCTAAGCCTCTTTGAGAGCCGTCAATTGCATCAATCATCGCCTGAACATGTGCAGAATCAGGGAATTGAGCTTTGACTTGTTTTACGGCTTCTTCAAGGCGCATTTCTCGCATAAACAACATTCGGAAGGCTTTGCGAACTTCGGCGACATCAGAGGATTCAAACCCAGCGCGTTCCATACCGACCTTATTGATGACCCTCATGCGAGCGGGGAAACCCTCGGCAATAGTAAACGGTAGAACGTCCTGAACGACTCTAGACATGCCGCCTACCATGGAGGCGAGGCCAATATGACAGAATTGGTGGATAGCAGATAGACCGCCAATATTCGCGTGATCACCGATGACAACATGGCCGCCTAGGGTTGCAGCGTGAGACATCACAACGTGGTTTCCGACCGCGCAGTTGTGAGCGACATGGGAGTGAGCAAGTAAATTACAGTCGTTTCCAACTGTGGTCGCAGAGCCTTCTTCAGTGCCGCTATGGATACTGACAAACTCCCTGATCACATTACGGTCACCGATTTTTGTATAGGTAACGGTATTAGGCACGTATTTAGTGTCCTGGGACTGGATACCAATGGTCACGAAGGGGAAAATGTCGCAGTCCTGTCCAATACTTGTGTGGGCGTCAACTACGACATGGGACCGTAATCGACTATTGTCACTTATTACGACGTGGGCGCCAATCGTGCAGAAGGGGCCTATGTGGCAATTTTCACCAATTTTGGCGGTCTCGTGGACAACCGCCTGAGGGTCAATATGTATCATATAGGTGCCTTACTAATTATTGTTATTCCATTAGCCTAGGACATCTAAAACATAGGTTCAGTTCCCTATATTCGGATCTGACTCTAGAACTAGAAGTTAATAGCCGTTTCAGCTCCAACAGAATTGCAATGTTGCGGAATCTAACGGTACAAAAGAGGCTTAAAATGTTGCGCAACAGCATATTCGGATTAGCATAATGGATGATTCAAAGCAAAGCCAAATTTGACATTAGAGCTGAAATTACGCTGCTGTTTTGTTTTATTTTGAAGGTGCGATGATATAATTTCGCCAATTGCAATGACAGGTAATAATGTCCTGTCTACACCCCAGCGCGGTCCAACGGAAATTTTCGTTAGCGGTAAATTGGTTTCTTTAATGTCATTAAGACAAATATCATTAACACAATTGTCACTAAGACAAAGGTATAATGGAATTTTTTCGCCCACAGAACGCACTTACAAAAAAAAGAATAACAGTCTATGAGTAACGAAAAAGTCGTCCGTGAGCTTGATCGATCCCTGGTGGATAAACATAGTTTTAACCGAGAAGAGTTACTGCAATGTGGTTATGGCACGTTATTTGGCCCGGGTCGTGCGCACCTACCCATCGACGAAATGTTAATGGTCGATCGAATTATTGAGATCAATGAAACTGGTGGTAAAAAGGGCAAAGGCAAGATTGAAGCCGAACTCGATATCAATCCGGATCTATGGTTTTTCAAATGCCACTTCATCGATGATCCTGTTATGCCGGGATGTCTTGGACTGGATGCACTCTGGCAGTTGGTTGGGTTTTATCTGGCATGGAAGGGCAATTGGGGTTCGGGTCGGGCACTCGGATGCGGTAAGGTTGCTTTTAGGGGTCAGGTTTTGCCGACCACCGGTAAAGTGACGTACGACATTGATATCACTCGAGTACGGGAAGGAAATACGGTACTCGGGATTGCAGATGCGAGGGTCTTAGCTGATGGACAGCAGATCTACGTGGCTGAAGATATCAAAGTGGGGCTATTTTCTTCTCTAGATGATTTTTAGGTGATCTTATGAAACGGGCAGTGATTACCGGAATGGGGCTAGTTTCGCCTCTCGGCAACAACAAGATTGAAACACTCGATTCGCTTAAAGCGACTCGTTCTGGCATAAAATTTCAAGAAGCTTACAAGGAAATGGGTTTACGTTCCCATGTAGCTGGAA
>JBDNJA010000101.1:0-4426 GCA_041688005.1 Gammaproteobacteria bacterium
TAATGCACAATGCGATTACTAACGCATGGCGCGGCGACCCTTACCCTATCGATACAATGATGTTGTTCATGGCGAACATGGCGTGGAACTCATCGATGAACACGACTCGTGTTCGTGAAATGCTCACCGACAAGAGAGAGGATGGTGAATACAAAATCCCATTTCTAATCGTCTGCGATGCTTTCCATTCCGAAACCATAGCGTTTGCCGACATTGTATTACCGGATACGACTTACCTCGAACGATACGACGCGATGTCAATGCTCGACAGACCTATCTCCGAATTCCAAGGTCCAGCCGATTCGGTACGAGTGCCAGTCGTGCCCCCCAAAGGCGACTGTCGACCTTTTCAAGATGTCATTGTCGAATTAGGTTCAAGGCTTAAACTGCCACGGTTCATGAACCTTGACGGCACGCGTAAATTCAAAGACTACAAAGACCTGGTCATTAACTTCGAAACCGAATTAGGCTCTGGCATTGGTTTTCTAGCTGGCTGGCGCGGTGAGAATGGCGACAAGTCTATGCGCGGCGAGCCAAATCCGAATCAATGGGAAATGTACGCGAAGAATGATTGTGTCTTTCAGTACGAGTTGCCAAAGTCTTATCAATACATGCGTAACTGGAACCGGGGTTACCTGCACTGGGCGCAAGATCATAGCCTGATTCGACATACTGATCCTATTAACATTCATGTTTACTCTGAACTACTTCAAAAATTTCGTTTGGCCGCAGAAGGTAAACGAGAAGGACGTCAACCACCCGATCACTTGCGCGAGCGAGTGCGGCTACACTTTGACCCGTTGCCATTTTATTCCGAGCCACTGGAAACGCAGACCATTGATAAAGATCTATATCCTTTGAATGCAATAACCCAGCGACCAATGGCGATGTACCATTCCTGGGATTCTCAAAATGCCTGGTTACGACAAATTCATGCACATAACTATTTGTTCATGAGTCCTAGCGTAGGCGCAGCGAATGGTTTCGGTGATGGCGACTGGATCTGGGCTGAATCAGCTCATGGAAAAGTCAGATGTATGTGCCGATTCAGCGAATCGGTAGAGCCAGGCACTGTCTGGACCTGGAACGCAATTGGTAAAGCCTCGGGTAGTTGGGCATTAGACGGCAAGGCCAACGAATCACAAAAAGGCTTTTTATTGAATCATTTGATCAGTGAAGAGCTCCCAATGGGTAAAGGCGTCGGGGCATCAGGCAAAGGCGAAGGGCTTTATTCGAATTCTGACCCCATTACAGGGCAGGCGGCCTGGTACGATTTACGCGTTCGTGTTTATAAGGCGGGTGATGACGAGCCAAAAGAAACATCGCCGCAGTTCGACACGATGAAACGAGTACCCGGCATGGAACCCGCTCGCGGCCTATGGCAATCATTTGCAAAGGGATTGCTTAACGGCGGCTCTAATAAAGGATCGGGAAAGGGGTAGACCATGACACAACTAGCACTAGTAATTGATTTAAATACCTGCGTTGGCTGTCATGCCTGCGTTACCAGCTGTAAAGAATGGAACACATCGGGAGAAGCAGGCCCGATGGCGGATAAGAATCCTTATGGCGTTGATCCGACAGGAACCTTTTTTAACCGAGTTCAAACCTTCGAGGTAGGTGATTTCCCCCAAACTGAAACCATCCATTTCCCAAAGTCATGCTTGCATTGTGAAGAGCCACCCTGTGTTCCAGTGTGTCCAACGGGTGCGAGTTATAAACGACCCGAAGATGGCATCGTATTAGTCGATTATGACCTGTGTATTGGCTGTGAATATTGTTCATGGGCCTGTCCTTACGGTGCCAGGGAATTCGACGAAAAAGAAAAGGTGATGAAAAAATGTACCTTATGTGTCGACCGAATATACGACGAAGAGCTACCAGAATCTTTACGCAAACCTGCCTGTGTTTTAGCCTGCCCGACAAGTGCACGAATTTTCGGTGATATTCATGATCCCGCTTCCGAAGCCTCAATAGCAATCAACTTATCGAATGGCTATCAACTCATGCCAGAGTGGGGTACACAAGCAGCAAACCATTATCTACCTCGACGAAAAGTGGATATTAAAGTGCATGAAGAAGACTTGATGCGCTCGTCTAATCCACTAGACAAAGAGGATCGAGGTCAGCGTATGCCAACGACTCGAGTGACTCTTGATGACTCTACCTCGTGGTAAGTCAATAACCCTGATAAGTAAAATATAGATGAATACTAAACTATGAAACCTGCAATATCTGTCATTCTACTCACCACCTTAATTGGCGTGGCTCAGGGTCTATTTCTGGCCTACTACAGCGCCGAGGTACTCTCCCTGCTATTGATCCTACCGAATCAAGTATTAGTCGGGTCGGGTTGCGCCGGCATCATCAGCCTTGTGCTATTGGTGGGCGGCTTGATCGCATCATTTTTTCATCTGGGTCATCCCGAACGTGCATGGCGTGCGGCTACCATGTGGCGTACATCGTGGTTATCACGCGAGGTAATAGCACTGCCGATAACGATGGGTTTGATTTTTATTTATAGTGTATTGAAACTGACTGGCGATCATCAGATTATGTTTAACCTAGGCAATGGCAATCAAGTCGAGCTAGCAACTGTTGTTGGTTTTTTCGCAATGATCGCCGTTTTCGTCCTGTTTATTTGTACCGCGATGATTTACACCTGTCTGAAATTCTTACAAGAATGGCATAGCCCGCTTACTGTCTTGAATTTTATCCTCATGGGCTGTGCGTCAGGTTTTGTACTGGCAAGTGCATTGTCAGCCTACCATGATCCACAGGTTTTCGGCTATATATCGGGTACTGCCATGGTGCTTAGTGTCGCAGCTTTGGCCTCGCGATATGCTTCATTGGCCCGGAATAGAAATCTACGCAGCCCCAGCACGCTGCAAACAGCCATCGGTATTCATCACCCTAATATTAGGCAGATAGCACAGGGTGCCATGGGCGGTAGTTTTAATACCAGAGCATTTATACATACCTATGGCCCAGCAGTTGTGCAACTAGCAAGACGGTTCTTTCTGATAGCCGGTTTTATCATTCCTGTTTTGTTGCTGGTCATTAGTAATGAGTCACCAGTAGTGATTTGCACCTTGGCATTTTTGATTCAATACACCGGACTGTTGGCCGAGCGATGGTACTTCTTTATCGAGGCTAAGCATCCGCAGAACCTTTATTATCAAATGATTTCCTAGTCAGCCTAATCAAATTAGAGATTCAATAAGCCATAAACCGTCAATAATAGCAATGCTAACCACATAGGACTAGGGGTAGTATTCAATGCATTAGCGCAGTTCGACTGCGTACAGAAATCGAAAGCAAAGGGCGATAGGTTTTTAAATGGAAAATAAGGGGGGCTCGGTATTCATAGTTCAAATTTTCTCTTACAGGTTTAACTGAAAGTATGGATGAACCTGATAGCAGAGCTGCCTTAATGTTATCAGAGGGCATCAGCGGTGTGATTCTGGACAAAAGTCGGATGGCTAAGGATAAGTGTCTGCGTTTATATTGAATTCGCTTGTGCTGTCGAGTCGTCACGCTGTGATTAGTTGAATTGTAGAAAGCATTGAAATGTGAATTGGAAAGATCTCTTTGTTATTACGAGGCAGATTGAACCTTGAAGTGCATAACTAATTAGGCAGTTAGTCGTGCCATGTGTTTGGCCATTTTATCAACTGGTGTTTGATAGCCGAGCTTCTTTATCTGTCTATTATTAAGCGAAGCTATCACAGATGCCACTGCTCTTGGCGTCAGCTGCTTGAAATCGGTGTTCTTCGGCCAATACTGGCGTAGTAGACCATTTGTATTTTCATTCAATCCGCGTTGCCAAGAACTATAAGGGTCTGCAAAATAGACTGCCGCGCCTAGCGCTTCAGTCATTTTTCGTGGTAAGCAAAGTCTTTGCCATTATCTGCAGTGATCGTCAATACCGCTGCTTTATAAGGTGGTAGCAACGCGATCGTTGCGGCAGTAACGACATCAGCCGACTTACTATTGATTCGCTTGGAAACTGTAAAGCTTGTTGCTCTGTCGACTATCGTGATGAGTGCACCACTGTGACCCTTGCCAATCCCCGACAGGAGATCTCTCTTCAACTATGACTGGGTGCACATCAATACTGACTTGATTATTAATGTGGTCTCGCCCTGCATAGCTCTTACGGCGTGACTGGTAGTGTTTCCCCTGACGTCGTATGTGTTGATATAACTGACCACCAGAATGCTTGTCACGCCAAATATATTGATAGATAGTTTCATAGCTGATTAACGTATCCCTCTCTCTTCGCAACCAACCTGAAATTTGGTCCGGATTCCATTTTAGGAGTAACTTCAAATCGATTAAGTTCGTTGATGGTTGACTGGCTAATGCCAACAGCCGCTGCGATTCTGCTTGTGTATCAAAAAGATACTGGTCAGGTCTTGAATCA
>JBDNJA010000102.1:0-7199 GCA_041688005.1 Gammaproteobacteria bacterium
ATCACAACATCACCAATCCGTACATCTTTGCGTTCTATTTCGGCCATGTTGTGGAGCGTTGCATTACTCACCATAACGCCACCGACAGCGACTGGCTCTAGCCTGGCAACGGGGGTAATGGCGCCTGTTCGACCGACTTGAAAGTCGACATCGAGTAACTGTGTCATCACTTCTTGTGCCGGAAACTTATAAGCAATCGCCCATCGTGGTGCTCGCGAAACATAACCGGCTTGTTGCTGTTGGCTGATGTCATCCAGTTTAAAGACGACCCCGTCGATATCGAACTCAAGTTGGTCACGTTGTTCGAGTATCTGCTGTCGATAGTCGAGGCAACCTTGAACCGACATCACTCGTTGGATATAACGGCTGATTGGCAAGCCTATTGTGGTTAGATACTGCATTCGTTGAAACTGGCTATCGGGCAAACCATATCCATCTTCTACCCAGCCAATCGCGTAGCTACAAAAGGTCAGTGGTCTGCTGGCTGTAATACGCGAATCAAGCAATCTTAAGCTGCCAGCGGCTGCATTACGCGGGTTGGCAAAAATCTTACCTTCAATTCGACGTTGATCATTATTGAGCTTATCAAACCCGGCGTGATCCATATACACCTCACCACGCACTTCGATTCGAGTTGGCAAATGGGCGCCTTTTAGGGTCAATGGAATCGATTTAAGGGTTCGCACATTGGCCGTGATGTTTTCCCCTGTTTTCCCATCACCTCTCGTCGCGGCGCGAATTAGAGTGCCATTTTCGTAGAGCAAACTAACGGCCAGACCATCGAGCTTAGGTTCTGCTGTGTAATGTAAGGATGAGTCTTTGGTGATCACTCTGTCACTCAATCGCTTCTCGAAGGACTGCATTTCTGATGCGTCGAATGCATTGTCGAGAGACAGCATGGCAACTTCATGCTCGACGCTTTCAAAGTGAATGGCTGGTGCAGTACCGACTCTTTGTGTAGGCGATTCGGCAGATTCTAGTTCTGGATATTGTTGCTCGAACTGTTGCAGTTGGCGATAGAGTTGGTCGTAAGCCTGATCAGTAATACTGGCATCATCTAACCCGTAATAACGATGGTTATGCGCGCTGATTTCTTGTCTTAGTCTTTCGACTTGAAAACGGATGGTGTCTGTAAGAACTGGCATAATTATCAGTTAGGGTATCAATTAAGCCAAATGTTAAGCTTAATATTAAGAAAGGAGCTTTGATCGAACTCGAGTCACATCACTAATGGTTAGCAGGTCGTGATTGGGTTGGTAAACTTTTACGTTGAGCAAACGAGCCAGTTCATCAATTTTCTTCAGCATCATTTCATACGACGCAACTGGGTTGCTATTGGTTTGCAGGTTGATAAAGCAATTAAAGCCCTGCGTAGAAAATTCAGGATTGCCGATATCGATAAAATGGCCAGGCGCTGATATATTAGTCATCATAAAGCTCAGCTCATTTTCGTGACGATATTCCATATACCCCTCTTTGTTCGCCACTAACCCTACCAGACGCAATGCACTTTCGACGGCTTCGCTGGTCATCAGGTGGTAGTCGGCGTGATAAAGCAAATAATTAACCCGTTGGTCTGGCGCCACGCTAGAGAGAATATCTGCGACAAACCACTCGGACGGCGGTAACTTAAATGGCGTTAAATCGGCCTCGTTTGCGGGGTTAATCTGAATACTGTCGTAACTCTCATGTTCATCCGTTTCGGTCATTATCTGGCTAAGATTGTCCAGTTCAGCGCGTAGCTCTTCATCTTCGATGAAAGCAGAGTCAACTTCTTCGCGAGTCAAGGTTTCCATCGCAATACGCTTACGTAACCGATTCTGGTGCAAGCCATGTAAATAAATACCGACTAGCAGCACAATGCCGATGATTGCTATTGTCCAGCGTAATGCTGATGCATCCATTTTTTGGTTCCTAAACCGAATACATAGATTTAAAGATACTATTGTACGCCAACTAATTCCACTGCGGCGCTGACATCGACTGACACTAATCGCGATACGCCAGGTTCATGCATAGTCACACCGTTCAGACTTTGCGCCAATTCCATGGTGATTTTATTATGCGAAATCATTATAAACTGAACCTGCTCTGACATTTCGCCCACCATCGCACAAAAACGTGCAACATTGGCATCATCGAGTGGCGCATCGACTTCGTCGAGCATGCAAAAGGGTGAGGGGTTTAGTTCGAATATCGCAAAAATCAATGCGACAGCGGTTAATGCTTTTTCTCCACCTGAGAGCAATTGCAAGTTAGTGACTCGCTTGCCGGGCGGTCTCGCCATAATGACGACACCGGTGTTGAGTAAGTCATCTTCAGTCAGTTCCAACCTGGCTTCCCCGCCACCAAATAGCTTAGGAAAGCGCTCGCCCATACGGCTATTGACGTGATCAAATGTTTCTTTAAATCGATCTCTGGTTTCTTTATCGATCTTTTTAATCGCATTTTCAAGCGTGGTTAAGGCTGAGGTTAAATCTTCATTTTGGGCATCGAGGTACACTTTGCGCTCAGACTGTTCCTGATACTCGTCGATAGCAGCTAAATTGATGGGGCCAAGTCGATCGATACGAGCCGCTATCTCGTCGAGTTGTTGCTGCCATTGCTCTGGCGTTGCCTCAGGGTTCAGGTTTTCTGTCAGCTCGGTTAGATCAACACCGGTTTTTTTCAATTGCTCTTCGACGGTATTGCAGCGAATTTTTAACTCCTGACATTGCATTCGTTGCGCTTCGAGGCTGTTTCTGATCTCGTCTACCTGCGTTTGAAGTGTGTTTCTTTGACCTTCGGAACTCCGTTGCTGGTTGTCGAGCTTAGTGACCGCTTCTTGCGACTGGCCTAGAGCCACTTCATTTTGTCTACGTGATTCGAGTAAACCCTGTAGCGATTCTTCCATCGCCTGAATCGGTGCAATCACTTCTTCTATCGCCGTCGCCAGCTCTTCTGAACGACGATCAAACTGTTCGCTTTGCTGATACATGCGTTCAATATTAGCCTGGCTTGAACGATGCTCTGCCTCCAAAGCCTGCAACTGCATTTGTTGTTGATGTGCCTGTTCGCGACTTTGTTTTAATCGATTACGCGAGCTGTTCAGGGTTTGTTGATAGTCTTCTTTTTGAGCGAGTAAGTCGGTATCCTGCTCGGACATCTGTTCAATTTGAATCAATAGCTCATTGCGTTTCTCGTTATTGGCCTGTAGCTCGGCGTTATGTTTCAGTTGCAAGTCATCTAATTCGAGCAATTCTTTTTGAAGCTGCTGATGACGGTTATGAACTTGATCGACCCTGCCCTTGCGCTGTGTTAATTGATTTCGCAGGTCTGAAGCTTGTTGTTGTAATTGATTCAATGCGCGTTGTTCGCCGTCTCGCTGTTGCTCAAAGTGCTGCAAACGCTGTCTATCGCCGTCAATGCGAGATTTTAAAGCCAGTGCGTTTTGAGTAATGTCATCGAGCTCTTTGCGAATATTTTTAATTTCCTGCTCTCGTGCCAGCATGCCACTGCGTTGATCCTCATCGCCTAATTGTAAAACCCAATTCGTGCCAGCCCAGTGTCCATCCCGAGTGACAAGACTCTCACCGACTTCTAACATTCGCTTTCTGAGGGATAGTTCCTGTGCGTCCTGACAGAGGTAAATACCTGCCAACAAAGCAGACAGGTCAATATCACAATCGATGGAGTCAAGCAGCCGAGGCCACTCCTTCTGATCTTTATGGGCAGCTCTATTACGCTGCCTATCAAATAGTGCTAGGCTTTGATTCGGGAGCAGTGTATCGGGAATAGTTTGCCCTGGCTCCACGCAATAGGCGCTAAGGAACGACCCTAAAACAACCTCGACCGCTTTTTCAGCTTGATTTCTCACTTTCAGTATTTCGGTCAGGCGCTTGCCTGAATCGATTCGTTGTTGTGACAACCAATGTCGCACGTCTTCACTGTCTTCGGCTAACACATGTTGTTGTAATGCCTCTAGTGAACTTAAACGTCCACGCAGATTTTGTACCTCTGTGCGTTTCTCGTCTAGTTGGGTCGATTGCTGTTCAATGCTGTCGCGCAATTCGAGGATTTCATCGCCCTTTGCTTCCATCTGTTCCTGGGTAGCGGCATGCTCCTGACTCTTGGCTTCGGCTTGTTGCTCTAGATTGACTATTTCCTGGTCGAATGCAGAGGTATCAAGGGTTTTTAACTCTTTCTGCAGTTTTTCGCGACGTTGGTCTGATTGTCGTAACTGACGTTCAATGTGCTCGATACCGCGGTTTTCGATTTGTGCAGACTCGTGAATTTTATGAAAGTCGCGTCGAAATTGATCCCATTTTTCCTGCCAGGCAGCCATATCAGTTTCGGCTTGAACCGATGCCTGTTCCTGCATTTGAAATTCAGCAGTAGACGATTCGAGCTGCGGTTGGATACTGGCGATATCAGATTCAAGTCTGGCTACTTTTTGCTTATCGCTATCAATCATTCGTTTCGAGTCTTTTTGCGACTGCTGAATATTCTGCAATTCCTGGCTATTGTGCTGACGTAAATTTCGTTGATGTTCTATCGATTGTTCCTGGGTCGATACCTCGGAGCCCAGTCGATAATACTGGCTTTGAACTTCGTTGTGATGATCAGTCGCTATCACTAACTGTTCGCGGTTTTCTTCGATTTGCTTTTCGACCTGTCGAAATTGAGCCAGGCGCTCTTCCATCGCAGTTTCGACCGCAGCCAACATTCGATTTTGTTCGTTGATATTTTCGTCGAAAGACATTTTTTCGAGCAATAGGCTCTCAGCTTCGAGCTTGCGTTGATCCTGTTTGAAACGTTTGTATTTCTCAGCGGTCTTTGACTGCCTATCGAGTCGGGTCAGTTGCTTTTCGATTTCATCGATTAGATCTTTAAGCCTGTCGAGGTTCTCGCGCGTATGGCGTATTCGAGTTTCGGTTTCTCGTCGACGCTCCTTATATTTGGAGATACCTGCAGCTTCTTCTAAATAGGTGCGTAGCTCATCTGGCTTAGCATCAATGACACGACTCACCATGCCTTGTTCAATAATCGAATAGCTTCTGGGACCTAATCCTGTGCCGAGAAAAATATCGGCGATATCGCGGCGGCGACAACGCGTATTATTGAGAAAATATTGAGATTTTCCGGCTCTTGTGCCTAATCGTTTAACAGAAATTTCGTTGTATTTGGCGTATTCTCCTTTCACTCGGCCGTCGGTATTGTCAAATATCAATTCGACCACGGCCTGTCCGACGGGCTTTCTCCCCGATGACCCGCTGAATATAACGTCTTCCATCGAGCCACCGCGCAAATGTTTGGCTGACGACTCGCCCATTACCCAACGCACGGCGTCAATCACGTTCGATTTGCCACAACCATTAGGACCGACAATGCCGGTGATACTGGCAGGAAATAGAATTTTGGTCGGATCCACGAAGGATTTAAAACCAGAAATTTTGATTTGGCTCAAGCGCATGTGTTGAGGTGGTTGTATTTAATTTTTAGTGAGATTGAGTATATCATTAGAAGATGTATGCAACAGCAATGCTACTGAAAAATTTAAGCCCTATTTATGCTCAACAATCCTTTTTCATTCTTAGCGAAACTAGCTAGAAAAACCAGCTAGGAAAGCTGTTTGATAGAATCATCATGGTGTAAAATATCGCGCCTAATTTATTCAACACTATGAGCCCTATTTGTGAGCACCCAACCTTCTAAACCCTCTCAGTCACTCGATACTTTTGATAACCCGCAACAGGATCGTGATTACACGATTCGTATTGATACCCCTGAATTCACCTGCCTGTGTCCGATGACGGGCCAACCTGATTTCGCCACTATCCTAATCGAGTATATTGCAGATAAGAAGTGCCTGGAGCTCAAAGCCCTTAAAATATACTTCTGGTCATATCGCAACGAAGGCGCTTTCCATGAAGCGGTCACTAACAAAATGTTATCCGATTTTGTTGAAGCCATCGATCCTAGATTTATGCGTGTGAGTGCTGACTTTAACGTTCGAGGTGGTGTCTATACAAAGGTCATCGCTGAGCATCGTGCTGATGGTTGGGTTGCACCAGAGCTAGTCCTCCTACCCTAGTTAACACCCTTGAGATTAACCGGGACTATACCTAATGATTCGTGATTTCTTATCCGGCGCTGCCATTTTGGCCCGCGCTATTCAAGTCATCAAACGGCCCGATGTACGGCTCTACGCCATTGTGCCGTTGTTGATTAACGTCGTTTTGTTCGGCGGGTTAATTTGGTATGGCTATGCGCAGTTATCACCTACTGTCGATTGGCTCATGTCTTTCGTGCCAGGCTTTCTAGATTTCCTGCGCTGGATCATCTGGACTTTCATTACTGGGTTGACAACGATTGTGGTGTTTTTCACCTTCACCCCAATTGCCAATATCGTCGCTGCGCCGTTTAACGCGCTGCTAGCTGAACGAATCGAAGCGATCCTGACGGGTAAGTCTCTAGAATCAGGCGCACGTTTTACTGAGATCGCGATCAGTAGCATTCGATCTCAATTGGGTAAACTGATTTATATACTGCTCTGGAGCTTAGGGCTATTGTTGATTAGCATTATTCCTGTCATCAATTTTATCGCTCCTTTTCTTTGGGTCGTATTTGGCTCGTGGTTATTATCGTTGGAATATTTTGATTACCCGATGGGAAACCATGACCTTAGTTTTGCCAACCAAAAGAAACGGCTGGGTGAACGTCGAGGTTTAACACTTGGATTTGGTAGTAGCGTGATGGTATTAACCACTATCCCGCTGATTAACTTTGTAGTGATGCCACTCGCTGTGGCGGGTGCCACTATTATCTGGGTGGAGCAGTTAGCCGTTAGTGCTAACGAATCAAGCTCGCATTCGAAGTCACAGTCTTTGGTTTGAATCAGCGGGAGTCATTGCTTTAACTTCAAGGCGTTGCCCCTGCTCCCCTTGCTCTGCGATGGGTAAAATATCCATACTCGGCCACAACCCGGTCGTTAAAGCCTCGGCATATTCCACCATACCTGCCTTTTGGGTCGTTTCTTGACTCGCTTTTGCATCGTAGGCTAAGCGCTGCCAGCTCACTCGATAACCTGAGTTTCCTGTTGAGTTAGCTGCCTCGATCAACATATACCAGCCATCGGCTGTACCATCATTGGCTGGCATACCGATGACCCCTGAGTTAAGCCAGGCTTTGCTTTTTGACGCTTCATCAACGAATGACTG
>JBDNJA010000103.1:0-5826 GCA_041688005.1 Gammaproteobacteria bacterium
ATAAGGTACCATTAGAAAAACCCTGCACTCGCAGGGTTTTTTGCCTCATACAATCATAAAAGGCTTGAATTCAATTTAAATAAGCGTATGTTCGAGCGTTTTTTCAAGCAGTAATCGTCATGTCTGAGCATTTAGTCAAAGCCTATAACACCTTATCGACCAGCTTCACCCGCGGTGATGGCATTTACTTGTGGGACACAGAAGAAAAGCGCTATCTTGACGCACTGTGCGGCATATCAGTCACCAGTCTAGGCCACAATCATCCGGCTGTGACAGAAGCGATTCAACAACAGGCTTCGACCCTACTCCACACGTCCAATATTTACACGATTGAATGGCAGCAAAAGTTGGCTGACCTGATATGTAAACTATCGGGCATGGATCGAGTGTTCTTTGGCAATTCGGGCGCCGAGGCGAACGAAGCTGCGATCAAAATTGCTCGTTTATACGGCCATAACCAGGGTAATAGTGACCCTCATATTATTGTCATGGATCATAGCTTTCATGGTCGTACCATGGCGACTTTAAGCGCTTCGGGTAACAGAAAGGTACAGGCAGGATTCGAGCCGCTGGTATCAGGCTTCGTGCGTGCACCTTATAACGATATCGAATCGATTCGCTCTATTGCGGAAAACAACAGGAAAGTCGTCGCCATTATGGTTGAGCCGGTGCAAGGCGAAGGTGGCATCATCGTACCTGACGATGGTTACATTGAAGCACTTCGACAAATTTGTGACGACAATAATTGGTTACTGATGCTGGATGAAATTCAGTCTGGCATTGCTAGAAGTGGCAAGATGTTTGCGTTTCAACACACCCATATCACCCCAGACGTCATGACTCTGGCTAAAGCACTCGGTAATGGCATGCCCATCGGCGCTTGCGTTACCCAGGGAAAAGCGGCCGAGGTTATTCAACCGGGTAATCATGGCTCTACGTTTGGCGGCAACCCTTTGGCCTGTCGTGTTGGTTGTGCGGTGCTGGAGAGTATTGAAAAAGACAAACTATTAGATAATGTCATCCGAACAAGCGAGCAATTAGTGTCGCATTTAAAGCGCGATTTGGCGGGCCATGCGGATATCCACGAGATTAGAAACCTAGGCTTGCTCATTGGCATCGAAATGAAATGCAATTATCAGGCCTTTATAACGCATGCATTACAACAGGGCTTACTCGTCAATGTGACCACAGAAAAGGTCATTCGCCTACTACCACCGCTCATATTAAACGAACAGCAAACTGAAGACATGGCGCAGCAGATAATCGCCTGCATCCACTCTTTCGAACCCGTAACAACGAACCATTAGTCATGAAGACGCGACACTTTTTAAGCCTGTTAGATTTCTCCACCGATGAATTACACGCATTGTTACACCACGCCATTGATGTTAAGCAACGACTTAAACAAGGTGTATTACACACGCCCTTAACGGGCAAAGTGATGGCCATGATTTTTGAGAAATCGTCGACTAGAACTCGTGTTTCTTTCGAATCAGGCATGAGCCAACTCGGTGGACACGCCATGTTCCTGTCACCAAAAGACATTCAGCTAGGTCGCGGCGAACCGATTGAAGATAGTGCCCGAGTGATTTCAAGCATGGTTGATATCATTATGATACGAACCTTTGGTCATGACAGGTTGCAAACGCTTGCCGACCATTCTTCAAAGCCTGTGATCAATGGCTTGACCGACTATGTACATCCCTGCCAACTGCTCGCCGATATGCAAACCTGGTTTGAACTACGCGGTGATATTAAGGGCGCTACAGTGGCCTGGATTGGTGACGGCAATAATATGTGCCACTCCTATATCAATGCAGCGATACGATTCGGCTTTACCTTAAATATTGGCTGTCCAGAGGGTTACCAGCCCGATGACGATTTAGTAAAAATTGGTGGTAATCAGGTGCGTATTTTTAACAGCGTAAGCGAAGCCAGTAAAGATGCTGATTTAATTGTCACCGATGTCTGGGCAAGCATGGGACAAGAACAGGAACAAAAAGATCGTGAATTGGCATTTGCGCCTTTCCAGGTATCGAAGCAAACAATGCAATGCGCCGATAAAGACGCTTTATTCATGCATTGTCTGCCAGCTCATCGAGGAGAAGAAGTGTCGGCTGAGGTTATCGACGGTAAGCAAAGTGTTGTTTGGCAAGAGGCCGAAAATCGCTTACACGCTCAGAAGTCACTAGTGGAAATGCTACTGAAGTAACTGTTAATTAATCACTTCTACCCGGTTACGTCCTTTTTCTTTTGCTACTTTAAGTGCCGCATCGGCCTTGGCCAATAGTGGCACGATCATACAAAAATTTGACGGCTTCCTGATGTTGCTAGAGGTCGCTACTTATCCCATGGTTTTCGTTGGGAAGATTCATATTTCAATTCCATGTGTACTGATAATTCCAATCATTAACATCAACCATGCAACTAGCCTGACAGAGAGAAGCTAGATGGTATAGTATATTTGAATCAAACAGTTAGTTGGAAACTTTTAAATTGATGAGTACTAGTCAGGACTACGTTCAATGGTTTAGGGGGGCAGCCCCATATATTAAGGCTCACCGCAAGAAGGCCTTTGTTATTCTTATTTCGGATGAATTTATCCAGTCCGATCATTTTATTGGCCTCATTCATGATATCGCGCTGCTCAATCATCTTGGTATAAAACTTGTTATTCTTCATGGTAGTCGTGGCAAAATTGATCGACACCTGGCAAAAAACAACATCACCTCGAAGTTTAACCAGAACATTCGAATCAGCGATGTCGAATCCCTCCCTTATATTATTCAGGCAATCAATGAAGTAAAAACTCAGATTGAATCTCATTTATCCATGGGATTACCGAATACCCCGATGTCTGGGTCAGAGATATCACTGGTGAGTGGTAATTTTGTTACAGGTATGCCACTCGGTGTCATCGATGGCATTGATATGCAGCATTCCGGAAAGGTCAGGGAAATTAAACATCAAGTGATTGAAGCATTACTCGACCAAAACCATGTCATCTTGCTATCCAATATTGGTTACTCTCGTACAGGTGAAGTTTTTAATTTACCGGCAGAAGAGCTGGCGAGCGAAGTAGCGAAGTCGATCAATGCCGATAAGCTGATATTTATTCACCACCATCAGTGGCAAAAACCGCTCGCTGATACGTTATCAACCGGTGAGTGTGAAACGTTAATTCAGACAACAGATACGCCTGATGATTTAAAGCATCTACTTAATCATGCAGTGCAAGCGGTTAAATCGAATGTTAAACGAGTTCATATTATCGACCAGTTAATAGATGGCGGCCTGTTATTGGAACTCTTCACACGAAACGGTTGTGGCACCATGGTGACCAATCTATTTTATGAAGGCATACGTGCGGCGAATATTGAAGATGTTGGTGGCATACTCGGCTTGATTGGCCCATTAGAATCATCTGGCATTCTGGTCGAAAGATCACGAGAGCAACTTGAATTAGAAATAGGCTTTTTTCATGTGATCGAGAAAGACGGCATGATTATCGCCTGCATCGCTTGTATCCCCAGCCCCGAGCATCATGTCGCAGAAATTGCCTGCCTTGCTGTTCATGATGATTATCGGCTCTCAGGATTTGGTGAGCAGTTATTACAGGTCGCAGAGCTCCAGGCCTCTAAGCACGGCATTGTTCAAATCTACACCCTGACGACACGAACCTCGCACTGGTTTATCGAACACGGTTATCAGGAAACTAGTTCGTTCGATCTGCCCCCCCATAAATTGACTCAGTACAATCAGCAACGACGCTCGAAAGTACTGCTTAAAGAAGTTTAACTGACCATACCAATTTGCCATGCCATTTGATCTAACCAACTATCTTGTCATCGGGGTCTCTTCACGAGCGCTGTTTGATCTATCGAAAGAGAACGAAATCTATGAACGTGATGGATTAGAAGCCTATTGTCGCTATCAGCTAGAACATGAAAACGATATCCTCGAAAAAGGTACCGGGTTTGCGCTCATCGAATCGATGCTTCGAATCAATCGGATCGACGATAATATCAGGCGCACCGAAGTCGTGATCATTTCACGCAACTCTGCCGATACTAGCTTACGTATTTCAAATTCAATCGACCACTATCAACTGGATATTACGCGTGCGGCGTTTACCGGTGGAGAGCCGGTTGCCAAATACCTGAATGCATTTGAAGTTGACTTATTCCTGTCGGCCACTGAGGAAGATGTGCAGGCAGCTGTCGAATCTAACGTAGCCTCTGGTCTGATCTATGATGGCCCATCACAAAATTTGCCAGGGCCACTAGAGCAAATCCGAATTGCTTTTGATGGTGATGCCGTGCTGTTTTCAGAAGAGTCTGAAATGATTTATCAACAGCAAGGGCTAGAAGCATTTATCGCACACGAAAAACTCAATGCACAAAAACCGCTACCCGAAGGACCTTTTGCCAAATTATTGAAAACTCTCTCTTACCTTCAATTCGACCTCAATAACGAGAGCCAGACCGACACACCGCCGATCCGTACCGCTTTGGTCACAGCCAGAAATAGTCCCGCACACGAAAGAGTCATCAGAACGCTACGGACCTGGAAAGTACGAATAGACGAAACATTTTTTTTAGGCGGTGTAGCGAAGGATAAAATACTAGGTGTTTTTTCACCCCATATTTTCTTCGATGACCAGCATCAACATTGTGATGCTGCGGCCAAAGTAGTCCCTACAGCAAGAGTGCCCTATAAGGGAGTGGATAAAAAACAGGCCTAAAAATTGTTCTTTAGGCCTTTCAGAAAATACTCAGCGTGAAAAATCGACACACTAAATAATACCGATTTCTAGGAGTCTGTCGGGTTTAGGTAATCGTAGCGAGGGAAAGTCATTTTGAGTCAAATATTTTGATCGAGTGAGGCGAATAGTTATTCTATTCAACGAGTTGGATCGGATGATTTGGCCAAAATGGCTTTTCCGCACGACTGCATGGATGCAGAAGGTAGAGCAACGCAGGAGCGGTTGCCGAGTAGATTCACCCTAAACCCGACAGGCTCCTATGGATTAGTCATCGCGACGTTGTTTTTCCAAACGCTCGTGTTTTTCCTGCGCTTCAACTGTCAGCGTTGCAATCGCTCTGGCTTCCAGCCGAAACAGGCCAATTTCTTCACCAGTCTCATCGCAAAACCCATAAGACCCGTCAGCCACACGGCTTAGCGCTGAATCTATTTTAATCACCAGTTTACGGTAACGATCACGAGTGCGAAGCTCCAGGGCTGCATCGGTTTCTAATGAGGCACGGTCATTGATATCAGGCTCCTGCCAGTTTTCTTCCTTTAAGTGAGAGATGGTATCACTAGATTCCGCCAACAATTCCGCACGCCAGGTGAGTAATTTTTGACGAAAATATTCGACTTGTGTCGCTGACATATACTCTTCATCGATTGAAGGAGCGTAGCCCTCGGGTATTTCAATTGTCATTGACCGGATCTCCTTGGTTGAACATCAATAATCAAAACGCGGCGCAGTATAGGCAGGTTTTTCACGTTCATCAAGTGATCTTATGGTTAATTTATCTGTTGACATAACTGACCATCCGCGACCCTACTTCCACTCACCGAAAAATTCGATAGCCCTAGGTCAATTAGGCCCGCAAGAGCATCTATAACCAGCGCGCGATATGATAATTGTTCTTTTAGTCAATTAAACATAAACTAAGACCACAATTGAGCTCAATTGCTGGGCGAGAAACAAGGCTTTAAATTAAACACTATGATCATACGACTGGTTCTGCTCTTCCTTATTGTCGCGGCTGTTTTGTGGCTACTCAAAAGACTCTTTTCTGGTGGGGCCGAATCGAC
>JBDNJA010000104.1:0-2943 GCA_041688005.1 Gammaproteobacteria bacterium
ATGGTATTCCAGGCTTTATTGGTACCCATGCCATTGGTCATACCCGTATGGCGACCGAATCGGATGTTGATATTCGTTCTGCGCATCCTTACTGGGCGTATCCATTTAATGACGTATCGGTTGTACACAATGGTCAGTTGACTAACTATTGGACTATGCGTCGTGATCTTGAACGTCGTGGTCATCGCTTCGTGTCTAACTGTGATTCAGAGTTGATTGCGGTTTATATCGCTGACGCGATTGACCAGGGTGAAGATCTAGAAAGTGCTATGCGACGGTCAGTTGATGTGATCGACGGCGTATTTACCTATTTGGTCGCAACCAGTGATCAGCTGGGTATGGCAAAAGATGGCATGTCGGCAAAACCAATGGTGCTTTACGAGAGTGATGAATTTGTCGGATTGGCGTCGGAAGAAGTAGCTATTCGTAGTATTTTCCCGCACGAAATCGATACCTGGGATCCTTATCAAAGCGAGGTGAAAGTATGGGCAGCGTAACTACTGATACAGCCACGGCATCCCATGACATGGGGTTGCATGAAGAGCAGTTAGCAGGTCGGACACAGCAACGTTTTTTTTCAGCATCTGAAGAAGAAAACTTTACCTATCCGTGGGCTTATGAGGTTGATACCAATAGATCAGCTGAGTTTGATGCCGCTGATATGGAAATAACCGAAATCAATCTCAAGATTCGTAACTTGATGAAGTCAGGTCATGGCACGATTACGGTTCAGAATCCTCGCGCTAAGCATTCTCTTGGTGTTGGTATTATAAACAAATTGAATCTGAACTTCGAAGGTAGTCTTGGATACTTTGGCGGCGGTTGTACTGATGGCGCGAATATCCACATCAGTGGTCGTGTTGGTTGGTCCTGTGCTGAAAACATGATGGCTGGCACGATTGTTATCGAAAAGAACGCTGGTTCTTTGTTTGGCGCCGCAATTCGGGGCGGGGACCTGGTATGTAAGGGTCAGGCTGGTGCGCGAGTTGGTATCGACCAAAAAGGCGGAACTATTATCGTTGGCGGCTCTGTTGGTGCGTTTACCGGTTTCATGATGCAGCGCGGGCGTATGATTATCCTCGGTGATGCGGGTGATAACCTGGGCGATTCTATGTACGACGGCACTATTTACGTCGGTGGAAAGATTGCCAGTCTGGGCGTCGATTGTGTTGAAACCGAAATGACTGATCTGGATAGAAGGTACCTAAAAGGCAAGCTGGACCTATATGGGATGGCAGCGCCAAATGGTATCGAAAACATGGTCAAGCTGACTTCGGGCAAGCAATTGTGGAACTACGATAATCTAGAAGCTAGTGAAAAGAAACTAGTGCTTTAGAGATTTTCGATTAGAGATAAGCGATAGAGGATAAACATTATGGCTAAAAAACCTTTAGATAGAGATACCAATCGGATCGGGAAGAGCTTCATGTTCCCACCCGAGGTAATGGATGACATCCACGTTAAAGCGGAGTTGGGTCGCTACCGTATGCGTGGTTTCTCGCTGTTCAAAAAAATTCCAACCTGGGACGACCTGACTTTTATGCCAGGTACACTGACGCGCTTCGTTATTGAAGGGTATCGTGAAAAGTGTGTGACCAAGACGATTATTGGTCCTGGCGCGAAGCAACCACTAGAGCTTGATATTCCTGTTTACATTACAGGTATGAGTTTTGGTGCGTTAAGTTATGAAGCGAAAACAGCATTGGCTCGTGGCGCCACTATGGCGGGTACTGCTACCTGTTCTGGTGAAGGCGGCATGATTCCTGATGAACGTCGTTATTCAAGCAAGTGGTTTTATCAGTGTATCCAGTCACGTTACGGCTTTAACCCCAATCACTTGCGCCTTGCTGACGCGGTTGAGTTCTTCATCGGGCAAGGTTGTAAAGTTGGATTGGGTGGTCACCTAATGGGCCAAAAGGTTACCGATCAGGTGGCTGAGATGCGCTCATTACCCGCTGGTATCGATCAACGCTCACCAGCACGACACCCTGATTGGATGGGACCAGATGATCTGGCCCTTAAAATTCAGGAAGTGCGGGAAATAACCGATGGCCAAATTCCGATTCAGTTAAAATTAGGCGCGGCTCGCGTATACGATGACGTTCGTATGGCGGCTAAAACGGGTCCCGACTCTATTTATATAGATGGTATGGAAGGTGGCACAGGCGCGGGTCCTCATGTGGCTACTGAGGATACGGGTGTTCCAGGTATCGCAGCGATTCGTCAGGCACGTCAAGCGCTAGATGATGTTGGCATGTCAGGGAAAATCACTTTGATTTACGCTGGTGGTATTCGTAATGGTGCAGACGTTGCTAAAGCAATTGCACTGGGTGCAGATGCAGTTGCCATTGGCCACTCAGCATTGATTGCTATGAACTGTAACAAAGATATCCCAGAGGCTAACTTTCAGGACGAAATGGGTGTCGAGCCAGGTTATTGCTATCACTGTCATACGGGTCGTTGTCCGGTTGGTATCGCGACGCAGGATCCAAAACTGCGTGCACGTCTCGATCCGGATGCGGCTGCCGAACGTGTTTATAACTTCCTGCATACGCTCACTATAGAAGCGCAATTGTTTGCTCGTGCCTGTGGTAAGACAAACATCCACTCATTGGAGCCTGAAGATTTGGCAGCTTTGACTATGGAAGCCTCGGCTTGTGCTCAAGTACCGATGGCTGGTTCTCAACATACCGTCGGTCGTCCTGACCTGACTCGTTTCTAGGAGGGTATTAATATGTCAGAGCAAGGTATTGATCAGTTTCTCGAAGGCGATGGAATCGATTCTGAACGTGAAAAAACCATCGGTCAGCATATCGGTTATCGCTATGACGTAAATCTGGTGCCCGATATGGAGCGCTGCACACCGTTTCTTCGTAAGTATATGGGAGTCATGGGATGGAGTGACCTGAACTGGCTTGAAGATGTTCACATGGGTTATGAAGA
>JBDNJA010000105.1:0-2830 GCA_041688005.1 Gammaproteobacteria bacterium
ATGCAACGTGGTGCTGCCATGTATCAATGCATCAAGGCGGGCAAGCCGATGCTGGTCGAGGAGTTATCGACCCTGGCTGACTCGTTGGGCGGCGGCATTGGTCTTGATAATCAATACACCTTCCCGATGGTACGTGAATTAGTGGATGAAATTATACTGGTTAGCGAAGCCGATATTGCGGCAGGCATTCGTCATGCTTACTGGCAGGAACGCCAAGTAATCGAAGGCTCCGGATCGGTAGGATTGGCGGCACTGTTAAACGGTAAGGTTAAGCCAACAGGCACCACGGCTATATTGTTAAGTGGCGGCAATATTGATATGCATTTACATCACCGAATAATTTCGGGTGAAGATGTTGATGTATCGCAGGAGAATTAAACACCATGCCTGATATTAAAATCCTCACAGAAGGTGATTTGAGAGGCTCGATCCAACTCGATCTCGGTGCAATCAACTGTATCGAATCGGCTTTCATCGCGCTAGCCGGCGGGGAAGTGGTCATGCCACCGATACTCTCGATGGCAATCGAAGCCCATAATGGCGAAGTCGATGTTAAAACAGCCTATGTGCCGGGTATCGATAGTTTTGCAATCAAGATGTCTCCCGGTTTTTTCGACAATCCGAAAATAGGCTTGCCCAGTACCTCGGGTTTGATGGTGCTGTTTTCAGCCAGAACTGGCGTTCTCGAAGCACTACTACTCGACAATGGTTACCTCACCGACGTTCGAACTGCCGCTGCAGGCGCTGTCGCTGCACGCCATCTATCGCGCGAAGATTCCAGCAAAGCCTGTGTCATCGGCGCGGGTTCTCAGGGAGCATTGCAATTGAAGGCCTTATGCCTGGTACGACCGATAGAACAAGCAGTTATCTGGGCACGCGATTTTAGTAAAGCCGAGGTACTGGCAAAGCGCTTAAGTGCAGAGTTCGACATCAACGTCACAGCTACACAAAATATTCAAAGCGCGGTAACCGAAGCGGACATAATAGTGACTACAACACCCTCTTCGACGCCATTAGTGATGGCGGACTGGCTGAGTCCTGGTCAACACATCACTGCTATGGGTTCCGACCAGCACCATAAAAATGAACTGCAATCCGAGTGCCTTGTTCGCGCCAATTTATATATACCAGATCGCCAATCTCAAACTGAAAAACTCGGCGAATTGCATCACGCCCTGAATAATGGATTGATCGATTCGAAAGAAATTTTTCCTGAACTTGGAGCGATTGTCTCTGGACGAACAACTGGACGAAACTCGGCAGACGATATTACCATTTGTGATTTAACTGGTACCGGTGTGCAGGACACAGCAATCGCGACACTTGCACTACAGTGCGCTGAGTCTAGCGGTGCAGGCACTCAATTCAACAACTAGTGGAATTTCCATATGAATAAAGCCACCTTACATTTTGAACCTGGCGAATATGATCAACGTATCGCTAAAACCCGACAGGCGATGCAACAAAAAGGCGTTGAGCTAATCATTGTCTCTGACCCTTCAAATATGGCGTGGTTGACTGGATACGATGGCTGGTCTTTTTATGTCCACCAGTGTGTTCTATTAGGACTAGAAGGCGAGCCAGTCTGGTATGGCCGTGGACAGGATGCCAACGGCGCAAAATTAACCGCGTTCATGGCGCATGACAATATCGTCGGCTACCCAGATCACTATGTTCAATCGACTGAACGTCATGCCATGGATTACCTGTCGGAACGCATCAATGACCGGGGATGGGGCAAGGCTAATATTGGTGTCGAAATGGACAACTACTGGTTTTCTGCCGCTGCGTTTGCGTCACTACTAAAACACTTACCCAACGCGAAATTTTCCGATACCACCGGCCTGGTTAACTGGCAGCGAGCGATTAAGTCGCCGCAAGAGCTAGACTATATGCGCAAGGCCGCGCGCATCGTCGAGCGTATGCATCAACGCATTTTTGACAAGGTAGAACCAGGCATACGAAAGTGTGATCTGGTCGCTGACATCTACGATGCAGCGCTGCGCTACGACGAAACAATTGGCGTCGGTGGTGACTACCCCGCAATCGTGCCATTGCTGCCATCCGGTGAAGATGCTTCTGCACCGCATTTGACCTGGGATGACCAACCGATGAAAAGCGGTGAAGGCACTTTTTTTGAAATTGCCGGTGTGTATCGTCGATACCACTGCCCATTGTCGCGCAGTGTATTTTTAGGCAAGCCGACTCAAACCTTTCTCGATGCCGAAAAAGCCGTGCTGGAAGGAATGGAAGCGGGTCTCGAAGTCGCTAAAGCAGGCAATCTCTGTGAAGATATCGCCAACGCATTTTTTGGCGTATTGAAAAAGTACGGTATCGAGAAGGACAATCGAACCGGTTATCCAATCGGTATCTCCTACCCGCCTGACTGGGGCGAACGCACTATGTCATTACGCCCTGGTGATAAGACTGTTTTGGAAGAAAACATGACTTTTCATTTCATGACCGGGTTATGGATGGACGACTGGGGCTTCGAAATTACCGAGAGTATTATCATTGGTGAACATGGCCCCGAGTGCCTGGCCAATGTGCCACGTAAACTATTGATCAAAGACTAACGGGAACCACTAAAAATGCACTTTTCCCGCGATGGCTGCCGTGGCTTCAGGGCGCCTACTGTTGGTGCATCGTTACATAGATGTAACTTATTAGAGCAATGCATTAGGGCAGGAGCCCGTAAGTAGAATAACGCAGGAGCAGTTATCGAGGAGCAATTATCGAGGAGCAATTACCGAGGAGCAATTACCGAGGAGCAATTACCGAGGAGCAATTACCGAGGAGCAATTACCGAGGAGCAATTACCGAGGAGCAA
>JBDNJA010000106.1:0-3857 GCA_041688005.1 Gammaproteobacteria bacterium
CACCAAGCGCCTTACCCCACCATGCCATATTGAATACCTTTTAAAATTTCTTTTTGAATTGCTTTTTGAATTGCTTTTTGAATACGTAAGCACTATTGAACTACATTAGGTGCTAGACTACCGGACTTAAGCGTTCACCGACCCAATCATTTTTTTCTGTTGCTTCAAATCAGACCCTTGAATACAACAGACACCACCGCCGCCATATTCGAACTCAACCCAGGTCATCGGTAGAAACGCATATTTTTCCATCATTGCTGCCTGCGAGTTTCCTACCTCGACAAACAATGCACCGTGATCACTTAAATAGTCACCGACCTGTGCCAGCATACGATCGATTAACAATAATCCATCCTCTCCTGCCGCTAAGCCTAGTGCTGGTTCGTATTCGAACTCAGCGGTTAAAGCATTCATATCTTCTGCATCGACATAGGGTGGATTGCTGACAATAATGTCAAATTGTTGCGGTGGAATATCGTCAAATAAATCTGACCGGTAGAGCGTCAAATAGTCATCCAGATCGTGTTCGCTGCGATTAATAGCCGCCACTTCGAGTGCGTCCGCAGAAATATCAGACGCACAGACATCAGCAGCCTCAAAGGCATATTGGCAAGCGATGGCGATACAGCCGCTGCCACTGCATAAGTCTAAAATTCGGTTAACCGGCTGACCACCGATCCAGGGTTCGAATTGATGTGAAATAAGCTCAGCAATGGGCGAACGTGGCACCAATACGCGGTCATCGACATAGAACTTCAAACCACAAAACCAGGACTCATGCGTGATGTAGGCCGCAGGCTGACGCGACTGGACTCGTTGCTTTAAAATATCAATCACGCACTCGCGCTCTGGATCGGTGAGTTTGCAATCCAGATAATTGTCTGGCCAGTCGATTGGTAATGCCAGCGTATGCAAGGTTAAGTATCTGGCTTCGTCCAACGCGGTGGTGAAGCCATGACCGAAACTCAAGTGATGTCGATTGAATTCACTGCTGCCCCAGCGAATGAAGTCCCGAATAGTAAACAAGTTTTTAAGCATTTCCAGATCAGACACGTTGAGTTTCAAACCAATTAAAATATAATGCCGCGAATTCTACACTATTCGATCCGCAATCAAATAGAATGCTGATCGAATAACAACTGGGTTTTGGCGTTAATACGACGTCACTCACAACCAAACATTCAGGTTTAAACATGAAAAAATCCACGCCGTATATCATCGCATTGATTGCGTTAGTGCTTGGTTTTGGTGGATCGTGGTATGTCCAGAATTCAAAACAAGTCAAACTCGAAGTGGGTCGCTGGTATGGTGATCAGGCTAAAACACTGGCTGATTTCGAGTTACGCGATCAAAATAACCAGCCTTTTGGCGTAGCGCAGTTAAAAGGAAAATGGAATTTACTCTATTTCGGTTACACCCATTGCCCAGACATCTGCCCTGTCAGCTTACAAGCTATGGCTGACATGATGAAAGCCATCGACGACAAGCATGTGCGTGACGACATTCGCGTCACCTTTGTTTCGGTCGACCCAGACAGAGACACCCCGGCACTATTAAAAAGTTATGTTGAGTATTTCAATCCATCGTTTGTTGGCGCGACAGCACCTCTGCCCGAACTCAAAAAACTAACGGCATCCATTGGCATCGCCCACAAACTGGAAAAGACCAGTGACGATCAGGCTTCTTATTTAGTATCGCACAGTGGCGCCATTGTTTTACTCAACCCACAAGCTGAGTTTTCCGGATTGTTTAGTGCGCCGCATGACGCACTCGCTATGGCACGGGACATGACCAAAATCATTGAACACAACTAGAGCACCTCTAAAAATGCACTTTTTCCGCGATTGCCGCGTCACCGATTTTATGCTCCTGCACCAACAGTAGGGACCACGAGGCCAAATCGACATACCGTACATCCATGTACATAAGCTCCGTGCTCGAATCCTCATGTACTAAAGTACACTCCGGTTCTCCGCGCGGTGCTTCCTTGCTCTCACGAAAAAATCACTATTTTTAGAGATACCCTGGTCGAACAAGATTATTCAACCATGCAAATATTAAAGGAAATAACCATGATCCGTTTCATCACCTTTTTAGCCTTGTTAGTGATTGCCGTTCCTAGCTTTGCGCAACCGTTACAAGTGACCGATGCCTGGATAAAAAACTTGCCGCCAGCGATTCCGATGCGAGCCGGGTATATGCAGTTAATGAACCAAGTTGACACCGTAGCTACTATTGTTTCTGTCAGTAGCAATGCCTTCAAAAAAGTCGAAATCCACAAAACCGTGAACAAGCTCGGTGTGATGAGCATGCAGCGGGTTAAAAATCTGGTACTTGAGCCAAATGGAATGGCTACCTTAGAACCAGGCAGCATGCACCTGATGTTAATGAAACCAACCAGATCATTAAAGATTGGTGAAGAAGTTGAAGTAAAACTTCAGTTTGACAACGACACATCACAAACAATACTAATGACAGTCAAAAAATAGAGTCAAGTTTCCATGGACCAAAACCAAATCGAAAAACTGAAAGCCACACTATTTTACGCTTTCCCACATCACATGGTGTCACGCGTTGTGTATTTTGCGACACGTTTATCCAGCCCCATTATTGTGCAGCCAATGATCAATTGGTTCATAAAAAAATTCAATGTCGATATGAGCGAGGCTAAATTTCCAGACAGTACTGCCTACAAGACATTCAACGAGTTTTTCACCCGTCCGTTAAAAGCAGGCGCGCGCCCGATAGTATCTGGCGATAACATGCTCGCCTGCCCGGCTGACGGCACCGTATCCGAATCTGGAAAAATCCACGACGACCAAATTTTTCAGGCGAAAAATCACAACTACACCGTCAAAGAACTAGTCGGTGGCGATGAAGCCCTGGCCGCTTTATTTAAAGATGGACGTTTTGCCACAGTCTACCTGGCACCCTACAACTACCATAGAATGCACATGCCGATGAATGGCCTACTACAAAAAATGGTACATGTACCAGGCCGGTTATTCAGCGTAGCACAATGGACCGTACGAAACATCCCACGATTATTTGCCCGAAACGAACGCCTTGTTTGTTTATTTTCCACCGATGCAGGACCGATGGTAATGGTACTGGTTGGCGCAATAAACGTCGCTGCGATAGAGACGGTCTGGAGTGGTTTGGTTACACCACCCAGAGGCAAAAAAATATCTGACTTCGATTATTCGCATACTAAAATGACCTATAAAAAAGGCGAAGAAATGGGCCGTTTTAATATGGGGTCGACGGTTATTTTGTTAACGCCATCTAACGTAGAGTGGTTGCCAGAATTTCAGGCTGGACAAGTGGTTAAGATGGGAGAGGCTATTGGGAACTTTACTGTGGAGAAATCTCAAGTCGAATCTTAGCGCCTAACCACTAAGGAACAATGAATGATCAGAGAGGCCAGTCAAGGCGATTGTAACAATTTAGCAGCACTTTCATTGAAAGTCTGGCTCCAAACTTATGCGATCGACGGCATCCAAACGGAACTCTCAAAACACGCTTTAACTACCTTTACAGAAAATTACTTTGCTAGCCTGTTAAATCAAGAAAATTACCGATTGATAGTTGATATAAACGGCAACTATCTTAGGGGATACGCACTTGTCAACCTAACCTCAAATTTTGAAACGATTGAAAATAGTTTTGAAATCGAAAGACTTTAGGGCGCCTCTAAAAATAGTAATTTTTTTGTGAGTGCAAGGAAGCACCGCGCGGACGACTGCATGGATGCAGGAGGTAGAACAATGCATGGAGCAATTGTCGAGAACCGCAGTGTACATGAAGTACATGAGGATTCGAGCACGGAGCTTATGTACATGGATGTACGGTATGTC
>JBDNJA010000107.1:0-19118 GCA_041688005.1 Gammaproteobacteria bacterium
ATGCGCCCCATACCCCGGAATTTAAGAGCACGATAACAGACGTTTTTTACAAGGATCTGGAGTATCCGCTTATCGATATCCAGTACTTAGATACCCCGCTGAGAAAACAGGTCCCTGACTGGCCGATGGCATTGGCGCCAAATGCATTACCCGAACCCGACGTTAACCAGGCTACGCGCCACGAAATTCAATTTACCGGTGGGATGATGGGCGTTATCCGTGTTAGCTAAAATTTATTCAACAAAAGGAAAAATCTAATGAGACAAAACATTCTAATTCCCCTGTTCGCAGCCATAGTGGTTCTCAGCTCGACTCTTGGTCTGGTTGCGCAAGCGGCTGAAAAGGACGTCACGCTTTACAAGAACCCGCAATGCCAGTGTTGTGAAGGCTACGCCCAGTATCTCCGTAAAAACGGATTCGAAGTGACAGTTAAACCGACACACGAACTGGTGGCGATGAGTCGAGAAGCGGGTGTGCCGGACGATTTCCAGGGTTGCCACCTTTCCATGATCGATGGTTATGCTGTCAGTGGCCATGTCCCCGTGGCTACCGTAAATAAGTTGCTGACAGAACGCCCCTTTATTAGAGGCATCACGTTACCCAACATGCCACAGGGATCACCGGGTATGAGTGGCGTCAAGACCAAGCCATTTACCATTTATTCAGTCGGCAGCGGTAAACCCAAAGTTTACGCCGTCGTATAGCTAATTTTAGGAGCACAAAAATCATGAACGGTAATTGTAATATAATGGATGGAATGGGCGGCATGATGTCATGGTCGATGGGATTAATTGGGCTGTTAGTCATTGTGGTTTTGGCCTTAAGCGCAGCAGCCCTTATTAAGTACTTGAAAAGGGGGAAACAATGACTCGCATAGAAAATCGACAGTGCTGTTTATTGTCCCAAACGGACGACGGCGAAGGTATGCACGGAAGGAAATACCGGCACTCCATCGCCTTTAAAGGCAACTCGGCGGCGACTTTTTTCAAGTGATTGTTCTATCCGCTTGCGAAGCAGCCACTAAGTCAGTAAAAAAGTTTTTTGCTAGATCTAAGGCCAAAAGCCTGGGTATATATATGGACCCAGGCTTCAATGCCTCTGATGGTCTTAATGCGTTAGGTTTTCCAATAACAATCCTGCTCAACGTCAAAGGACGGAAAATAAGCCAGTTAGTCGGCAATGCAGGATGGGGCGCACCGAAGATACTTTCCTTTTTAAACCGATCATTGCTGGTCAGCTTTCGCTGCAATCATCAAAGCAACGCATATTAAAGATGAAATGATGACACCTAAGTTAACTTCCCAACAAACGCCGAAAATCGAACACGGCTTGCCTGAAAAGCAGGGTTCGAAATCCAAATTCGGGATGCTTTTACCTGCGCTAATATTTCTCGTGCTGATTGTTTTGCTTGGCATAGGCCTAACCATGGATCCGCGTCTTATACCCTCGCCGCTAATTGGCAAATCGGTACCAGAATTTGGTTTACCTGCGGTGCAAGGCCGTTCGCTGAGCCTCGCCAGCACAGATCTCAAAGGCGAGGTTTCTTTGGTCAATGTATTTGCTTCCTGGTGTGTGGCCTGCCGCCAGGAACACCCTTTACTGATGGACTTAAGCAGCAGGAATATAGTCCCCATTCATGGGTTGAACTACAAGGACCAACCACAAGACGCAGCGGACTGGCTGGATTCATTAGGCGATCCCTATACCAGAACCGGTGCCGATATAAATGGACGGGTTGGTATCGACTGGGGCGTGTACGGCGTACCTGAAACCTTCGTTATCGACGAACAAGGGCGTATTGCATACAAGCATATTGGACCCATCACGAAGAAGGATTGGGTAGAAACCCTGCACCCTCTGATAGCAAAACTAACCAGCAAAGACTTACAACGATGATGACACTCGCCAATATCCCAACCTGCAGGCGCGACTGCTTGTGAAAAATTCAAAGGTCTGGATCCTGCTGATATCCATGATTGTCGCTACTGGCGCAGGCGCAACTTTGTACGCATACCTTGAATCGGGTGTTTTCAAACAGGCAGTGGCAATTGAGGTTATGCAAGAACCTGATAGTGAAATAACCAACAACAGGAAGTCCGTCTTTACTTTCTACAAAACACCAGGAGCGATGCCCAAACTGAATTTTGTGGATCGTAACAAACGTGTCATTACGCTGGAAGCATTTCAGGGTAGCGTCGTGTTGCTCAATATATGGGCCACCTGGTGCCTTCCCTGTCGTGAGGAAATGCCGGCACTCGATCGATTGCAGGCAGAACTCGGTGGGCCCGACTTCGAAGTGGTTGCCCTTTCCATAGACCGGGGCCAGTCCTCCATAATCGAGGATTTTTATCGGGAGCTTGGGCTCAAATCCCTGGCGTTATACCACGACCCAACAGGGGGAGTGAATTACACCCTCCGTGTGCCTGGGTTACCGACCACTTTTCTCATCGACCGCAAAGGCAATGGGCTCGGTTATATAGTTGGCCCTGCCAAGTGGGATAGCCCCGAGATCGTTGAGGAAATTAAAGGTTACCTTTCCCAGAAAAGCGAAGAGAAAAAATTATGACCATTCGATCGATTGCTGCAGCTTTGATCGCGTTTATTGTTATCCCGAACGCCCAGTCGCAAGCAAACGCAAGCCGAAGGTCCCAAACATATCGTCGTGGTGGGAAATGCGGGCTAAACCATATTTTTGTGTCTGGGCGAGTTCGATTCATTGGGGTTTTTCTTTTCGTCGTATTCCCGGCTCTGGTCTTCGCCCACGATTCGGCCAAAGTGGTTGAGGAAGAGATAGGCGATCGGGAACGCTTCATGGAACTCAAAGATCAGGTCGCACCAGTCTTCACCTTGCAGGATGTGGATGGAACGGCTATTAGCCTGGTTGACTTTCGGGGCAAAATGGTTATTCTCAATTTCATCTATTCACGCTGCCAGGATACCTGCCCATTGCACAGCATGAAGATAGCGGAAGTACAAGCGCAGCTGGCATTAGCATCGGTGGGTGACAAGATTCAGTTCGTTACCATCGCAACAGACACGGCGGATGCCACAAGTACTGCTGAGAGTATGCGAACCCACGGTACACGCTATGGATTGGACTCGAAAAACTGGGTGTTTTTACACGGCCCAGTAGGATCTGAAGCATTGGGAATGCGCTTTGCGGAAGCCTATGGCCTCAAGTTTGTACCCACCGACGACGGTGAGCAGATGCACGGAGTCGTCACATTTTTGATTGACACCAAAGGCCAATTGCGGGCTCGTTACCACGGCCTCAATTTCAATTCTGTCAACTTAACTCTGCATGCGGCGGCGCTTATTCACGAGGCGCTTATTCACGACGACCACAATAAAGGCGAAGTGAATTTGGTAGGCAGTACAGCACCCAACTCGAAAGTTCTTTCAATTGCCCTGTTCACGGCATTAATAGCTTTCGTCGGTCTTGTTTGTATCGCTATCTTCTATTACTGGAAGCGTCGTAAAAACGGGGCTACACACTCTTAGATGCAAGTCTCAACTACAGAAAAAGGTATTAAATGAGTAAATTTCTGGGCTCGGAAGTGGCCCATCAAACGACAATGAGCCCGGCCTCGAAGCAATTTTTCCTGCGCTATGGATTATTCATGGCGGTTTCAAACCTGATCTGGGAAGGCACCCATTTGCCACTTTACACATTATGGAGCAATAGCGAAATTAGTTACCTGGTGTTTGTCGTAGTCCACTGCACCGCTGGAGACTTAATGATTGCTTTCGCCACACTTTGCATCGCGCTTTTATTGGTGGGAAATATTCGTAGCCCGAGCTTTCGATTTAATCGAGTTCTAAGCCTTACCTTAGGTTTGGGAATTGCTTACACCCTTTTTAGCGAGTGGCTCAATGTATCGATTGACAAGACCTGGGCCTACTCAGATCTCATGCCAGTATTTCCGATTATTGGCACCGGAATATCGCCGGTCGCACAATGGATTTTTCTCCCCCTGTTCGGGTTAATGTTGGCTCGGAAAATTTTTGTTGATGAGGAATATGTTAATGAAACGTAAGCACTTTATACCAACGCTTAGCCTTGCCCTGTTATCGCTGATAATAATCAGTTCACCGGGTTATGCCGGCTCGACGACTACCTTGAAGGCACTTATCGGCAAAATTCATTTTCACGGTATCGCCATTCACCCGACCGATCCTGGACGATTTTACCTAGCGACACACCATGGATTTTTCCAGGTCAAACCAGGCGGCAGTGCAGAGCAGCTTTCCAACAATAGGGAAGTGCTGCCAGTGAGGATGGTGGCATTACCTGGAAATCTTTCAAATAAGGACCCCAGTAGTGAAGATGCGAATTTCTAAAAAACAGTGCTCCCGCGAGATGTGGCTTAAATGATCGAAATATCCGGAATTGGCGTTTTCACCGTATTTGCCGCGGGCCTGATATCATTCCTGTCGCCCTGCGTCTTGCCTCTAGTACCAGGCTACCTGTCATTCATTGCAGGCAAATCACTCACCGAGATCAGCGGAGAGCGCGATAGGGCAACCACGGCCAATACATTCTACTTGAGCCTGTTTTTTGTCAGCGGCTTCTCGCTCGTATTTATTTTGCTCGGAGCCAGTGCTTCCATACTGGGTCGATTACTCCTGCTCTACCGTTATGAAGCCAACATCGTCGGCGGTTTGATTATCATTGTTTTTGGTATTTTCATGACTGGACTTATTAAAATCCCCTGGCTCCAACGCTATGTTCGATATCACGGAGAAGTCAAGGGCGCCAGGCCGGTTAGTGCATTCGGCCTTGGCCTGGCATTCGCATTCGGCTGGACCCCGTGTATAGGACCAATTCTGGGCGCAATTCTTACCGTGTCGGCAGTATCAACAGATAATTTTAATGGCATTGCACTGCTCGGCATATATTCATTGGGGCTTGCGGTTCCGTTTATGCTAGTCGCTGTATTTACCGGCACCTTTCTTAGCCACACCAGATTGCTGAGTCGCATTGGCCGTCGACTGCAAATTGCTGCGGGTACAATTATGATCATTATGGGGATCGCAATGGTGACGGGGTATCTGACAACCTTCTCCTACTGGTTGCTTAAAATCTTTCCCGGATTAGGTTCAATCGGCTGACCTCCATCGGTCATCAATAGATTTCGATAAGTTACACAATAAAGGAATCGACCAAAAAGAAAGCAATGCTCACCCAACTGTATAACTTTACTCGAGTAATAATTATGAAGATGAAATAGAAGCCATTAGTAACCCGAAAACTGGTACTAGTCCTGGTCCTGTATTTGCCGTTTAACCTGAATGCAGCAGAACGCTGGTATAATCAGGCTCAGGTTGATAATGGAAGGCTAGTGTTTAGCACCAACTGCGCAATTTTCCACGGGACCGAAGCAGCAAGCACACCCGATTGGCGAAAGCCCATGGAGGATGGTAAATATCCGGCGCCACCATTGAACGGAACCGCGCATGCCTAGCATCACCCCCTCAAATTGCTGCGTCGGCAGATTAACCAGGGTGGTGCAAAATACGACGGTTGGATGCCAGCGCTCGACGAATCCCTGACAGATGAACAGGTGGACGAGGCCATTGCCTACGTTCAATCACTCTGGTCAGATAAGATATACGCCGCTTGAATAAAAAACAAAATATAAATTACTTCAAAGACATAATTTTAATAATTCTAAAATCACCATAATAATTCATAATTTCAGTCTTATACTTTGAAAATAATCGCAATTCCATCTTATGAATAAGTAAAACCATTACCGATTTTTCATGGCAATGCTCTCTTGCTCCACTCATAAATCTTTCCAATATCTTTTTTCGCTTTTTTGATTGAGACATAAAAGCGAGAGTAGGAATGAGTGGCACACCATTTGGAAACAATTTTCTCACATATCGTGAGATAGGAGTAAAGGATGGATTAATCTGTACCAGCGGAGTATTAAAAACAATAAGATCAAATTTCCCTGAAATGCTCTCAAATAAATCACTTTTTATACAATCTATTTTTAAGTTATTTTTCAAAATATTTTTTTTAGCAAGCTCTACCGATTCATCACTAATATCAGAAGCAACACACTTTATACCTTTACTTGCAAGGTATATCGCAATAAAACCGGTACCTGCTCCTAAGTCCAAAGCAGTTTTCGGGTTTGTACATGCTGCACACTCAGCTAACGCAAACGTATCTTTGCCTGCTGAACAAACATCAGAGGAGTTTTCTAATACAATATTGTTAAAGTCGTTATATTTCATAATTATTGGTTATAGAACCATAATACATTATAAATTACTAATGGGCGGTTGAATATAGCTTAGAATAGGTCTTCCCACCATCCTGCCGCAACCTATAGATTGCAACACATAAGGCCGTCAAGCTATCCGGAAGAGCTGTCACTAAAAAAGCTGACTGGGGGGGGTGACCAAGCTTCTAGTCGCGTTGAAGGCAAACTACCTTAGCCCGTCAGGAATGTCCACAATTGCATTGACTTGCCGATATAACATCTTCAAGTGAATGGCTGCTTTAACAACACTGCTGACATTGGGTGCCTGTCCGTAAATCATTGAATAGGCGAAAAATCGGCCTTTCACAGTAAGCAGATAATCCAAGAAATAATACGTCAAATCTAGTTTTAGACCCCTGAAAAACCTAGATCAACTTAGGTTAATATTATTTAATTTATTGATATATCTGGATACGCAATCCAGCCATATCTATGCGCTTACGGCTTCTGGAGTATTTTTTCGGTGTTTACCCATATTTCAACCAAACTCGATAGTTTCGAATGATTGGGTAAGTATGTTTTTATTTATAGTAACAGCGATGTTGAGAAAAAAATTTTATTTTGCAAATAACTCAGTTTCAATATTTTTGAAGGCCTTAAATTCTAGCGAATTACCCGAAGGATCGGAGAAAAACATGGTGCCTTGCTCTCCAGGTTCACTCTCAAAACGAATATAAGGTTCGATAATAAATCCATCGATAAATCCTTTAACGCGCTCGGCTAATGAATTCCAATCTTCAAAGGTTAAAACCACACCAAAATGAGGTACGGGTACCCCATGACCATCAACTGCGTTGTTGATTGCATTAACCTTACCGTTTTTTCCTAGGGTTTTATTATAATGCGTCACCATCTGATGTCCGAACATATTCCAATCGATCCAATCTTCTGAACTACGACCTTCAGGGAAGCCCATCTTAGTACCGTAGAAGTCTCTTGCCTCTTCAATATCTCGTACTTGAATCGCTAAATGGAATGGTGTTAAAGTCATTTTAGTTCCTTATTTCATTAGGTATGAGAAGTATAATAGGCCCACCCGCCTATATCAATTCGCAGCCAATCCAGAATCAATAATTTTCCCGACTATTTACTGTAATGACTGATAAATTCGGTCACCGTACGCTATCGAGAATGTCCGCAAATGCAACGACTTACCGATTCAACCGACTCCCTCGAATGGCCGGTTTGTTAGGGTTTGTCAGAGGACAGGTATCTGAAAACCCTTAACAACAGCTGACGTTGGGATGCCAGCCATGAAGGTTAGCAGTTGGCCGAGACTTACCGATGTGAGTCAGCCGTTAGCCATTCAGTAATGGAGAGAGAACATGATTAAGAAGGCTCGTTCCTTTTTCGGTATCTAGCCAGATTAAACCACCGACAATAACCTAGACATCCATATTTTAGAAGTTACATATTTAGCCCAAAATCTTTCACAACCTTGAACAAAAGCAGGACTAGTCTCGGCAAAAAAGCGAATGAAATTAATCAGAATTGGTCTTCTCTAGTTATCCTGCGGCCTTTGACCAAGCCCAGAACATAGCAATCCGTTGGCTGATTATTCAGACAAGCTATAGTTAGATTTTTTGCTTTACGTGAGTTCTGTTAGATAGGAAAAACTTTTCACAAGCGCGGATACCATGCACCCACTGTTTTCCGAGTTGTTGACAGGCTTGCTTTATGTAATATGACGTTCCGGCTAGCGACTTAAACTGACTTTCAAAGTTTTGACTCAAATAGCACCAGTGTTTTGGGTCGATGTTCAATTGTTCGAGGATTTGCGGAGTGCTTTCAGGTATTGCACCGCACTTATCATACCGTATTATTCTGCCGGTCCAATCTACCAGTTTTAGGTAATCGGCGAGTCGAAACGGTAGGCCGTTGGGCATATCGGCTCGAGGGTTACCGGCAAATGGATGTAGGCCTTTAGTCTGTTGAAAAGGGTGGTTGGGTTGGGTTGGGTGGCCTTTTGGGCCTGCGCACACCGTCTTTTGATACTGGTGTGATCTGAGTCAGTTAGACTATTCGCTAGTCCGGCTCTAATCGGGTTTAAATCGACATAAGCGGCACAGGCTGCTAGTGCTTTTTCATCGACCAGTGCTTGGCTGGTAAAGCGTCCTTCCCTGAAGCGTTCAGTACAATCGTCTTCCCTATTCGCCATGAAGGCTATGCCTTCGTTAATGATTCTCATAAACCAACTGATATCCATTAAGCGCTCACGCCAGAGCGCTATTGTGGTATCGAGGTTGGTTTGTTCTGTCGCCGTGAGTAACTCACCTTGCGTAAAGCGCTGGCTATAAGGTGTACCACTAAACAGCCGATGCCAGCGTTCGGCAACCTCTGGTGAGTTCCAGTTATCAGCCGTTGATTTGTCGATGAATAGAACCGCATGATAATGCTTATGCACGGCATAAGCACATAAATCAATAGCAAATACAGTAGCCAGTTCGAGTAGTTTATCTTCAATCCATTGTCGTTGATGGCTATTGACAGGGATAATGGCATGTATGTCTGTTTTACATCGTTACATGAATGTAACTAAATTAGAACAAAGCATTAGAGCAAGGAGCCCATAAGTAGAATAACGCAGGAGTTATCGAGGAGCAAAACAGTCCGAAAGATTGACCCGTTACTGCATCGTTACCGCCGCAGAGGAATGCACGGCGAACACAACGGGAGCTGCAATGGTAATAAGGGGTAGCATCGAGAGAAACTAACGTCTTCCTTGATCTTGGCATCACTGTATCCTTTTGTGAAAACGGGTTTGATTAACCTAACTGTTGGGCTTTGATGTCAATTTATATTTCTGAGGAGGTTATTCTTATTTGTCTCGTGTTCCCCCAATCGTTTGCACTCAGTATGCTGAAATATTAATCCCTCCGACCCCTTTATCAATTCTGCCCGGTCACGTTTATTTCTCCAGTTATTTTGTTATGATGTCGGCTCAATACGAGGAGTCTGCATGCTAATACCAGGTACCAAAAACCAGTCATTATTCAGCCTGATCCTACTATTCGGACTTTTATGTCTGTCGCTAAATGTAGAGGCATTTGTTAATCGAAGTCTCAATACGGTTGATCAAATTGAAATTATGGAAGGTGATTTCAATGCGATACTCGCCAGTGGAAAGCTGCGCATACTGGTGCAGCGCGACTACAGTCAGGTACGTTACCTACCTCGAAAACCTTCTCCACTCGCGGAACAATTGGCCATCGCGGAAGCTTTCGCCTCCAATCATGGGTTAAGACCAGAACTGGTTCTCGTGAGCAACTTTTCTGAACTCATTCCAGCGCTTGAAGCCGGTAAAGGCGATATTATCGTTGCGAATCTTACCATTAATGACCAAAGGTTGAAGAAAATCGCATTTTCAGTACCTGTTGATTACGTCAAAGAAATGGTAGTTGTAGCTAAAGGTAATGACTCTATTAAAACCGTGGCCGATCTTAACGGTAAAAAAGTAATGGTAAATGTCGGTTCTACCTTTTGGCACGCACTTCAATGGCTAAAAAAGAATAAATACCCCGAGATAGATATTCTGCCTGCGCCCGATCATACCAATCGCGAACAATTATTGGATATTCTTGTAAACGGAGACATAGATGCGACTATTATGGATGATAATCTAGTTGAAATTTTTGAGGGGTATCGCAATGATATTAAAGTCGCCGTTAATTTCAGCAGTAATCGAAACATAGGCTGGGGTATCCGTAAAAATGCTATACAGCTGGTTTCTGAAATCAATCGATATCTGCAACTTGAACATGCCGTAGATGAAAGAGAAGAATTTTTTTTGGGAGATTTTGATCAAATAAAAAAACGGAAAACATTACGAGTTCTGTTACGTAATAATTCAGCCTCTTACTTTTTATATCGCGGAGAACTAATGGGTTTTGAATACGAAATCATTAGCGAATTTGCCCGTTTTCATAACCTCCGACTAGACGTTATAGTTCCACCCGGCCACGACGATCTCTATGGTTGGTTGCTTGATGGAAAAGCTGATTTAGCCATGGGTTTTCTAGAGGCGTTAGATTCCAGGCGAGCGCAGGGTGTCGAGTTTACTCAACCTTATCATTTTACATCACGTCATATCATCGTGCACCGAGATAATAAAGCCAAAAGTATCGAAGATTTGAATCGACAAGTGTTGGCCGTACGTCTTAATAGCAGTGAAAATTTAAGCCTTGCGAAACTCCAGCAGAATGGCGCAAATCTAAATATTCGATCAATCGACGACTCGATTGAAATCGAGCAATTGATTCAACAGGTAGGTGATAAAACTTACGATGCAACACTCGCTGATGAGCACTTTCTTGAAATTGCACTTGCCGATTCACAGCCTGTACGTTCGGCATTGAAGCTTGAAACAGAGGCTGCACATTCCATCGCGATAAGAAAGCAAAATCAAAAACTACAAACGGCTTTAAATAAATTTATAAAGAAAATCTACAAAGGAGAATTTTATAATGTTCTCTATGCAAAATATTTTAAAAACCAACGTTCCGTCAAGCGACTAGCAAAAGGACGGATAGTCGATACTCTGGAAGGCCAGATTTCTCCTTACGACAAACTCATCAGAAAATATTCTGATGAGTTTGGTTTCGACTGGCGGTTAATCACCGCCCAAATGTATCAGGAAAGTCGTTTTGACCCTAAAGCAAAATCTCCAACTGGCGCTACCGGTCTCATGCAGTTAATGCCTCGAACTGCCACATCAATTGGAGTCAATAATATGAAAAATCCGGCCGGTAATATTAACGGTGGCGTTAAATATTTGAGCTGGTTACGTGATCAATTTGATTCAGAACTGCCTATTGGTGAACGGCTCTGGTTTTCTCTGGCGGCCTATAATGCCGGGCTAGGTCATGTGCATGACGCGAGAAGGTTGACGAAACAGCTGGGCCTGGATAACAGAAAATGGTTCAGAAACACCGAAAATGCTATGTTGTTATTGTCTAAACGACAATACTCCAGCAAAGCACGATACGGTTACGTTAATGGTCAAGAACCAGTTAAATACGTACGTGAAATTAAGGAACGATTTGAAGCCTATATCGACATGAGCGGAGGCTTTTTAACCACCATCGAGCAGTGGCAGAAGACTGTGGTTCAATATCTATCTGGTCTAATTTATTCGGACGGTAGAAAAGGGGACGGATGGATTAAAGTTTAACCAGCCAACCCGCCCTCGATATTCTTTTGCCTATTCCGTTTAACCTGACCTATCTTGATATTGCATATCCTTTCGATCTCTTGTTTAACTCGCTTCAGTACAAGGGCGTTTTATCTTGAGCATGTACTCAACTTGGAGCACAAATAGTAAGATAAGTTATTCGGGAAGAAACCACTATGAGTCGTAAATGAAGATCGTATACAAGCCATAATTGAACCCAATTTAAAACAATCTGCGGAAGCTTTTTTAGTCGCCTTAGGCTAACGGCTACACAAACTATACGGATGTTTTATGCGCAGGTCGAAATGCAGGGTGGCACTGTTTTCCGAGTTGTTGACAGGCTTGCTTGATAAAATACGACGTACCGATTGCTATATATGGCATATATGGCATGTATGTCTGTTTTGCCTCGTTATATGTAACTAATTAGAGCAATGCATTGGGCAGGAGCCCGTAAGTACGCTTGCATGGATGCAAGTGGTAGAGTCGGGAACGGAGACCGAGAATAACGCAGTTATCGAGGTGCAATTGCCGAGGAGCAAAAAACAGATCACAAAAAAATCACTATTTTTAGAGACACCTTTCAATCGATTGTCGTCGATGCGCGAAGGATTGACCCGTTACTGCATCTTTAACGCAGAGGAATGCACGGCGAACACAACGGGAGTTGCAATGGTAATAAGGGGTAGCATCGAGAGAAACTAACGTCTTCCTTTGTCTTGGCATTCACAGTGTCCTTTTGTGAAAGTTGAATGGATTAATTTTAATCAGGTCGGCCTTTGATGTTAATTTGTATTTATTGTTTCCTGACCCGCTAGAAGCGACTGAGTGCTTCAGACGCATAAAGTGCTTAAACCTCTATCTAGTAAGTTCAGATACTGTGGCGATGATCCCAGTCAAATTCGACTGTCATGCGCCAAAAAATATCACACGGTTGAGACGTTTTGCCATAGGGCTACTCAAAAGCAAGGGAACGAAAGACACCATACCCACGATGATGAGAAAGCTGATGTAAAATCTACCCGCTGTCTTCGATTAGCTAAAAATGACACGTAACTCGATGCCGCGATTCAATAAAATTGCTGTAGGGTGAATTCGCCGTGCCTTATTATAACTCCAGGAACTAAATCGCCCCAGTGCGATCGGATTAGTAACTCCTTTAATAAAAACAATTCCATGCAAAATTTCCGACGGATCGCGCTTTTAATTTTATTGCTGACTATTCCACTACAAGCTGTTTTAGCAGCAACACCACAAAACCCTCTCCTTACCGAAAACGCCTTATACGTTTCATACAACGGTGTTCACAAGTTTAACCGCACCACACTAAAGCGTGAATGGTCCGCCTTGCTGGGCCAGCAGACCTTCGACCCCGTAATGGCTGAAAATCTGATTTATGTAGGTAGCCCGCAAGGTTTATACGCCCTCGATGCCGATACAGGTCGACAGGTATGGCGCATTGAACAAACACGTACAATTTTTAGCCCGACCGTTTCTGAGCAGCTATACGCTGGCAGTTTGCATGGAGATTTATATTCAATAGATCCAGCTAGCGGTAAAATAAACTGGCGTCAGCAATTTAGCGGCTGGATTTATTCACCAGTAGTACTACCCAAACGGGGCCAGCTCTGGACCGGTGGACAGGCACACCAGGCATTTCCCATGTCGACCAAAGACGGCCGCCGAATGCATACCGTTGACCTAAACCAGGAGTCAATATTCAGCCCAATAAATTTGCAAAATCGACAAATAGCATTCAATTTATTTAACGGCAAAACCGCAATCATCAATACTGTTAGTGCAAAGATCGATGGCTGGCTAAACGGTTCAACGCAACCCAAAAATTTAAGTTTCGATGACACCTATATCTATAGAACAGGTCGGGATGGCATATTAACCGCATTCGACCGCAACAGTTTTCGTCAAAAGTGGCAAAGACCTGTGGTCGGGCAGGATTTAACCATGCACCCAACCAGTAGCGCCCAGATCCTGATGAGCGATCTGGATAAAATACTGGTTTTGTTTGATCCTCAAAAACGCACCGAGGTCTGGCGAAAAGCGATTTCCGGCAAATGGTTTTCGCCAATCCAAATCGACGCTAAAAACATTATTTATTTTCATTCAAAAAATATGCAACCAAATGAACTGGTCGCGGTCAAAATCAATGTTCAACCGTCAAACTAACAGGAGATACCAATGAAAAAAATGAAAGTGATATTTTTTGGAGCACTGATATTGGCAATCGGTACTGTCAATGCGGCACCATTCGGGGGGGAAGCAGACGTTAAGTACGCCAAAAGCCTATGGACATCGATGACTAATGCATCGTACGCGGGTCGAGACAGCATCAAGTCGCGACCTTATACCGGTCAACATCCCCACGGCGCTATTCTAGATACTATCGAGGGCCCGATAAATATTGATGGCAAACTTCACCGTATTATTATCAAACGTAATTATGGTGGCCCTGGTGTTAGCAAAGATACGGTTGCCAACGATCCGGAAAAATACCTCAAGTCTGTTACCGTGATGCTTAAACGCCCCGGTTACGATCCCGAAACCAAAGACTGGTTCTGGGCTAAATATAAGGCCGACGGCAGTCTGAATAAAAATCCGGCCGGGATGATGCTGACAGGAAAAGTGGCTAAAGGTAAGCCAATGGGATGCATTGCCTGTCATACCGCGGCCCCTGGTGGGGACATGGTTTTCACCAGCGATTAATATTTCCCTTGTCACACTAATAAAGAAGCCGGATTAATTCTGGCTTTTTTATTTTTCACCCTCACTCCTGCCCTCTCTCAAAGGGAGGGAGTTCTGCTGGCCACCTGCTCCTGCAAGAGAGTCAGCGAAAGTCTTAGAATAAATCCTGTTTCTGGCCTTCCACCGCCTCCATCGAACTACCGATTGGATTCAAAATGTTATCAGCAATCGGTGTTAGTTGCTGCTCGATATAGTGATCATAATCGAGTTTTGAGTCTTGGCACTCCAAAGTCTCGGCACCCGCACGAAGCGTGACAGAACTAGGGAGAAACTTGCGATGGCGAGCCCGAACTCCTGATTGCCTCGATCTGCGGCACCTTGAACGCCATCGCCACTAGCCCGGCGAACAAACACGAAGAACACACTCCATCGATAAACCGCGCGATGATCGTAGTGGTCAGCACCAGGCCCATTTTGAGGCCTTCCATCCGGGCGTTCAGCCAAGGCCACACCGCCGCCGAGAAGAGGCGACGGCCAACGCATGAGGATTCGTTCGCTCGGTTGGACCGAAGTTGTTCGATCGTAATTCTTCAGTTCGGGTCGGGCGGTACCGCACGCTATCCATCTGGACAGCAGGAACCCTTTGTTCGAAAAGCAACTTTATTTTGATGGATATGGGTTACTTGGTCGAGCTGTCGCGCAAATCAACCACCCTTAAAAACCAGCGTATCAGGATGAAAAGCAAACCATGCAAACCAGAACCCTTGGATACCAGCAATTCTGTCCCTATTTTGATCAAACAACTTTACAGAGCGATTAACACTATCCCATACGATGGTAATACGGGTTCCATTGACCGTATCCTCAAATTTAGATAAACCGGATTTATCCAATTCGACGAATGGGTAAGCCTTAAAAACACCATCAATTTCTACTCCTACCACTGCTTCTTTGGGGTGGTAGGTGGCCGGTGCTGTGTTATTCACCTGGAAGTACAGCGACCTAGTTTTTTCATAACCCTGGTATGGATTTCGACTATAGTCTCTGGAAAATCCGGTATTGTCCGACAACACCGTAGTTTCGGGATGCTGCTTCAACCATGCTCGCCAGGTGGTATGGCTGATGGGAATCGTCTTTAGTTTTTCTCCGACTAACTCGCCAGAAATAGCTTCACCTAAAATTTGTGACCAAAGAGATTCTGTTCCTCGATCATAAAGCAATACATCACTGTTATATAACAACCCCGAAACGCTGAACTCAGCATCCTTACCTCGTAGCTTCGAATAAAAAGCAACACCTGTACCGCATAGTGGGCAATAGGTAACAGCAAAAGAATACTGGTTTATTTTATCGTTAACAATTTCATGCCAATTCAATATTGAAATCGGATAAGCCCTTGATACTCCATCAAGTTCGACGCCAATCACTCGATCTTCCGGCTTCAGATAACTGGCCGATACTGCTGCGATTAATCTCGGTTCAAAAATTGCTGGAATGCCATCTTTCGATGGACCACCACCCAGAATTTGATCCTGTCGAATCGTGGCATTAGCGAGGTCGAATCCATTTTTGGTTGCTGCTAATACATTGTTATTAAACAACACAATTCCGATTATTAGTATCGTAAACACGCCAAAACTTTTACCGTTATTCCGATTAGATTTCATTGACCAATTCCTCCATATATATATGACCATCATGGGTTCGAGTAACAATTGCAAATTTAATTCCACTCTGACTGAAGTAATTGTAAAGCTCTTTTTTGAGATCTAAAATCAATATCTTACGAGCAATAAGCAGCCAATGAAACAAATGACCGTGATCAAATGCTTCACCCACGGCCCAAGCATCAATTCTAGTCTTGAATTTTTACGCAAGACTGCCAGATTAACTATCGACAGGGGCACCGCCCTCTCGTGTCCGTCAATCAACAAACGTTTGAGCTGTCGATTAAAGACAACCGATTGTCGGTCTGTCATACGCATACCTGGAAAACATTTTTTGCTAAATCAATCGAAATTAAATTATACTGACTCATGATGGATGCTCCTCTGAAGTTAACAGAAAACGGCCTATGCCGCTCTATCAGTTTGGCGCATTACGACGCCGGTTTCACGGAGCGTTCATCTCATCATATTTTAGAAACATCAAATCTAATCCAAAATCCTCAGTGGCATTGAAGAAAAACCAGACTAAATAAAAAGGTAAATGAATTTAGACTGACGCTTGATGAACTCTGAGCTTACTCTCGAAAACGGCCTTGCTATGGTAACAACCATAGAAGTATCTCCGCCCCCTGTAAGACATTCGTCCATGCATATTTCTCCAATTGTCGAAAATTAGCGTTGTACCCGATTTCATTTTAATCTTCAGCCAGTTGTCCTGATCGATAACATGGCGGTGAAACAAACCATAAGCATGGTAAAAGCGCTCCTGCCTATCTCCAGTCAATAGCATTGGAGCACGATCGTAATTGTTAAATGATACCTGGACCAACTTACCACTGGCATCCAATCGAATAGCTGGTCTCTCGGCATGCAAGTGCACGTCATCTTCAAGATAGTGCCCGGGCACAATGATTTCCGTTAGTGTTTGGTATGCTTCTGGGTCTTCGAGTTTAATTCTTTCGGCAATCGCAAAGCCATCAAGTTGAATGCTCTGCCCTCCTTCGCAATCAATGTCTAAACAATTGAACATCTGCAGCCCTGCCGCATCATGATAGTAAGTACCATCCGTGTGTGGTTCTAGATAGCTATTACTATATGCCGTATCGCCGTGATCTGTCAGTTCGGATGATAGAGGCCACATGCCGCCAAATATTGTCTCCTGTACTTTGCCTAAGCGCAGTGCCAATTGGGTCGTGCCTTCCTTAGTTGCTGGCACGCCATCTACCAGTGAAAAACCATAGACATGTATATTCTGCAACCATTGTAATAAGCCCTTGTCACTTTGAATAACATCGTCAAACTCAACGCGAGGTAGCGCCTGCAAAGGTGAATCCTTGTCCCATATAACTTGTGGAACCTGCGGTGCTAACTCGTGGAGTCCAGGGGTAAAACCGACGACGGTAGCGAGTACATAGGCAGAAATACTTGACCAGGTACCATCGCCCCACGAGAGGTGTACTAATTGCTCGGACGGCACAAAATCGAGGCCCGTACACATTAAATCGGCGGGTAAGGCGAAGGTATTAACCATTCGCTGGATCGTTTCCTGATCTAAACTTTGCGGGTCTATACAGTGATCGCGAACCCAGCGCCAGGAATATACCTTTGGCCCCAAGTTATCTGAACGGCCATTTACGAACTCAGCGACAAGACCTTCGCGAGATATCGATGCACTCACCAGTTTTGTAGTGCTCTGTGGCGTATAAAAATTATCAATTTTATTAAGGTGGTCTTTCATGCGTATTACTCTTTTGTGCTACTGCAAGGCCGAAACTGAATGTTCGTTCAAATTTATGTTAAACGATTTTTCGAACAGCCTTCGGCGCCCTCTGTCATCAAGCAATCTAGCGTCACCTCACCAAACCCACAGCAAACCCACAGCAAACCCACAGCAAACCAAGGGAGCAGCCATCATGTATCGTACCGATAGTTCCGTTTGTCATCAACAAAATCGTATTCATGCTCATTGTGAAAAAAAACAATAGTTATGGACATTTTCAACCTGTTCACCAGTGACGTTTTGTTCGATAAATTAAAAGGTGCATAGATTTAAACAGAACTGGGCTGGGTACAATACCCAGCCCCATAGCTTATTCGAGGAAGTAGCTCTATGCGTGGTGAAGATATATTGTCAGGAATCTCTACTTTTCTCCGCGTTATCGGTGCGGTGAGCCGACTCAATGAGTGAACAGGCTAATAAACATCTTCACGGTAGCGTCCCTGAGCCCTAAGTGTCAGCACGTCAATGCCGAGTGACGCGATAGTTTCGTCCAGCGCTGCCATGACGCTGCCTGCCATGTTCCGACCACCACAAACCAGAATCTGTGCGCCGTTATCGATCAATTGACGTAGTTCTGCGCCATCTTCGATTATCTTGTCCTGCACATAAGAGCGTTCGCTGACGCGGGAGAAGACGGCGTTCAGCTCTGTCAGCCGCTTGTCCTTGAGATAGGTATTTAGTTCGGGTTCATAGAGGAAGTCGGACTGCGGGCAACGGCCACCCCAATAAAGGTGCATGGGGTGATGCGCTTTGTTGTGGCGGATAAAACCGACCAGCGGTCCTATGCCAGTACCCGCGCCGATCAGCACTATCGGCGCTTTGCTAAAGGAAGGGCGGAAGCCCGGATTGGGCTGAATGAAGGCATCGATAGTGCCGCCTATGGATAGCGAATGAAGGAAACCCGAGCACAGGCCGCCGGGATGCTGGCGCACGCAAATCTCCAGCATGTCGTCCTGCGATGCGCAGGCCAGAGAGTACAATCGCGGCACGCTGCTGCCCGGCGACAGGATGCCGACCAGGTCGCCAGCCTCGAAATGCGGCAAGTAGTTGCGACCAAGAAAACGGCTCAACCGGCCTTTAACTCCACCCTCGGGTATCTTGAATCGCAGCACGGAAGTCGGAGCCTGTACCTCCACACCGTAATCAACCCGTTCGACGAGCGCCAGTGTGGTGGTGCTTGGGCGAGTCGGGGTATGGGCCAACGTCAACTCGGTATCGATCATTCTGCCTACAGCGTTGCCCCAGTGGGCGAACGCCTTCGGCGACTGCCGGTTGATGGTGTCGGGCGGCAGCAACTGCGACCAACCCTTGGCGGTCAACGCCGCCTCGACATCTTTCGCGAACCGGCAGAACTCAGGAAATTGTCGATCGCCGAAGCCTAGTACGACAACGGGGAACTCGGGTATCTTGGTAATCTTCTCAAGCCGTTTCAGAAACTGGCTAGCCGAAGCCGGTGCATCGCCATCTCCATAAGTTGCGGTCAAGACAAACATCCGTTTCGCATGCGGGTAATTGCTTGCAAG
>JBDNJA010000108.1:0-15097 GCA_041688005.1 Gammaproteobacteria bacterium
CGGCTTCATTATCATTCATTTTTTTGCTGAATGCATTGAGTTGTTCCAGAGTGATACCAGGTTTCAAATATTGCTTTGGATTGGTTAATGAGATGAACTTATCGTAAGGCGTCATCATATCGCTGTAAGCATATTTTTTTCTTTCTTTACCTTTGTTATCGATGACGGTTGTTGGAAAGTAGCAAGGTCGATGGAAGTTCACATAACGATAAACTTGAGTTTGATTGAATGCGCTAAATTGGCTAGCGCGATGTTGAGGAATATGTTCATAGCCATAGAGTTTACGAACCACCGAAGTACATAGCCTCCATAGCCTCGGGTCGGACCAACCTATCTTATTGATTTTATGGATTTATAACTCAAATCACTCTATGTTTTGACCTTTAAACAGCCAGTTTCACATGGAAAATACCCGCTTTAAGGACAAAGACTATGCCTCGAGAAAATTGATACTTTTACCTGGCTTTCTATGGCATATCGTTATTGCCTGGTTAGTGAAACCTTAGCGGCCTGATTTTTCAATTTCAATGGTGATGCCCGCCTGGTCCATGAACATGCCTGTGCGCTAATTCTTCATCTGTTGCAGCGCGCACATCAGCGATCTCAATTTTAAAAGTTAAGGTTTTGCCGGCATAGGGGTGGTTAACATCTACATCAGCCATGAACCTGCCCATTTTTACAATAGTCACCTGTTTCGATCCATGTTCTGCATCGATAGTCGCTATCATGTCTATCTTCCACTTCTTTGCGCCACGCAAAAACTCCAAAAGCTCCAAAAGCTCTGGGTCTTTCCAAATCGCATCAGTCGTATTTGACATGCGGTATGGAAAAATCCTACGCATTCCCATTTATCGCATAGAGGGTGATCCAATAGGTTTGAACGTACTGGTACACATTTTAATCTCTGAGGGTTTAATTCCCCGCAGCTTGCTGCGAAAAGTCTTTTGATTTTGACCTTAAGCTTTTTGCATACCCCTTTTCGCGAAGCGAATTCGAGGTTACGAGAAAGCTTGCTACGGGGTTGTTGATTCTTTTTGAAAAAAATCTAGTACAAACATCCGCAATAAGTATTCCTTGATACGCAACACGGTATACCGGTATAATAATTCTCATGATTAAAAGCTTTAAACACAAAGGACTAAAACAGTTTTTTACGAAAGGAAGCTTATCAGGCATACAAGCCAATCATGCACAGAGACTGAGTGACCGCCTCGCTTTTTTAAATGCAGCCGTAAATGTCGAAGATATGCGAAAGCCAGGATATCGACTGCATGAATTGACGGGCGACTTGAAAGGTCGATGGTCTATTACAGTATCGGAAAATTGGCGTATAGCATTTGAATTTAGAGGCGATGATGTTTATGTCTTAGACTATGAGGATTATCACTAATGAGTTTTCAACAGCACAACCCTCCGCATGTAGGGGGAATGATTTTTAGAACCTATATCGAGCCCTTCAACGATATTTCTGCAAATAAAATAGCAGATGCTCTAGGCGTAGCGCGAAGTACCTTTAGTCGTCTTATTAATGGGATCTCTGACTTATCACCAGAAATGGCTGTTAGATTATCGGCAGTTTTGGGTGGCTCTGCTGAAAGCTGGATACGTCTTCAAGAGAACTATGATTTATGGAAAGCCAGAGAAAGCATCGACACTGAAAATTTTACTCGCATCGATTTTGATTCTGTTGTTTAAAATTGTAACAAACCTACTAAATATTGGGTAATTCTTGGGATAGTATACCTATTTATTGCTATTCGCAGCCTTGGGTCGGACCAACCTATCTTATTGATTTTATAGATCTATAACTCAAATCACTCTATAATTTAGAGTTTAAACTGTCTGTTTCACAAGGAAAATACTTTCTTTAAGGAAGAAGGCTATGCCTCGAGAAAATTGATACTTTTTACCTGGCTTTCTATGGCATATCGTTATTGCCAGGTTAGTGAAACCTTAGTGGCCTGATTTTTCAATTTCAATGGTGATGCCCGCCTGGTCCATGAACATGCCTGTGCGCTAATTCTTCATCTGTTGCAGCGCGCACATCAGCGATCTCAATTTCAAAAGTTAAGGTTTTGCCGGCATAGGGGTGGTTAACATCTACATCAGCCATGAACCTGCCCATTTTTACAATAGTCACCTGTTTCGATCCATGATCTGCATCGATAGTCGCTATCATGCCTACCTTCCACTTCTTTGCGCCACGGAAGTGCTTTACCGACATGCGTTCTATCTCGCCTGCTTTGTGCAGTCCAAAACCCTGTTCGGGCGCCAGAGTTGCCGAGAATTTATCACCTTTACTTTTCCCTTCCATGACTGCTTCCAGGCCAGCGATGATGTTACCCGCCCCATGCAGGTAGACAGGTGGTTCAGTGCCTTTCGTTGATTCCAGTAGCGTTGCAGTTTCATCGGTCAATGTATAATGATATTGCACAATGGTTTTATTATTTATCTTCATATTGCATTCGGGGTTTATGTTGAGATAGGCAGGGTGATTATAACTTACTTTTGTCGATCAGAAGCATTAGCAGGGCCAACAGGCACGGACAACGGTTTATATGATGAAACAGAATTACCTATTCCGTTTCATCGGTTTAAGAATGATGGCTAAGGATTGCTGTGGTCTTTCCAAATCGCATTTCAATATTTTTCACAATCCGATTGGTGGTCGAATAGTGCTTTCCATAGAGCCGTAGGGCATATTAGCGTAGCGTAATGTGAAGTATGATTTTGGCGGTTAAAGTGAGAGCCGTGTTGGCTTTTAGTTTGATGAAGTTGATTGAGACATGCGGCGTATTACGCCGTAATACTGCTAATACGCCCTACGGGGACTAGTTCTTTTAACTGATCGTGATGCACTTCCAGACCGACTGGGATGCCGGTAATGGCGATCGGTGTGGGCGCATTTTTATTGCCTATGGTATCGCCTATAGTAATAAGGGCTTCCAGGGGGATTTCTAGGGGCTCGCCTTCATTAATGTCAGTATCGGAAAGTCGGGTTTCCAATTTGACCTGGGGTTTCTGAAAATTTGACGCATACTGGACTATTTCTTACGCAAACTACTTTATTTTCAGATATATTGACGCAGTAGAGAATGTGGCGTATAAAAATATCTATATTTTTAAATTTGCGTATTTTTTCCAGATTGTGCGGCAATTTTTCAGAGATTTAGCGAGGTTACCTTAAAGAGGCATGAGATCTAATGTTGGTTATAGTTGGCTGACAGAAAGCCACCATCTTCTCGTTATTAACCTGTGGCAGAAATGCTATATCGATAGCGCTGTACGGGGTCGCCAGGAGGAAGATTGGGGCAATCATCAAATCCGGCTCTTTGAATCCCGTTACCAGCCAGAAGAAAGCCTGGTAGGTCATCTTCAATTCGCGCTCAGGTATGAGGGCGTCAACCTGCAGCTTCTTAGTTTGTTGTTTGACAGGATTGAATCAGTGAAATTATGCCATTGGATAGCGGAGAATCCGACGTCTGCTTATGCCCGGAGAGCCTGTTTCCTGTATGAGTGGCTGACGGATACTCAACTTCCTGTGAATAATCCGGTTCCAGCAAAAATGCGTTATGTCGATGTGCTAGACGTCGATATGCAATTTGGCACCCGTGCGTCCGCAAAGGACTCCCGTTTTCGTGTTAACGATAATCTGCCGGGGACACGGCATTTTTGCCCTTTAGTCCGAAAAACCCCGTTCCTCAATGAAATCGTAGGCAGGGATCTACGTAAGCGTACCCGGGAAACCCTGAAGCAATATGATCCGGACTTGCTGCGTCGAGCCGCTGCGTTTCTGTACCTGAAAGAAACCCAATCATCGTTTGAAGTTGAGCGAGAGAAGCCCTCTGCCAGTAAAGCGCAGCGATTTGCGGACTTGTTACGCCAGGCTGATACAGGCCAGCCTCTTACTGAGGAGCGTTTGGTTGGGTTACAAAATGCGGTCATCGATCCGAGATTTCATGAATTTACCTGGCGTCATCAGCAGAACTGGATAGGAGACGACCTGGGTTATCGTAAGAGAGTCTCTTTTGTACCTGCTCGACCTGAAGACTTGCCTGAGTTAATGCAAGGGTTGCTGGATACCGTGGGAAAAGCCAGATCGCTGGTAGATTCAACTGCAAATTCAGGTGAAATCGATACAGCCGAGTTGCAGTTTGACCCGGTAGTTTATGCCGCTATTATCGCCTTCGGCTTCGTTTTTATTCATCCCTTCATGGATGGTAATGGTCGGATTCACCGATACCTGATACATGAAGTGCTCGCCAATGCCGGTTTTACGCCACGTGGAATTGTATTACCCGTATCGACGGTCATTCTCGCCAATCTCGATAAGTATGTTGCGGTATTAGAGAGCTACTCTCATCCACTAATGGAAAATACAGAGTACTTGCCAGATACTCCGGATATCCCAGCAACGGGTAACGACGCTGCTTACTTCAAGTATTTTGATGCGACTGAGCAGGCAGAGTTTCTCTACCAAGCACTGGAGCGTACTGTTAATGAAGATCTCCAGAAGGAAATCGATTTCCTGTTGTGCTTTGATCGTGCTCGTCAGCAATTAAATGCGTTACTCGACTGGCCAAATCACAGCCTTGAATTGTTTGTTCGTGTGGTACATCTGAACGGCGACACACTTTCAAAAACCAAGAGACAAAGCCATTTCGATTGGATGACTGATGCTGAAGTCAGTGAAGCGGAAGCCATTGTTGCCCAGGTATTTGCTAGAACGAATTAGATTGAATTAAACCAAACACCTCAACCCATCAATGAGCACGAACAACACGAATGCTGAGGCCTTTCCAAATCGCATTTCAATATTTTTCACAATCCGATTGGTGGTCGAATAGTGCTTTCCATAGAGCCGTAGGGCATATTAGCGTAGCGTAATGTGAAGTATGATTTTGGCGGTTAAAGTGAAAGCCGTGTTGGCTTTTAGTTTGATGAAGTTGATTGAGACATGCGGCGTATTACGCTGTACTACTGCTAATACGCCCTACGGGGCTTACGGTTCTAAGTTTTTGATCGATACCTGACTATAGCGCCTTTATATGTCGCGATAATGTAATCGCGACATAGTGTCTGCTCCGACCTACTAACTATCTACTACAGCAATTTAATCTTATCCGCCTGAGCCTGAAAACTGGCCAGGGCTGATTTGGCTTCGCTGAGTTTTTCTTTTTCTTTATTGACGACGGCCTCTGGCGCTTTGGCGACAAAACCTTCATTGCCTAGTTTCGACTCGATTCGCTTGGCTTCTTGTTCGAGTTTTTGGATGTTTTTGTTGAGTCGTGCAAGCTCGGCATCCTTGTCGATGAGTCCGGCGAGTGGAATCAATAGGCTCATGTCGCCGACGAGTGAGGTGGCTGATTCGGCCGCCTGCTCACCTTCATTAAGCCAGCTGATTGATTCGAGCTTTGCTAGTGACATTAATAAGGCTTTGTTTTGCTCCAGCCTTTTCTGGTCCGAATCACTTCCATTCTGGCACAGGACAGGTAATGGATTTCCTGGCTTGATGTCCATTTCGGAGCGAATTTGACGTACGCCCATAATGAATTGCTTAACCCATTCAAGATCGGTTATGACTGCTTCATTGATCAGGCTGACATCCGATTTTGGGTATTTACATAGCATGATGGTCTCTTCATCGACCTGTGCTGTTGGTGCTACTCGTTGCCATAACTCTTCGGTGATATAGGGCATGATTGGGTGCAGTAATCGCAGAATGGTTTCGAGTACGTGAACTAATGTATGACGCGCAGCTGTCTTTTGAGCGGTGCTATAGTTGTCGGAATAAAGCACGGGTTTTGATAATTCGATATACCAGTCGCAGTAGTCATTCCAGACAAATTCGTATAGGTCGCGTGATACCAGGTCAAATCGATAACACTCTATATGTTGGGTGGTGTCGGCCACAACCTGTTGCAAGCGAGCCAGAATCCACTGATCAGCTAGTGACGTTTCACCTGCACTACAGTCTTGGTCTTCGGTGTTTTGCAGCACGTAACGAGTCGCATTCCAGAGCTTGTTACAAAAATTACGGTAGCCTTCGATACGACCCAGATCGAAACGAATATCACGTCCGGTGGTGGCTAGTGCGGCAAAGGTAAAGCGCAGGGCGTCAGTACCAAAAGCAGAGATGCCATCTGGGAAATGCTTTTTAGTGGTAGCGATTATCTTTGGTGCCATGTCCGGCTGCATTAAACCTTTGGTGCGCTTTTCGACCAGGGCGTCCAATGTAATACCATCGATTAGGTCGAGAGGGTCGAGCACATTGCCTTTCGACTTCGACATTTTGTTGCCTTCGGCATCACGCACCAGACCATGGATGTAGACTTCTTTAAAAGGCACTTCATCCATAAACTTGAGGCCAAACATGATCATGCGGGCGACCCAGAAAAAGATAATGTCGAAGCCAGTGACCAAAACGCTGGTTGGGTAAAAAGTCTTTAGTGCTTCGTCATCGCCATCGGGCCATCCTAAGGTACTGAAAGGCCAGAGTGCTGATGAAAACCAGGTGTCGAGTACGTCTTCGTCCTGCACAAGCTCAAGGTCGGCGGGTAGGCCATATTTAGCGCGGACGGCGTCAATATTTTCTGCGACATAGATGTTGCCATCATTGTCGTACCAGGCCGGAATTCGATGTCCCCACCAGATTTGGCGTGAGATACACCAATCCTGAATATTGTCCATCCAGTTGAAATAAGTCTTCGACCAGTTTTCGGGTACAAATTTAATGCTGCCATTTTTAACCGCTTCGATAGCAGGTTTTGCTAATGGCTCGACTCTTACATACCATTGATCGGTGAGATAAGGCTCGATGACTGAACCCGTTCGATCACCTCTGGGTACCATCAGTTTGTGATCGACTATCTTTTCGATTAAACCAAGCGCTTCCAGATCTTTTAAGATGGCTTTACGTGCAACAAAGCGATCCATGCCCTGATACTTTTCTGGGGCGACATCATTGATCTTGGCATCGTCGGTCAGAATGTTAATCATTTCAAGATCGTGTCGCTTACCCATTTCATAATCATTAAAGTCATGTGCGGGTGTGATTTTTACGCAACCCGAACCAAACTCTGGGTCGACATAATCATCGGCAATAACAGGAATGGTGCGGCCTGTTAGCGGTAACTCGATGCGTTTACCGAGCAGGTGGGCATAGCGTGAGTCATCAGGATGAATGGCTACTGCCGAATCACCGAGCATGGTTTCGGGTCGAGTGGTGGCTACGGTGATAAAACCATCTTCACCCACAATGGGATAACGCATATGCCAGAGGTGACCGTTTTCTTCTTCGGAGAGTACTTCAAGGTCAGATACGGCGGTGTGTAAAACTGGGTCCCAGTTGACTAGTCTTTTGCCGCGATAAATTAAATTCTCTTCGTGGAGTTTGATGAATACTTTCTGTACTGCCTCCGATAAGCCATCGTCCATTGTGAAGCGTTCGCGGCTCCAGTCGGGTGATGCACCCATGCGGCGAAGTTGTTTGGTAATCGTGCCACCAGATTCTGATTTCCATTTCCAGACACGATCGATGAATGCGTCTCGGCCTAAATCATGCTTGGTTTTGCCTTCGGCACTGAGCTGACGTTCGACCACCATTTGGGTGGCGATACCGGCATGATCGGTGCCTGGTTGCCATAACGTATTGTCACCTTTCATACGGTGATAACGGGTTAGCGTATCCATGATCGTGTCCTGGAACGCATGCCCCATGTGCAGGCTGCCCGTGACATTGGGCGGTGGGATAACGATGCAATAAGGATTACCTTCGTTATCTGTTTCGTTATCAACTTGGCCTTGCGCTTTAAAATAACCTTTATCTTCCCAGTGCTGGTACCAAGTTTGTTCGATAGCTTGCGGGTTATAGGTTTTTTCCATGGTGATGCAGATCAGTCAAAAAGGTAGGCGGCGATTATACACAGGGCACCTCTAAGAATGAATGATGAATGCACGATTTCGTAAAAACCATGGGACTAAAGCTGTCCTACAATTTGGCAGCTAAAGCCTTTGTCATTTCAGCCGCAGAAATTTCCTTGCAACCCGTTGCGTTTTGTCCGCACCATAAAGACGAAAAGTCGGCAATGCCTGCACTTTCAGCCTGTTTCTTAACTGCGCTAATAGCGGTTAAGGCGAGTGGGAATGCAGAGATGTTTTGATTGATTGGACCAATCTCTCGCATGATGCGATTAACAATACTACGAGCCGGTCGGCCAGAAAAAAGGTTGGTAATCGCGGTGTGCTGTGATGCCTCGCTTTTTAACGCAGTGCGGTGTATCTGGCTGGTGTTAGTCTCAGTACAGAGTAAATACGCTGTGCCGACCTGAACCGCGCTCGCGCCAAGCGAGAGGGCAGCAGCCACACCAGCAGCATCGGCAATACCACCTGCGGCGATGACGGGTAGTTTCACCTTTTGGACAATTTGGGGTAGCAACGAGAAGGTGCCAACCTGAGTGGTTAAGTCTTCAGACAGGAATATACCGCGATGGCCACCGGCTTCCAGGCCCTGCGCAATAATGCCATCGGCACCATTCGCTTCCAGCCATTGCGCTTCTGCCACCGTAGTTGCGGAAGCAATAATAGTCGAGCCCCAGCTTTTGACTCGAGCTACCAGGTCGGCTGATGGTAAGCCAAAATGAAAGCTGATCACCGTTGGTTTGTAATCTTCTAGGACGTCAGCCATTTGATGATTAAATGGCTCGCGATTTGGTCCTGTGGGGATGTTATCGACATCAATACCAAGCTCGGCAAAATAGGGTTTGAGTTCTGCTCGCCATCTTGCTTCTCGCTCAGCTTCGATTTCTGGGGGCTTGTGGCAGAAAAAATTGGCGCTGAAGGGTTTATCGCATTGTTGTGTGACTAAGTTTAACTCGGCACGAAGTTCATCAATACTCAGCAGCGCACAGGGTAGGGAGCCCAGGCCTCCGGCCGCAGAAACCGCAATAGTCAGTGCGCTGTCCTGAACACCAGCCATCGGCGATTGAATAATGGGCAGGTATGTTCCTAAAAAATCATTCATGTTTGTCTTCCTCTAGCCTTCAGGCAGTTCATTTTGTATATACAAATTTGTATATACAAAGCTAAAATTATTTCAAGTATCGATTCCACTAAGGAAACAATGTTTTTCAAGTTGTAGCGTTTATACCTGGTTGGCAATCATCTACACTCTGCTCTAGTTTCGCAATTAGATTTTTGAGTCAATATGAGGACAATCGTATGAACTTATTAGCATTCGCAGCTAGTAGCAGTAAAAAATCGATTAATAAGCAGTTAGTAACCTATGCCGCAGGCCTGGTTGAAAATACGAATGGTGGGAACGCCAATGGTGGAAAAACCAATGTCGAGGTGCTGGATTTAAACGACTATGAGTTACCATTATTTAGCGAGGATAAAGAGGTGGAGATTGGACGGCCCTCACTCGCTCAGGCATTCCTCGACAAGATAGCGGCCAGTGATGCGCTTATGATTTCATTTGCGGAACACAATGGTTCTTACTCAGCTGCCTACAAAAATTTATTTGACTGGGCTTCACGCATTAATCCTAAAGTGTTTCAGAACAAGCCGATGGTGATGCTGGCAACTTCTCCCGGGCCGGGCGGAGGATCGAAAGTGTTGGCCGCTGCGACAACCTCGGCACTTTTTTTCAAAGGCGAACTGAAAGCGAGTTTATCTGTGCCGAGTTTTTACGATAATTTTGATATGACGCTTGGGCAGATTAAAAATGACGATATCCAGAACCAGTTAGTGAGTGCGGCTAAAAGCCTATTGGATTCAATTCAGTAGTCTATTCGTATTCATCTTCGCGAGCTTGTGATATGGCGAGTGTAATGTCCTGTAAAGCAAGTTCCATATGTTCGTTGAGTATGCGCCGGATAGTTTGTTCCAAAGCAGGATCATCAGTTAAAGCATGGCTTGCTGGCTGTTGCTCGTGATCGGGCTCAAACTCAAATTGGGAGACATCGATTTGCGGCTCTTCACGGTCGCCTACCTCCAAAATTAAATCCTGACTATGATCTAGCTCTGGCTTCGATGATTCAATTTCGATGCCTTTTTCGATTAAGTCAGTTAAAACTGGAATGTGATCGTTTTCGGCCATGAGTTATGAGTATGGGCTAGGGGTGGTCGATTAAAGCGTGTGGTGTTTGAGTGGGTAGCCGCGCTCTTTATAAAAGCTGTAGTGTTCGCGTGCGCTTTGCTTGTTGTCTTCAGTGACTAGCTGGATGACCCGCTCGAACTGAGCGAAATACGAAGGGACCAATGGCGATAGATTGATCAACAGCTGACGTTCACCTTGTGGGTCGGGTTGGTCATGGATCAGTATCGGTGACAGGAAACTATCAGATTCACCTTCAACTTCAATATAAGCATCATGCGGAATAAAACTGTCGTCATTGAAAATCCATAGTTGCCGATCGAGGTGCGCCGTTTGCTGCGGGCTTTGCGTTAACAATAGTGTTTTTTGATTGCTGTCGTAAGCCTTTTGGCATAGCTGGCAAACAACACGATCCTGATTGTGTTGTTGCGGGTTGAGTTGATAGAAATCGACGCGTGTCATGGTGAGTGGTATCAGGCCTTAGCGATCAGGTCTTAGCGATCAATAATTAGCAATGATCGAGGATAAACTGAGTTAACAGTGGCACAGGACGACCAGTGGCGCCTTTCTCTGCGCCCGATTTCCAGGCAGTGCCTGCGATATCGAGATGCGCCCATTTATACTTTTTAGTGAACCGTGACAGAAAACAGGCCGCTGTAATCGTACCAGCATCTCGGCCGCCGATATTGGCGATGTCGGCAAAGTTACTATCCAGTTGTTCTTGATATTCTTCCCACAGTGGCAGCTCCCATAATTTGTCTTCGATCGTTTTGCCAGAGGCTATCAGGCTATTGATCAGCGTTTCGTCATTGCCAAGAACCGCAGAAGGCACCTTGCCTAACGCAACAATACAAGCACCCGTCAGGGTTGCAATGTCGATAACATAACGCGGGTTAAACTTCTCCGCATAGGTAAGTGCATCACACAAGATAAGCCGACCTTCGGCGTCGGTATTGAGCACCTCGATGGTTTGCCCCGACATGCTAGTAACAATATCGCCAGGTTTGGTTGCGAGACCATCGGGCATATTTTCGGTGGTGGGGACGATGCCAACAACATTCACAGCTAGTTTTAGTTTGGCGATGGCATTCATGGTGCCGAGCACGGATGCTGCACCACACATGTCATATTTCATTTCATCCATACCACTACCAGCTTTTAATGATATGCCGCCGGTATCAAACGTGACGCCCTTGCCGACAAGTATGATCGGCTTATCTTTTGCTTTGCCACCTTTATATTCGAGTGATACCAGTTTGGCTGGCTCGCGGCTGCCTTCGCCAACGGATAAAAGCGAGCCCATTTTAAGTTTTTGCATATCGGCTTCTTCAAGGACTTCGACCTTTAACAGTTTATTGCCCTTGGCTAATTGCATTGCCTGTTTGGCGATGTAGCTGGGTGTGCACACATTGCCGGGTAAATTACCCAGGTCGCGGGCCATGTCCATTCCAGCACTAATGGCGATTCCCTGAGCCACTGCTATCTCGGCTTTTTTCAGGCCACTGCGGCTAGATAGATGGAGAGTGAATTTCTTTAAACCTTTCACCTTTTCAGCCTTAATGTTTTTCATTTGATTGAATTTATATTCGCCATTGCTTAGCTTCATCACTGTGTGGCGAATATTCCAGTCGATATCATGGTTACCGACTACGATGTTGGTGAGGCAGCTGTAAGCATCGGTCGCACCTGAATTGGCCAACGCGCTTTGTAAACTGGCGATCACACGACTGAAAGATCGCTCGGTTAAATCTTTTTCTTTACCGATACCAATCAGTAAAACTCGGTCAGCCAGTGTGCCAGCCACGTTGTGCAATAATAACGACTGACCTACTTTGCCATCCATGTCACCTTTGCTAATAATTTTTGACAGGAATCCATCACTTGCCTTGTCGATCGCTTGTCCGGCCTCCGATAATTTTCGTGGCTGTGACACCGCGATGATTAAACATGCGCTACGTTGCTTTTCAATCGAGCCAGTTTTTAAATTGAATTCCATGATATTCCAGTGTTGATGATGTCGATAACGCGATAAGATACGTGAAGTCGAGAAAAAAACCAGTCGAAACTCACTATTTTAACAGATTATTCAGGGTGGGTTTATTCACCTGGTACATACTCTATTGAGGGCATCTCTTAAAATGCACTTTTTCCGCGATTGCGGCGTCAGCTCCGTGCTCGAATCCTCATGTACTTCACGTACACTGCGGTTCTCCGCGCGGTGCTTTCTTGCACTCACGAAAAAATCACTATTTTTAGAGACGCTCTTGAGTATTTAGGTCACTAAAAATAATTTGATAACTAACCCGGTTAGCTGATATTAAATCCATCGCAATTTCCTTTATGCCAAATATAATCACTCGTTATCTCAGTAAGGAAATTTTGAAGAGTAGTGGCGCAACAGTGCTGATACTTTTCATTATTCTCATGAGCAATGCGCTAGGCCGACTGATGGCAGATATTGCTGATGGCGAAATTCCGCAACAAGCACTTTGGCCCGTATTATTGAGTCAGTCAGTCAATATATTTTCCTTACTGTTACCGGTCGGTTTTTTTCTGGGCATCGTATTCGCTTTTGGTCGGTTATATAAGGATCATGAAATTGTAGTCATGAACGCCTGTGGCATGGGCTACCGGCAATTTTACAAACCGATACTCCTCGTAGTTTTACCGGTGTTCGTCCTCAATGCATTCACCAGCATTTGGCTGAATTCATCGGCGCAGCGCAGTGCCCAGGCCATAGTCACCCAGAACAAAAATGTACATGAATTCGACCAGATAAGGGCAGGCCAATTTAATCAAAGTAAAAACGGTGCTCATGTCTTCTTTATGGAGTCGATTAGCGATGACAAGCTAGCGTTAGATAATGTCATAATCAGTCAGTCGACACCCAACACGATAGTTTTAGAAACAGCAAAATCGGGACGGCAACAAACCGATGAAGTCAGTGGCGACTTATTTTTGGTGGTTGGCCCAGGCGAAAGAACAGAGTTAGAACCAGGGAAAAAGAATGCCAAAATTATCCAGTTTGAACAGCATGGGATATTAATAGCGAAGAAGGAGGCTAGTGGTTCACACAGAATTCGAGAACGAGAAAAATCACCAACCATCTTATGGCACTCAACCGAAGTGAAGGACAAAGTCGAGTTGTTGTGGCGCATATCAATACCTTTCGTGTTGATAGTGTTGGCATTGTTGGCGGTGCCTCTTTCTTATATCGCACCCAGAAAAGGCCAGTTTGGAAAAATTGGTTATGCGTTGTTGGTTTACATTGCCTACCTCAATTTGATGGCCTTTGCCCGAGCTCAGCTTGAACAAGGTAGTATTCCTTTAGTGCTTAATTTTTGGTGGATTCATTTAATTTTTATAGCATTGACTATCCTATTGTTAGCGAAAAGAAATCGAGGATCTCTGCTACCTAGAAGGTTGCTCAGCTGATGATTTTAGGTCGTTACATTTTACGCCAGATAACTCAAGGCGCCTTATTAACCTTATCGATATTGGTGAGCATTAGCTTATTCTTTACCTTCATTGGTGAGCTGGATAATATCGGGCAAGGCTATTACAGCATGTTGTATGTCAGCGAATATGTCGCGTTGCGCATACCTGGCAAGGTAGTTGAATTTATGCCGTTGGCAGTTTTGATTGGCACCATTTTAAGTCTGGGCGGATTGGCAAGCAACAGTGAAATCATTGCGATGCAGGCGGCTGGGGTTTCGGTCGCTGGGTTGTTACGTTCGGTTATTTTGTCAGCCATGCTGTTAGCCTTTGTAACATTTGTGGTGGCTGATGCGGTTGTCCCTACGAGTGAGACAACCGCGCGCTCGATACGGTCGTCTGCAATCAGTAATACGCCTGCATTAAGAGGAAAAAAGGGCATATGGGTGAAAGATGCCAGTCAGGTGATTCACATTGACGTTCTTAGGCCAGATGGTTGGGCCGAGGGAATAAAAATATATCAACTGGATGAAAATGGAAACCTGTTTCAAACTCTGATTGCTGAAACGGCGACTCAAATAGAAAATCAGTGGCGATTACAGGCAGTACAGTCTGTTCAGTTTGGGCTGGATTCAGTACAAACCGAAGATTTTGATGAATTAATTTATACGGGAAAGATATCGAACAAATTGCTCGACGCTTTGTTGATCGAACCGAGACAAATGTCGAGTGCTGACTTGTACGATTACAAGTCATTTTTAGTCAAAAATAATCTAGATGATTCAGTCGAGAGTTTGACCTTCTGGCAAAAGGTGTTTGCACCCTTGACGGTGATTGTAATGTGCCTTTTAGCCGTGCCTTTTGTGCTCGGGTCGCAGCGTAAGGGGAATGCCGGGCAGCGCTTGATTCTTGGCATTTTGTTAGGTCTTGCTTATGTCGTAGTCAGTCGGTTGATCACTCAGTTTGGTGTTCAAATCAACTTACTACCAGTGTTAAATGCTATAGCGCCTATCTTATTATTTTTTATACTGGCTATTTACTTACTATATAGAAAACAATCACATAGTAAAAAAATCAGCGTAGTTACTGTTGTTCATTAGGGAGTGCTGAGACATCGATAATGCTCGTTTGACTGAGTCGGTCATGCCAGGTGTAAGGTTTGAATAAACGCCACCAGTAACCTAGCCCTAAACAGGCGATAGACAATAACGCGAAGGTTAATCTCAAAAAACAAATCGGCCAGTCGGGGTTGCCACCAAACTCCGAAACTATGCGTATTTTCCAGACGCGCATGCCAAGAGTCTGTCCCGATTTCCCCCAAAACCAGCTATAAAAAATAAAAATAATCAGTACTAGATAGAGGCTAAAAGTAGGGCTCGATTCGATTGCATTTCCATCGTTAAAAATGAGGGCTATTGCTGTTGAAATAAATAGTATAGCGATGATTAATAAGCTGTCATAAACCATAGCGGCTAGTTGTTTGATTAAACTCGCGGGCGGGTAGTTGCTGTGAAAGTTGCCTGGCATTAATGTGCTCGGTGTCAGAAGTGAATATTTGGAATGAAC
>JBDNJA010000109.1:0-2856 GCA_041688005.1 Gammaproteobacteria bacterium
ACGACGACTTATATTACTGACCCGAGATATCGTGAGCCGGTTTATCAGGTGGTAGGCAAATGGTTGAAAGGTGTATTTCCTATTTCTACCGGCATTGTGGCCGCTGGTCTTGGGCAGCCAGAATGGTTAATGGAAATTGATGTTATTGCAGTTATTCCCGACTAGAAAATAGGTGGTGTAGCGGCTGTAAGCACTTCGCAATCTTCTTCGTCAGCATTTCGAAAACGGTGGGGATTCTGGCATCAATATACACCCTCATATAAAACCCATCGCCCGCTTCGATTATCTGAACCCAGCAATTGCGAAAAAATGCATTTTTAGAGATGCTCTATCTTATAGGCCTTCATATCCTTGCAAAACATTGACTGCATTAATCCCAATTTCTTCTACAGCATAGCCACCTTCCATGATGAACAGCGTCGGCAGTTTGAGTGCGCCTATGGTTGCGCCATAACGTTTAAAGTCGTCGCACTGTAATTTGAAAAAAGAAATCGGGTCATGCTCATATGTGTCGACGCCAAGTGAGATTATGAATGCATCAGGTGAGTAGTTCGCGATTTTCTTACAGGCTTGGTCTAATGCACTTCCCCAGGTTTTGAAGTTAGTGCCTGATCCCATCGGATAATTAAAATTGAAACCTTCACCGTCACCGGCTCCCTTTTCATCGTCATAACCGAGGAAGTGAGGAAAGGCATCTTTCGGGTCACCGTGTAAGGAAAGAAACATCACATCAGAACGATTGTAGAAAATTTCTTGCGTACCATTGCCGTGATGGAAGTCGACATCAAGTATGGCCACTCGACTCGCACCCTGGTCGATAAATGCCTGTGCCGCAACAGCCGCATTGTTGATAAAACAATAGCCGTCATACATGTCGCTAGACGCGTGATGGCCTGGTGGGCGACATAGCGCAAAAGCTTCTTTAGCGCCATTTCTAATGGTGTCCTGTGCCGTCAGTGCGACATTGGCACTCGCTCGCGCGGCTTCCCAGGTGCCGTTGGATATCGCGGTGTCACCCGCTAATGCGTAATAGCCCATTTTACCGTCGACATGATTGGGAATGCGTTTTCGAGGCATTGCTCTCGAAGACCAAACGATAGGAATAGCTTCACCTTCATAGCCTGTAGCAACCCAGTCATCCCAGCATTGCTCCAAAAATGTAAGAAAGGCGGTATCGTGGATTCGGGTTATAGGATCTAGCCCAAATTCTTTTGGTTTGATAATGTTTCCAATTTTTTCAGACTTCAAGCGTTGCAGGATGTATTCCGCTCTTACCGGGCATTCAAATGGGGTGACCAGTTTCCCGCCATTAAGCTCGGTTTTTGGGTTTCGTAGTTGGTGTTTTTCGCTATAGACGGACAGCATAACTAGTCTCAAACATTTGAGGGAATGTCTAAAAAATCACTTTTCTAGAGACATCCCTGAATTATTATTCATTATATTGATCATTCTTCGATTGATATTTGTCCAAATTAGAATCGTTGTCAACAGTAGCGTTTTCTTGAATGTCTTGTCGCTACATTGTTCCTTTGATAGTGTTCTATATATTGATCACTAGTGGAGGTTTTGAGTAATTTAATCCTCTGGCATTTTTTATTTTGGGTTGTATTCCGATGGATAATTATTCTCACCTAGAAGGGCAGTCCGAGCCTCGTTGTCATTCTTATTACGCAGCAACAGTTAACAATGAAACCAGTTACCAGCCACTCAGCGAAGATATTCAGGTCGATGTGGTTATTGTTGGTGGTGGGTTTACTGGAGTTGCATCGGCGCTAGAACTTTCCGAAAAAGGTTATAAAGTTGCGATACTCGAATCCAATAAAATAGGCTGGGGTGCAACGGGTCGTAACGGTGGACAAATTACCGGTAGCCTTTCTGGTGACCAGGCCATGATTCGTCAACTCAAACGTAAAATCGGAACTCAAGCGGAGGATTTTGTTTGGGGTTTACGCTGGCGCGGGCACGATATTATTAAGAAACGCGTCGAAAAATATGGCATTCAGTGTGATTTAAAATTCGGCCATTTGCATGCGGCTTATAAACCCGCTCATATGAAGGAGCTGCAAGCTAGTTATGACGAGGCAGTGGCTAGAGGCATGGGTGATGAAGTTCAGCTGATGTCTGCGAATGAAATCCCAGATATTCTGGAAACGGACATATATCACGGCGGCTTACTCAATCAACGTAACATGCATGTGCATTCTCTGAATTTATGCATCGGAGAGGTGAGGGCGGCTGAAAGCCTCGGTGCTCAAATTTATGAACACAGCGAAGTGCTTGATATTATCGATGGTGCCCAGACTAAAGTGATGACAAAGCACGGCTGTGTCGTCGCTAACACGGTGTTGCTTGCAGGTAATGCTTATCATCGTCTCGGTGGCAAACCACTCAAAGGCATGTTGTTTCCGGCATCACTCGGCAATCTTGTGACGGTACCCTTGGGCGACGAGATTGCTAATAAAATTAACCCCCAAGACTTGGCCGTTTATGACTGCCGATTCGTGCTTGATTATTATCGACTCACTGCAGATAAAAGGTTGATGTTTGGTGGCGGTACAAACTACTCGGGCCGTGATTCGAAACGAGTGGCAGAGGAACTTCGGCCAGCCATTGAAAAAACTTTCCCGCGTTTAAAGGGTGTCGATATTGAATTTGAATGGACAGGTAAAGCAGGGATTGTTATTAATCGAATTCCCCAGTTAGGCAAGCTTTCGAAAAATGTCTATTACGCACAGGGCTATTCGGGTCATGGTATCGCGACTACCCATTTTGTTGGCGAAATTATGGCGAATGCGATCGATGGCGATGCAGATTCATTTAATATCTTTTCCGACTTTAAGCAAATTCGAATACCTG
>JBDNJA010000010.1:0-4284 GCA_041688005.1 Gammaproteobacteria bacterium
ACAAGCGCCTTTAGGTACTGCGACGGTTTTACCGTTCATCCACTGAAGCGCCTCTTTAGAGTTGGCGAAGTCAGGTGCATCCATTCGTGCAAGCATGATATTGCACTGATCAAATCCGAGGCCAGCAGTTGCAACTATGCTGATAGGTGCCACTCTCTCTTTGGTGGTAGAAACGATAGCTGGCATGTCACCCATGTAACCGATGTGCTGCTTACCAGCGAGCATACCATTTACGATAACTGATCCCGCCAGTCCGATCTGGAACTCAACGGTTGATCCTTTGGGCAGGTATTTTTCATATAGCTTTTGATCGCGCATAACCACGCCAGACCAGGCTTCAGTGTAATAGGGTTGGTACCCTATGACCAAATCGATGGGTTCTCCCACCTTGCCATGATCAAGTGTTCCTGCAGATACTGTCGAGACGAAACTCGTAGCGGAAATGCCTACGGCTGCTACGACGGTTGTGAGACTGATTGCTACGCTATGCTTTAGTTTTTTTATCATAATTTATTCCTCATTATCCTCAATATTTAAAATTATTACATTTTTGCTAATACAATCTATGCTCTATTTTCTCAATGGCTCCCCTTTAGTTTCAGTTAAAAATATTAATCATAAATTCTGAATTATTTTTCACTCGAAGAAGTGAAATGATTGGTGATCAGGGTAGCAAGCTGGCGCATCACAAAATATCCTGATTCGGGGTCGGATTCGAGTATGGCTACCGTCTCCTCACCATTCAGGCGCACCAGTGTCGAGTTTTCCACGCAAACTGCTTTCGCAATACGTAAGGGCTCATGCTCAAGTAATGCTGCCCATCCGAACACCTCGCCTTTGCGTAATATGAACCCGGCAGCGCTAGTTCGATCATCTCGTCCAAGCTCAAATTCCACTCGTCCCGACTCCAATATATACAGGTCATCCGTCAGATCACCTAAATCGTACAAAATAGCACCGCTCTCGTACTCATCACGTCGTGCAAGCTTTTCAAGCCTGTCCCGTGTGCCAGCAGAAATATCGGCGAACAGTTCGGCCATTTTTAGCGCGTTGTCTGGCCGCACAAAAATTTCGCCCTTTTCAATCTCAACCTGATAGCCCTCCAGAGGTGCCTCGGCAAGGCCAATTGACTTACCGGTTGTGATGTCCCACTGCCATAAATGCTTCCGACAGGTAAGCACTGCGCCATCGAAAAAACCTTCAGACAGGCAGGTACCTTGATGCGGACAATTACCATTATAGGCATAGTATTGCTCACCGAAATTGGCGACCAATACTTTTAATCCACCTTCGATTTCGAAATCCTTCATTCCGTTAACAGGAATATCAGCTAACTTACATATGTGCATATTTTTGTTCATGTCACCACCCTTAACTGAATTTATCATAACGGATATTATCGGTGGTGACTCGCGCGCGTAATAGCACCCCAATAGCGCCATTTACCAATGGCGGTGGACCCGCAAGATAAGCCCTGATGTTCTCAAAGCGGCCTTCCATATTCTGCCCCGCCACTTCGTGCACGTAACCCCGTTCAAATACAAGTTGGGGATAATCAGTCTGGGCAGATGCTGGTGCATCTTCCTCTGACAGCACGATAGTGATATTCAAATTGTCGCCACATTGGCGACGAAACTCAGAGAGCTCATCGAGGAAAAAAGTGTCGGCCATGGTACGTACACCGAAAAACACGTCCCCATTATATTGTGAAAAATAACCATCTTGTGCCGCTCGCGAGAGAATAGACATTATTCCCGCGATACCACTTCCACCTGCAATACAAAGTATATTTTTTGCCAGTCTGGAGTAAAAAGTAGCGCCACCCAAAGGACCGAATAGCTCGACCTCTACGTCTTCACAGTTGTTATTAAATATCCAGTTCGACAGATCACCATCAGGTTTTTTCTTGATAACAAATTCGACCATTCTTGCATGGCGTTGGTAATTCACCATCGACCATCCACGAAAACCAGCTACGTCAGGGAACTGAACCAGCATGAACTGACCTGCATCAAAATCTACCGTCTGCTCTAGTTCTATCTGCAGAGACATTACATCGGCTGTTAATAGCTTTGCACTACCAACACGACCCTTGATAGCAGCAGGCACACAGGCACCCGCCTCCATTGTATGGACAAAACTCTCCACTTCGATCACGAGATCAGTTTCAGCGGCACACTGGCACATTAAAAACTCGCCCTTCTTTCTTTTTAGATATTTCCGTCCCGGAGCTTCAGGCCATTGGTCAATAATTTTGCCTGAAATTAGTCGGGCCTTGCAGGTGCCACAGGTGCCGCTTCCACACTCATAAGGCAGGTCAATAGCGCGATTCAATCCAATACTAAGAATTTTGTCACCACTCGCATCATCAAAATTGTAAGCGCGGTTTCTGGCATTGATTTGGATCTTCATATTACTACGCAGTGGTATTGTTAATCGGCATTGAAAAAATCTTCATCGCCTTCATCATCTTCATCTTCATCGTCGTCGTCTTCATAGACAAGCTCTTGTGCCACATTAGCATAGATATCATCGTCTTCTTGTTTCACATCGTAAAATAACAACTCCCTTTCAGCTATTCCGATTTTTTCACCAGTCTTCATATCCCACTGCCAAAGGTGCTTGGAACAGGTCAACAGACCATCGAATAACATACCCGATTCACAAAGTGGTTCTGCCATGTGCGGACAGCGTGGTGGGAAAGCACGGTAGCCTTCACCATAATTAGCGATCATTACTTCAATATCGTCGACAACAAATTTTCCCAGACTGTTTTTGGGAACTTCGGTGGCTGCGCATATTTTTTTCCAACTCAATTGTTTAACCCTCTAAGTCATATCATATAAATTTTGACGCCCTTAATTTACTCATATGAACTTAAAAAATCCAATGAGTGCCTTTGTCAAAGCGACGCGTGTAAACGCGTGCGACTCGTTCGATAAACTTCACCGATTCTCCGTCAATCCTAAATTTATCGTAATATTTCCCGGTCAAATAAAGTCGGTTTTCGCCCGAATAAAGCGGCGCGCTGATACCATCAATTATTTCCTGGGTCATAATAAACGAAGTTACCGCTTCTGCTGACTTCCCGTCCTCCGGTACATGCACCGTGTAGATACTGGCATGACGCCTCAAAGGTGAATGATCGGAGTTGTGTTTTGGTAACAAATCGAAATAAGGGTGCAATTCTTTGTGACTCAAGATTAGATAGGTCAGTTCCTTACGTATCTCGTGACTGTAGGTAACTACCGAATATTTAAAGTCTTCATCACACTGATCAATCCAGTCATTCCAGTTCTGATCGTCCAAGTTCAGGGCTGCTTCATAAATTGCCTCCCTGACCAGTGATTTAGTATGCTGTTTTTCTGCACTCATTAACTTGCCTCTCTATAATTCTCTCGCCATTTCGGCGTGTTGATAAATCAAATCGTCAGTTTCTGGTCCGGGGTCCTCGGCGTCTACGTACCCTTACCCGGGAATGCAGACAGACCCTTGGCCGGAGGCATCTCAGGCCCCATTACCTTACCAGGTTTGTATTTTTGCGTGGGATCGCTCGGAAGCCGATCCATCAACTTACCCCAGGTCTCGTAAAAGTTACGCATACCAATTTCGTCGTGAATGTAAGCGCCTTCGTGGCGACCATGTAGAATACGACGTGGTTCTGATTTTGGCGTCATCGTTGCACCTTGGCCCGCAATCCCTATCAGGTCTTCATGCAGATTGCGTCCCAATGGACCCCAGATAGTGTTGTGATGCTGAATACGATGAGCACGGTCTTCAGGGGAATCACTTTTTAGGCCAAAACCACGGAATTCGATCATTACCTGATTAGCGCTCAACGGTGTCATTAAGTCCATACGCAAGACTGAACCACGGAGATTAAAGTTGAGCCCAGGAAACATGTCGACCATGTACCAGTTGTCCGGCGGGATACCCGGAAATGTCAATGTGCCACGGTCTTCGGCGACATCATATTCTTCATAGTTCACGGTAAAAGTGCCAACGTTGACGTGACCATTGTCAAAGGCAGAACATTTGCGCTGAAAGTAGCCGTCATCGAAACCGGTAATGCGATTATGATAGTGCATATAATCGTGATAAAACTCACTGTTAGTGTCATGCCACAACTTGTAGTTACAATCGATGATTGCCTTATGGTAGTGGATGATTTCGAGCGGCTCGGCGTCCAGAGAATCCTTGATACAGTCCATCGCGCCAGCGGCCCAATCTTCTACGTTGAACTCGATTTTGTCGTCGAGGCAAACCCAGACGAAACCACCATAT
>JBDNJA010000110.1:0-4556 GCA_041688005.1 Gammaproteobacteria bacterium
CGAGATTCGAGTAGGTCAATGTTGGACTGGCTTCGTTTGAGATAGGCTTTGAGATCTTTTTTCTCTTTCTGGTTGGAGAGGTTAATAGCCTGATTGCTTTTATATTCGTCGTAAAATAAGTACGAGCCTACGCCCGCAATTGCCGTAAAAATTATAAGTGGGAGCATGGCCCCGGTCAGATAACCCTTCGAGTATTTGATTTTCCCATTCATTTTCATGCAACTATACCTTCCGCTTAGTCCATCGGGTGTAATTTATTCATTGCCGATAATAGCATTTATCTTTTGGCTCTTCAGAAAAACTAACAAAACACTAAGGGTCTAGTTTTTGGCCTGACTATCTGAAATACAAGCTTACCCATCAACTAGTTTACTTTAATGTGCGATAAGTAAATTGGGGGCATGCCCTGCATTATCAACAAAGAACTTTGGTTTTTGCAAGATGACTGAAGTCTGGGGTTAGGACTAGTGCTAGGGCAGGAATCTAGTAAATTTCTTTCGCATATAACAACGCATCTTCCTTACCGTTGGCGGTCGGGTAATAGTTCTTTCGGCAGCCTATTTCATTAAAGCCAACCGCGTCATAGCAACTGATCGCCTGTAAGTTACTAGGGCGGACTTCGAGCAACATCACGGTGGCGTTTTTACTGCGAACAGTATCAATCAAAAAATCGATAAACGCCTTACCGATACCCTTGCCTTGATGCTTTGCCGATACTGATAAGTTGAGTAGGTGGCTCTCACCAGCTGCCACGCTGACAACGGCATGGGCAACGATGGCATCGTTTTCAAGCGACAGCCAGCAGTCATAACCTACTCTGATGCAGTCTTGTAAAATGCGTTCAGTCCAAGGGTAAGGATAGACTTCGTTTTCTACCGTGAGTACATAGGCAACATCATCTAGTCTCATCGGGCGGTAACTTAGGGCAGGTATCGAATCGGCTTCACTCACGGGTTTAGCATCTGGTGCAGTAATTTCATGTCTTGCCAAACAACGGCTTTGGCCGCTGGGTTGTGTAGCAGATAGGCAGGGTGATAGGTGACTTTAACCAGTATTTCTGAGTCAGTCAGTTGATGGCTTTGTGTGATCAATTTGGCAACAGGTTCGCTGGTGTCGAGCAGGCTATGCGCCGATACTTTTCCAACCGATAAAATCACTTTGGGTGATATTTGTTTTATCTGAGCACGCAAAAAAGCATCGCAGGCTTTGACTTCGTCTTTGTGTGGGTCGCGATTATTGGGTGGGCGACATTTAACTATATTGGTAATGAATACCTGAGACCGCGCGATGCCAATCGAATGTAAAATTTTGTCGAGCAAGGCGCCTGGACGACCGACAAAAGGCTCACCTTTAATATCCTCGTCCTGGCCTGGGCCTTCACCAATAATCATCAAATCTGCCTGCCTGTTACCGACTCCAGGCACTTTTTGGGTGCAGGTACTAGCAAGATTGCAGTTTTCACACTGGACTATGGATTGATTGATTTTATCCCAGCTATCGAGATTGAACTCTATTTTAGGGATGATGTTAGCAACCGGCACTAGCTCAGGTGTGGATGCGGGTGCGGGCGTTTGTACCGGCACAGGTGAAGATACTCTGACCTCATTAACCGCGTCTATTTCGACCACTGGTTCCTGATCGGGTATCCGCTGTGGCATAGTCGACCGGTCTACCCATTGACGAATGCCTATGCCTTGCAGACAGTGTTGTTGGCGAGAGGTTAGCATGGCAAGTTCATGGTGAGTTATACCGACCCCAATTGTGGGTGTGTTTTGCCGGTGCGGTTGATGACTTTATTTAGTGCATTAATATAAGATTTGGCAGAGGCGATAATAATATCGGTATCAGCACCCTGACCATTGACAATATAACCATCTTTTTCGACACGGACTGTCACTTCACCTTGAGAATCAGTACCAGTGGTGATTGCATTGACGGAATACAACTGGAGGTTTATGCCAGTTTTGGTCAGTTTTTCGACGGCCTTAAAGCAGGCATCGACAGGGCCATCGCCTATTGCCTCAGCCTTTTGCACCTTACCATTTATTGTTAAAGTGATACTGGCATTCGGAGAGCTGTTGGTCTCACTGCAAACACGTAGACTGATGAGTTTGATGGTTTCGTTTTCGGAGTCGAGTAATGGTTCGCTCACCAGTGACTGCAAATCTTCGTCAAAGATGTCGTGCTTCTTATCCGCCAGTGTTTTAAAACGGGCGAATACTTCGTTTAGCTCTTTGTCGGATGCGAATTCGATATTCAATTCAGCCATGCGACTCTTGAAGGCGTTTCGTCCTGAGTGTTTACCGAGTACGAGCTTGTTAGTTGTCCAGCCAACATCTTGGGCGCGCATAATTTCGTAGGTTTCGCGTGCCTTTAAAATACCATCCTGATGAATCCCCGATTCGTGCGCGAAAGCATTCGCACCGACGATGGCTTTATTCGGCTGTACGTTGAAACCTGTGATGGCAGATACCAGTTTCGAGCAAGTCATAATCTGAGTCGCGTCAAGCGTTGTATCACAAGGGAAAACGTCCTGACGAGTGCGGATCGCCATAACGATTTCTTCCAGTGATGCATTGCCTGCGCGTTCACCCAGTCCATTGATAGTGCATTCAACCTGTCGAGCACCATTGAGCACCGCTTGCAGCGAATTGCTCACAGCAAGCCCTAAATCGTTGTGACAATGAACCGAGAAAACGGCCTTGTCAGAATTAGGTATTCTCTCGATCAATTCTTTTATTAGCCAACCAAACTGATAAGGAATGTTGTAGCCAACGGTATCGGGGATGTTAATGGTGGTAGCGCCTTCTGCAATGACGGCTTCTATCACACGACATAAAAAATCGGGGTCGGATCGACCTGCATCCTCGGGTGAGAACTCGATGTTGTCGGTATAACGCCTAGCGATTTTGATCGCATTGACGGCTGCTTCGACCACCTGGTCGGGCGACATGCGAAGCTTGTGTTCCATATGGATTGGCGATGTCGCCAGAAAGGTATGAATACGACCAGAGTTGGCTGGTTTAATAGCTTCACCTGCGCGCACGATATCGATTTCTTTGGCTCGTGCGAGCGCACAGACTGTGCTGTCTTTGATGATGCCTGATATAGCATGAACCGATTCAAAGTCACCATTACTTGCTATCGGAAACCCAGCTTCGATTATATCCACCTTCATTATTTCTAGTGCTTTCGCAATACGGATTTTTTCATCTTTGGTCATCGATGCGCCTGGGCTTTGCTCGCCATCACGCAGGGTTGTGTCAAATATGATTAATTTATCTTTACTCATTTCAGTGCTCATGATCTTTGCTCGTTTTGGTGTTACCCGATTGCCCCTGGTATCGGGCTTACTCAGAAATTGGCTTACTCAGAATCGGGCGTTATTTGAATACGATTTCGATTCCAGCGAAATAGCGACACTATCGGGCCAGAAAGCAGGTATAGGAAAAAGATGGAAAACAATACGGTCGCTTGCTCTATCGATAAAAATACGAATATCAGCATGATAATTAGTACGGCGACAAAGGGGACTTTTTTGCGAAGGTCGAGGTCCTTAAAGCTATAGTAAGAAAATCGACTGACCATGAGTCCACCGGTGAGTATGGTCAACACTAACGCAGGGTAGCGTACATCCTGACCAGCGATGCCATAGGTTTCGCCTGCCCAGACGGCCCCCATTAACACGGCTGCCGCCGCCGGACTGGCAAGCCCTTGAAAATAGCGGCTGTCGGCAATTCCGACTTGTGTGTTGAATCGGGCTAAGCGTAATGCGGTGCAAGTGGTGTAAATAAACGCGCCCAACCAGCCAAGCTTGCCGAGCAACATTGAGTCACCAACTAGATAGACTAGTGACCATTGATACATCACTAGACCTGGCGCGACGCCAAACGAAACCATGTCGGCGAGGCTGTCATATTCAGCACCGAAGTCTGATTGAGTATTAGTGAGCCGTGCAATACGACCATCCAGGCCATCTAATATCATCGAAATAAAAATAGCGATTGCGGCTATTTCGAACTGACCTTTCATGGCGGCGATGATAGCATAAAAACCACCGAATAATGCGGCGGTAGTGAATAAATTAGGCAGTAGAAAAATACCTTTGTGGGTATTGCTCTTTTTAGATTTTTGGTCGCTGTCGTCCATAATAAAGTTTTAATTAATTAAGAAGCGGGCAGCTAAAGATTAGCTGTCCGCTTTAGGTTTAAGGTTTGTCTACTGTGTTCTTAACCGTCAGTCTAGCTCGGTAAGCGTAATTGAGCCGCTGTTTGGTAGCTTCATTCTTGACAATCAGAATGATCATTTCAGAACCTGATAATATCATTTTTTACTCTGAATATCGTTTTTGCAAACGTCTATGCCGAGCCAGAAATTTTATTATGGATATGCCGTAAATGCACTAACTATCATATCCTTTAGATAATCAATGAAATATGAGATTTACCTGCAAACTCTAGATAGGTTGCAATGCCACCCGTTGTGGCTTCATCGAGTAAGTCAGATTGATCGATATCGAACAGATCCAATGTCATTTCACAGGCGATAATTTTAAC
>JBDNJA010000111.1:0-2742 GCA_041688005.1 Gammaproteobacteria bacterium
GCAGTTGAGGCGGTCATTACTGTCGACAGTCAATGCAATATAGAATCGTTCAATCGAGCCGCTCGAACCATGTTCGATCAATCTACGCATTTTTTGAACGCTACCCATGCGAGAATTTTAATTTCACCCGGGCACTACGCTAAGTTCGATCACTATTTTCAATCGCATCAAAATAGTTCGCGGGTAAAAAACCGAGGTATCGAGTTGAACGGTTTTCGGGCACCTGGTATCGAGTTTCCGGTTCATTTGTCGATCAATCAGGTAACCACCGCCGAGGATTACAAATATGTTATTTTAATACGAGATTTGACCGAACAACGCGCTGCCGAAAAAGAAGTGCGCGAGCAGCACGATGTTTTGGCACATTTCGAACGCCTGAATACACTGGGTGAAATGGCAACCGGAATCGCCCACGAAATCAACCAGCCGCTTACCGCTATTTCGATGTATGCCCAGGCAGGACTGCGTTTTTTACGGCAACCCGATAGCGCCCCCGGACGCTTACAGCAAGTGCTCGACAAACTCAGTAATCAGGCACATAGGGCAGGCGCTGTGATCGAGCGCATGCAAGAAATGACCAAGCAGCAGGATAGTCGCCGAGAAGTCACTAGTTGCTATACATTGATAGATGAGGTTTACAATCTGGCCGAAGTTGAGGCTCAAACCCGAAGCTTTGTCATCGTCCTGAGACACGAGCAGAATTTACCCAAAATTCTGTGCGACTCGGTTCAAATACAGCAGGTTTTGCTCAATTTACTGCGCAATGGCATGCAGTCGATGAAGACCAAAGGTTGCCGAACTGGCAGTAAAATCGTTCTACAAACTGATTTAACACCCGAAGGTGTCAAAGTATCCATCATTGATACGGGTATCGGGGTTGCGGCAGAACTATCAAATCAGCTTTATCGACCCTTCACCTCGACTAAGACGTCTGGCATGGGTATCGGATTATCGATAAGCCGATCTATCATTTCAGCGCACGGCGGCCAGCTTGAATATGTCAATAACAAGGCTGCTGGTGCAACATTTTACTTTACACTGCCCTCAGCAGTGGAACCCGCAGATGACTGAAACAACGAAACAACAGGTATTTCTTATCGACGACGACGAAGCAGTCAGGGACGCGATGGGCATGCTACTGGAATCAAGTGGTTTATCTTATCGCAGCTTCGCCAGCGCCCGTGATTTTCTGGATGACTATAATAACGACCTACGCGGCTGCCTGGTGCTCGACATTCGCATGCCTGGCATGGATGGACTGGAGCTTCAGTCCATATTAAATAACAAAAGCTCTACCCTGCCCATTATATTTATAACAGGGCACGGAGATATACCGATGGCTGTAGAAGCGATGAGGCTCGGCGCAGTAGATTTTATGCGCAAACCGATCAACGAGCTAACTTTACTAGACAGTATAGATCAAGCCCTCAGTCACGAAACTGACATCAGAAAACAGACCATAGATATTCAACGGTCAAAATTAAAGCTCGACTCTCTCACTCAACGAGAACAGCAAATTTTCGAGTGCGTAGCCGAAGGCCAGACAAACAAGTCTATTGCCTTTGATTTTGATATTAGCGAGCGTACGGTCGAGGTGCATCGAGCGCAGGTGATGAAAAAGCTGGACGTGACAACGCTGGCCCAACTGGTAAGGCTTAAAATACTGCTCGAATAAGCTCTCTCGAATTCCAGCAGCCCACTCTCTACGGGTATTCCACAATACCCCGACTCTGAAATCCTAGATAAGATATCCCAGAATAACAAAAAACTCACCATTAAAAGAGGATGGAAAATGACTAAACGTATTGCAGTTATTGGTGCTGGGCCAAGCGGACTAGCCCAATTGAGAGCCTTTCAATCAGCTAAAGAAAAAGGCGCCGAGATTCCAGATATCGTTTGCTTCGAAAAGCAATCCGACTGGGGTGGCTTATGGAACTACAGCTGGCGTACCGGGCTTGACGAATACGGCGAGCCAGTCCATGGCAGTATGTATCGCTATCTTTGGTCTAACGGCCCTAAAGAAGGCTTAGAGTTTGCCGATTATTCATTCGAAGAACACTTCGGACGACCGATTCCGTCTTACCCACCGCGTGCAGTTCTTTATGACTACATCATCGGCCGCGTCGAAAAGTCTAATGTACGTCAATGGATTCGGTTCAACTCGCCGGTTCGCCATATTAGCTACGACGAACATGAAGGCTTGTTTCATGTCACCGTTAAAGACAATTTAAAAGACGTTGAATACACCGAAACCTTCGACAATGTTGTTGTAGCATCGGGTCACTTCTCTACACCAAACGCACCCGCTTATCCTGGCTTTGAGTCATTCAAAGGCCGAATTCTTCATGCCCATGATTTTCGTGACGCGATGGAATTCAAAGACAAGGATTTACTCTTGATTGGCACTTCATATTCAGCCGAAGACATCGGATCGCAGTGCTGGAAGTATGGCGCTAAATCTATCACTATCTCGTACCGTACCGCACCCATGGGATTTAAATGGCCGGATAACTGGGAGGAATTGCCGCTACTCGAAAAAGTAGAAGGCAATACCGTCACATTCAAAGATGGCTCACAACGCGATGTCGACGCCATCATTTTGTGCACTGGTTATAATCATCATTTTCCGTTCATTGATGAAGAGTTAAGGCTCAAGACAAATAACCGTCTATATCCGGTTAATTTGTACAACGGTGTTGTCTGGGAACACAACCCAAAACTGATGTATTTGGGCATGCAGGA
>JBDNJA010000112.1:0-11815 GCA_041688005.1 Gammaproteobacteria bacterium
ACTTCAATGAGTTGTTTGTGTTTCGCTGTTAACTCGCCGACCTCTTCTTGTAACCTCGGAAAAAGACTGGTTTGAAAGTGATGCCAAATGCTGGATAATGCGGATTGTGTCTGGTTCATTAAAATCTGCCTGAGCGGTTGGCTTTGTTGTTGTTTGCTTACAGCTTATTTTAACAAATAAGCACCAGGCCTATTTTTTTGGTGTGATTTAGCTAAGAATTCAGCTTAATTTTGGAGTTTTGCAATTACCTCTTTAATCACATGGCTTTGCTTTGAAAGTTAACGGGACAGTAGTGATGCTAAATGGTAAAATTGTCGAGCAAGGCCCTAAAGAACAAATATTTAGTCCACCTTATCACGAATACACAGCTTCTATTATCGTCGGTACCAGAAATGGATCCAGACTGGATGAATCGGGTGATCGCTGAGCGATTGACAGACGGCACAATGAAAGCTGCTGATAACTAGTAAATTGTAATAGAACATGGATGATAAACGTGTTTAGCAAGATGTTGTTTACGCTAGTCACAAACAAATAATCATTGTTATGGATACAGGCAAACGGTTTACTAGACAGCCCAGCGAGTGACTATTGGCGTGATAAATTTGTTACGTGAGTCTGGCAGTTATTTGCCTTTACCATTTTGACTGAGTCGAATTTAATATCGCTATCAAATCGGCATTTGACTGGCGTTGGATAAATCATTAATACCGATCACAATTGCTGCATTAAACAGTTGGTCAGAAATAGGAGAAGCGAGTTTTGGCTTTTGAATTAGATTACCCCGAAGTACGTGATGCTGTCGCGAGGCTATGCACGCTTTTTCCCGGTGATTACTGGCGTAAGGTAGATGTAGGCAATACTTATCCTTCCGAGTTTGTCCAGGCATTAAACGATGCTGGTTATCTATCTGTATTAATTCCGGAAGAATATGGTGGCAGCGGTTTACCGTTAAGCGCTGCCTGTGCGATTTTGGAGGAAATACAACGCAGCGGTGGTAATGGTGGTGCCTGTCATGCCCAAATGTATACGATGGGCACCCTGCTAAGGCATGGCTCTGAGGCACAAAAAGAAAAGTATTTGCCACAGATCGCTGAAGGTAAGTTGCGCTTACAGGCGTTTGGTGTAACTGAACCCAGTAGTGGGACTGATACCACCCGCATTCGTACGATGGCGGTACGAGACGGTGACGATTATGTGGTCAATGGCCAGAAAGTGTTTATTTCGCGCACAGAGCATTCTGACTTAATGGTGCTACTGGTTCGGACTACCCCTCGAGACGACTGTGTTAAGCGAACAGATGGTATGTCCGTACTACTAGTTGATTTACGAGAAGCTGTGGGCAACGGCCTAACAATTCGGCCGATTAAAACCATGATGAACCACGCCACGACAGAGTTGTTTTTTGATGATTTACGAGTACCTGCTGAAAATCTGATTGGAGAAGAAGGCAAAGGCTTTAAATGTATTATCGATGGTATGAATGCTGAAAGAATTTTGATCGCCGCTGAATGTATCGGTGATGCACGCTGGTTCACTGAAAAATCCTCAAACTATGCGCGAGATCGTGAAGTGTTTGGTCGAGCGATCGGTGAAAACCAGGGCGTTCAATTCCCCATCGCTCGGGCGCATATACAGACTGAAGCGGCCGCATTAATGGTTCGACAAGCAGCCGAATTATATGACGAAGGCAAGAGCCCCGGTGCAGAGGCCAATATGGCCAAGATGTTAGCGTCCGAAGCATCCTGGGCAGCAGCCGATACCTGCATTCAAACCCATGGCGGGTATGGCTTTGCAGAAGAGTATGACATAGAGCGAAAGTTTCGAGAAACACGGCTTTATCAGGTAGCACCTATTTCGACAAATTTAATTATGTCGTTTATTGCTACGAATGAATTAGATTTACCGAAGTCGTTCTGATGGCACTGCCACTAGAAGGAATATTGGTTGTCTCGTTAGAGCAGGCAGTTGCTGCGCCTTTCTGTTCATCTCGGCTGGCAGATGCTGGCGCACGCGTGATTAAAGTGGAACGTGCTGAGGGAGACTTTGCGCGTGGCTATGATCATGTAGTGCATGGTGAAAGCGCTTATTTCGTCTGGGTAAACCGCGGTAAAGAGTCTATTTGTCTAAATATTAAAGATGAAAATGATAATGCTCTGTTGCTGAAAATATTGCAGGACGCCGATGTGTTTATTCAAAACCTGGCCCCAGGAGCGGCTGCTAGAGCTGGCTTAGACTCGACGATTTTACGAGAAACGAACCCTAAACTAGTCACTGTCGATATCTCAGGATATGGCGAAACTGGCGCCTACAAAGACATGAAAGCCTATGATTTACTGGTGCAGTGTGAATCGGGTTTGGCATCAGTAACTGGCGCACCGGAACAGCCGGGTCGGGTGGGTGTTTCTATTTGTGATATCGCATGTGGTATGTATGCACATTCAGCAATTTTAGAGGCACTGGTTGAGCGGCAGCAAACGGGTGTCGGAAAAGGCTTATCAGTTTCACTATTTGACTCGATTGCAGACTGGATGGCTGTGCCGCTGTTGAATCAGGATTATACCGGTATGGCACCCAAACGTGTCGGGCTTAATCACCCATCAATTGCACCTTATGGTGCCTACGTTTACCGCGACGAAACTCAAAACCAGAGCGGTGCACAGGTAGTCATCTCTATTCAGAATAATCGTGAATGGCAGGATTTTTGCGAACAGGTTCTGCAACAACCGGAATTAGCAGAAGATTCCTTATATCGCAATAATGTTGACCGCTGTCAGAATCGGCCCGCACTGGATAACGAGATCAATACGGTATTTTCGGTTCTGACAAAGGACACCTTGATCGCTCGTTTAAACAAAGCAAAGATCGCTTTCGGTTCCGTCAATTCTATCGCCGATTTATCGACACACCAGCAATTGCGCCGTACTCAAGTTGATACACCATCAGGCCCTGTAAAATTGGTCGCACCACCGGTTATCAAAAATAACGAAACCGAGTCTTTAAAAAGTGTGCCTGCTCTAGGTGAGCATACCGACGAGATTCGCAAGGAATTTAAACCGAAAAATTGCACGGATTAGCTAGGACAATCATGACATTAACCCAACAACTAATAAGCGCTATCCGCAATAAGCCAGTCATTCAAAGTGATCTGGATCGTGCGGCTGTTTTTACATTGGATGCTATCGCCAATACGTTAGCTGGCCGTAACAGCGAACCGGGTAGAAAACTATTGCAATGGGCTGCTAGTCAGGGACAGGATGCGGGGCGAAAAGCACTGGTTGCTGGAGGTCTGACGCATATTTTAGAAACAGATGACTTGCACCGAGCCTCGGTTACTCATCCTGGTTGTGTGGTTGTGCCAGCGGTATTTGCGCTGGCTGAACGCGAGGCGAGTAACGGCAGGCAAATGCTTAAGGCTATCCTTCATGGCTTCGAAGCGATGTGCCGGGTCGGTGCCGGAGTCGGCCCATCTCATTATCGAGTCTGGCATAACACCGCGACCTGTGGGCCTTTCGGCTCCGCGATGGCGGCAGCTACATTGCTAGACTTAAATGCCGATCAGGCCATGCATGCCCTGGGCAATGCGGGCACACAATCATCGGGCTTATGGGAATTTATGGAGACTGGTGCGATGAGTAAGCACCTTCATGCTGGACGCGCAGCCGAAGCTGGCGTAGTCGCTGCAGATTTGGCGAAACTGGACTTTACTGGCCCACCCAAAATATTAGAAGGAGAAAAAGGTTTTTTCGAGGCAACCTGTTTAGATTCTGAACCGGAGAAGGTAACAGCAAATCCCAATGCGCCCTGGCAGTTAACCCAAACTTCGATAAAACCCTGGCCTTGCTGCCGGCATACCCACCCTGCAATTGATGCGGCACTGGAGTTGCATCACACACTGGCAGGACGTGAGATAGCCTCGGTGCAGGTAGACACTTATCAAGCCGCGATGGATGTATGCGATCGCCCCCAACCTGATAGTGAGTACGCAGCCAAGTTTTCAATTTACCATTGCGTAGCAGTTTCCCTCGATGCTGGTGAAGTGATTTTCGATTCCTTCTCTGAAGCAAGTCGTGATCGACTCGGTGGGTTACGCGAGCGAATCACCTCAGTGGTGGCCGAACCTTATGCCTCGAGCTATCCTAAATCCTGGGGTTCCGCAGTAACAGTGTTGACGACAGATGGCGACAGTTTCACTGCAAAAAGAACCGCCGCAAAAGGTGACCCAGAGCTAGCGCTGAGTAACGAAGAAATGATTGTTAAAGCGAATATGCTGCTAGCACATGCCGGGTTTGATAAGGCAGATGCGCAGCGAATTATCGATGGTATTCTAGGCTTGGCCGAAGGTGACAATAGTCCACCTGAAATTGTTATGTCAGTTTTTCGGTATTTAAACTGAACGTTATCAATAGAGAGTCCGGAGGAATTGATTGTGGATACACTTAATTTACAGGACTGGGTTGGCAGGCAGGAAGTTTGCCACGCCGATATTACAGCCACCCAGGCGCTGTCGATGGCGGTTATCCTTGACTGGGGTAATACGACCCAGCCATTGGGGCAAATATTGCCAGCCCCCTGGCATTGGCTGTACTTTTTACCGACCCCGAAATCATCCGAACTCGACGTTGATGGCCACGCCAGGCGAGGTGGATTTTTACCACCGGTGCCTTTACCTCGTAGAATGTGGGCGGGTAGCCGTATTAAATTTCAAACGCCTCTTCGTATCGGTGACAGCACTCGGCGAGTTTCCAAGATTAAAGAAGTAGCATCGAAACAAGGAGGATCTGGCCAACTGGTGTTTGTCACCATTTCGCATGACATATTTGTGCTCGAAGGCGATTTAAAAACAGAACGTCTCGCCATTTGTGAAGAGCAAGATATCGTCTATAGAGAGGCCACTGCTTTGGGCGTTCCCATCAATAAAACACCTACAAATCAAGCTGACTGGTCACAGACAATTAACCCTGGCCCAGTACTACTGTTTCGCTTCTCTGCTTTGACGTTTAACGGGCATCGTATTCACTATGATCGTACTTATGCAATCGATATTGAAGGCTATGATGGGTTAGTGGTGCATGGCCCTTTAACCGCAACGTTTTTACTCGATCTGTTACGAAAGAACCTGCCGGATGCCACTGTAGAAACCTTTACGTTTCGCGGCATAAAACCATTGACCGATACGGGCCCTTTTAAAGTTGAAGGCTGTCTAGAGGGCAGCAATGTACATTTGTGGGCGTTGGATGCTAGCGAATCTATGGTAATGAAGGCAGAAGCTACGATTGGCTAGTCCCTTCGCTGGCGAAGCATTTTTTGATAATTTTCAATTTCAGGAGTCGATATCGTGCCTGTAGTGACAGTTCAGCAAATTGCTGGTCGAAGCAAAGAACAAAAGACAGCAGTAAGGAAAAAATAACCGAAGCTTTTGTGGATATTTATGATGTCCCAGCCGAAGGTGTGATGATTATTTTTCAGGATCTGCAAGATGAAGATTGGGATAGAAATGGTGTTCTGCACAGTGACCGCGAAAGCTGAGGTCTTTAGGTAGTTCGGTGATTATTTCACGTGACTTATTTGTTACGCGAAGCATTTAATTCGTCTGAAAAAAAGGTTTAAACCCTCGCCTTTTAGGCGAGTAGCTTTTAGCTATTAAAGGTTTCGTTTTCAATTTTCCATCTGGCTCTGGCGCCACGCATGAGTGGCATCAGATTATCAGGCTGAATTTCTATATCGGTGACCCAGGCAAAATGGGTGATTTTACCATTGGGTTTTGTTTCCCAATATTCGAGGAAGTTGATCTCTAAGTCAAAGTTGGCTTCATTCAACGGGGCACCATTGAGGTATCGAAAACGATGGTGAGTTCCCTTGTCATCGGTAAATTCATGCGTTTGGATCGTTTTTGTTTTATCCACCCAGTCGAACAGTAACTTATGGTCGGCTTGTTTAGCGCCCAGTATGAAGCGATAGTTCAGTTCCTGAAGTAGTTCGATATGTGGGCCATTGGAAGCGAGTCCATCTTCAACAAACTGGTCAAAAAATATGACCAAAAATTCTGGCCAAAATTAAACCAGTGAATTTATCACTGCAAAGTCCTGTCGAAATAAGAAATCTACCTGAGGTCATTCTCAATGAGTAATGATCTCAGGTCCCATCATCAAAGTTGGTAACCAGGTTGATATAAAAGGAACGTAAGTCACGATAATTAAAAACAAGAACATGATCAGCAACCAAGGTGCTGCCGCCTTGACAACATTCAGCATTGACATACCTGCAACGCCTGCGGTCACAAACAAATTCAGACCCACAGGCGGTGTAATCATGCCAATTTCCATATTGACTACCATGATAATGCCCAAGTGAATAGGGTCGATACCCAGCGCAATCGCAATTGGAAAGACTAACGGCGCAACGATAATAAGAAGACCCGATGGCTCCATAAACTGCCCACCAATCAATAGTAGAATATTCACCACTATCAGAAACATGATTGGCCCAAAACCAGCTGACAACATAGCTTCTGTAATCATCTGAGGTATCCGTTCTTCGGTTAATACATGCTTTAATATCAGTGCATTAGCGATGATAAATAGCAGCATGATTGTTAGTTTACCGGCCTCAAAGAGGCTTTTCTTGGTGTCGGCATGCCAGAATACTGATGTAGCACGCCACACAATCATCAATCCACCAGCGCCTTTTTGCTTAAATGGCCCCATGTCGCAATAGATGAAATTAGCAATCAGAAAAGCATAAATGGCTGCCACTGCTGCTGCTTCGGTAGGCGTGAAAATACCACCGTAAATGCCACCTAAAATGATCACTATCAATAACAATCCCCAGCTAGCATCAAGCGCAGCCTTGTAAATTTCTCTCCAGCCAGCCCAGGGCTGAGCGGGTAAGTTTTTGTAACGCGCAACGACGTATATCGCGACCATCAATAAGACACCCGCCATTAAACCCGGTATCACACCAGCGAGAAACATTCTGCCGACCGATACATCAGTAGCTGCGGCATAAACGACCATGACGATGGATGGCGGTATTAAAATACCCAGCGTACCAGCATTACAAATAACGCCCGCTGCAAATTCTTTGGTATAACCAACCTGAACCATGCCAGCGATCACGATGCTACCGATGGCGACCACAGTAGCGGGCGAAGAGCCCGATAATGCGGCAAACATCATGCAAGCGAAAACCGATGCCATTGCTAATCCACCACGAAAAGAGCCAACGATGGCGATAGCAAAACGAATAATTCTTTGCGCGACACCACCGGTAGACATGAATACCGAGGCGAGTATAAAAAAGGGTATGGCGAGCAAGGTGTAATGCCCTTCGAAGGCTGAGAACAAGGTCTGAGCCACCGACGCCAATGAAGTGTCAGAATGTATTAATAGAAATATAATACTCGATAACCCTAAGGATACGGCGATGGGAACACCGATTAACATCAGGGCAATTACCATTAGGAACAGAACTGCAACAGCCATTAGGATTTCCCCGCCTGTGCTTTAACCTGTGCGAGCTCTTCCTCTACTTCATGACTGGCGATAATCTTATCGACTTCGCCGGTGACTATTTTATAGCCTATTTGTAAAAAGCGAATGGTCATGAGAGCCATTCCGAGCGGTAGTGCCAAATAAGGAATGAAACGTGGTATTTTTTCATAGGCTTCGCCTTCATTCAGCCAACCCTCTAGAAACCGCAACATGGTGGGCATGGGGATATCTTCGGTTTCGAGCCAGGCGCGTTCCGTAACAAAGGCAAACCAGTAGTCCCAGGCCCCAATCAGTAGCAAAATTGAAAATGCGAGGCAGGCAGTGACTGACAATAAAGCCAGCACTTTTCGTTTCCCTGGTGATACCATGTTGATGACTACATCAACACCAATATGAATTTGCTTTTTGACAGCATAAGATGCGCCCATCAGCACCAACCAGGCAAACAGAAACACGGTGAGCTCCAATGCCCAGAGAATATTACTGTTGAAAATATAGCGCGCAATGACATTCGAAAAAGTAATCAACGTCATTAAACCTAAACAGAATGCGATACAGGTTTCTTCAATTTCATCGACGACCCGCCCTAATTTATTCCGCGAATCATGTTTCATGGGGCTTTATCTCTAGACTTTATGGTTCAAAATAGGAATGCAAAAAGGGAGCCCTGTTGACCAGAACTCCCTTCAGTTAACTGACTTCTATTATTTAATTAGATGCTAAAGCGGCGTCCATCAAATCAGCACCGATATCTTTTTCGAACTTTTTCCATACTGGTTTCATTGCTTCGACCCATGCCTGACGTTGTGCTTGGGTTAAGGTTCGAACAGTACCGCCGGCTTTGATGATGTTTTCCTTATTCATATTGTTGACTGCAGTGGACTCGCCGTTTCTGACTTCAGTCACTTCCTTCAGAATCGTACCCAATTGACCCTGGATATCTGCAGGCAAACCATCCCACCATTTAACCGAAGTTACGACCAGGTAATCAATAATACCGTGATTAGTTTCTGTCACGCCGTCTTGTACTTCGAAGAACTTCTTACCATAGATATTCGACCAGGTATTTTCTTGACCATCGATAACCCCAGTTTGCAGACCGCCGTAAACTTCCTTGAAGGACATTTTTTGCGGGCTGGCACCTAGTTGCTCAAACTGTGCGACCAGAACATCAGAAGCCTGAACCCGAAATTTCAATCCTTTCGCGTCATTAGGGCTGATTAATGGCTTATTCGCTGACATTTGCTTCATGCCGTTATGCCAGAATTCAAGACCTTTTAAACCTCTACGCACCATCGAATTTTTTAGTTTTTTGCCACCCGCAGAATTCTGAAATCCCTCAACCGCAGCAATGTCTTCGAACACGAACGGTAAATCAAAAATACGGAATTTTTTGGTGAATTTTTCGAACTTAGATAATGAAGGCGCCGCGAGCTGTACATCGCCATTCAACAGAGCTTCTAATACTTTCTTGTCGTTGTACAAAGTTGAATTTGGGTAAACCTGCATGCAAGCTTTGCCGTTCATTTCTTCATTGACGCGCTTTTCGAGTAGAGTCGCCGCGATTCCCTTGGGGTGTTTATCGGTGTTGGTAACGTGGCTAAATTTAATCACTATTTCACCTGGGTCGCAATTGGCATAAACGGTGGAAGTGGCGATCGATCCCATGAGCAAAAGGCTGCTCGCGGCCAAAACTGGTAATTTCATTTTTTTCTCCTTTTCTAGTTAATAATTATTGTGTTGCTTAGATTACGCCAGTGTTTGACGCTTAATTAATAATAGCAATACTCGGGCCAATAGAAAGTCATCACTCACTGCAACCGTTAACAGTGCGCTCATACTCCATCTAATTTAGATTAATAAACAACCATAACTATTTAATTAATAGTCATATTTTAAAATAATTATTTTCTGAAAATAATACTGACGAGCATGCAATCGTAGATAATAAGAAATATGGTGCACGGGTTTAGTTGCCACCAATGTCACCAATATCACTCAAACCGCACATTAAAATGGGTGGATACCCACCCAAATATTACAATTTATAGTGATTTTTATCGATACTGTATTTTTTCATTTTGTCGTACAAGGTCTTGCGGGGGGTGCCGAGAAGCTCAACAACAGAACCTATGGAGCCTTCACTTTGTACTAAAGCTTGTTGAATAAGGCTTTTTTCGAACCATTCTACGCGACTATGCAAATTCATGACCTTGCTCGATACTTTGTTCGATTCAGGCGAATTAATAATCTCACCTAGCTTCAGATCACTGGTTTCGGCTAAGAGCACAAAGCGTTCTGACATGTTTTTTAGCTCACGTACGTTACCAGGCCAACGATACATGATGAGTTCTTGAAGTTGCTCTGGTGAAAGCTCTGGTACATCACAATCATGCCTGGCCGCAGCCACCAAAGCACAATGATGGAATAGTAATGGAATATCCTCCACACGATCCCGCAGTGCAGGTAAAGCAAGGGATATGACATTGAGTCGATAATATAAATCTTCCCGAAACAGCCCCTGATCCGATGCTAGCCTTAAGTCAATTTTAGTGGCCGCAATCACTCGAATATCTAAGGTTACCTGACGATTTGAACCCAGTGGTTCAACCACCTTCTCTTGCAGCACACGCAAAAGCTTGACCTGAAGGTCTAGCGGCATGCTTTCTATTTCATCCAGAAACACCGTGCCATGATTGGCATATTCAAACTTGCCTACCCGAATTTTTATGGCACCAGTAAAGGCGCCGGAATCATGCCCAAATAGCTCACTTTCGATGATACTCTCTGGTAATGCCCCACAGTTGATTGCGACAAAAGGTGCATGACGTCTGCCACTGATTTCGTGCAGGTTACGTGCAACCAGATCCTTGCCTGTACCTGTTTCACCCAAAACTAAGATATCTGTGTTGGTATCGGCAAGCCGAGCAATTTGATTGCGCAATTTTTGTACAGAAGTGGCATTGCCAATGATGCGACCACCAGGTGCACTTTGTAATTCGAGTGCTCTTTTGAGGTTTCTATTTTCTAGTGTTAATGCACGTTTATCCTGTGCTCGGCGAATAATTTCTATTAAGTTATCGGCTGCAAAGGGCTTTTCAAGAAAGTGATAAGCGCCATCTCGCATAGCCTGTACTGCCATCGCTATATCACCCTGCCCGGTAATTAATATGACCGGTATTTGCGGATCTATGGCTCTAATTTTTTTTAGTAGATCAAGACCCGTGAGGCCGGGCATTTTGATGTCAGAAACAACCACTACAGGGCTTTCGAAATTAATCGTTTCTAGTGCTTGAGCGGCATTTGAAAAACTCTCGACCTCGAAACCCTCAATTTCCATTGTTTGGGTACAGGACTTTCTTATAAATTTGTCATCATCGATAAAGATGACCTGAGTTCTTTCGCCAACCGCTGTCTTTTCTTCAGCCATTTTGCATTCAATAAATTTTTCAGCCATTGGGCAAATATAACTCAAAACAACTACCGACCGTATCCTTATTTGCCACCGCAATATTGCCGCCTAAACTTTCCATGATTCGATATGAGATAGAAAGCCCAAGCCCCAGTCCAACATCCTTTGTGGTAAAGAAAGGATCGAATATATTCTGGATAACCGTATCCGCAATGCCAGAGCCGATGTCGCAAATTCGGATTGATATGCCTTCCTGTACAACACCACTTTGCTGCAAAGTCGCGACAATGGTTACTCTTGGTTTGTCGATAAGGTCCATCGCTTGAATACCATTACTGATAATATTGACTAGGACTTGATTGAGTAATAAAGGATCCGTCACAACTGATAAGTCAGGATCAACGCTAACGCTTACTTCAAGCGTAGTTGATTCAATGTCGCGTTGGAACATACCGAGTGCCTGTTCAATCGACTCCGGAATGGAAACCAATATTCTCTCACCGCTGGATTTACGTGAAAAGCCGCGTAACTGACCAATGATAGTCGACATCTTTTGGGTCAAAAGATCGATCTCCCCCAAATTACTTTGTGCTGGTTCTAGCAAATTTCGGTCGAGCATTCGTTGCGCATTCTCTGAAAAACTCCGAATCGCGGTAAGCGGCTGATTAAGCTCATGGCTAATGCCCGCTGACATTTGTCCTAGCCCAGCCATTTTTGCTGTTTGCATGAGTTCTGATTGAGCATCGCGCAAATTCTGTTCAGCCTTGCGGCGTTCTTCGATTTCTATTTCAAGGTCCTTTGTACGACTCAGTACTCGCTGCTCAAGCAATTCGGTCGAACCTTGTAACGCAAGCCTGCGTTGGCGATTGACGGCGTATAGCGACACCAGTAGTACCAGTATCAGCAATGC
>JBDNJA010000113.1:0-65329 GCA_041688005.1 Gammaproteobacteria bacterium
TAAGGATTGGTACTTTTTACGTTGAATCGAGTTCATCAGGTAGTTCCTCTAGTAGTCGCACTCGGGCTTGAGTGCGTAGGGGAAGTATCGTTGATATTACTGAACTGTCATTTCTGCCGCACAGCGGCTTCGTTCAACAAGTGCATCAACTTGACCATTTTATACGCCGTTTCGCTTCGCTACACGTCATATAAAATGGCCAGTTATGCTAGACGTTATGTTTTAATAGGAAATCGATAATAGTCATGGCTCAAGGTAAATTTGTAAAACTAATCAATAAAAAAACCCGAAAAGGCTACAAGGGATATCCTGTTGCCACAATTACTTTTTATGGTTCAACAAACAAAGTAGCTTCAAAGCTGGTTTGCGGTATTATAAAGCATGATGGTGCTGAACCTGAGCCAATGAAAAAATGGTTTTCTGATAAAGACATAAGAACATCAGAAAAAGCATTAGGTGAGGTTCTGATTTTTGTTCAAGAGAACGATGCAAAGACAGTTTGTATGATAGATTCAATTATTGGTTGCCCTCATGAAGAAGGCATAGATTACCCTGAAGGAAAATCGTGCCCTGAATGCAAATACTGGAAAGGGCGCAATAGATTCACCAATGAGCCATTGCACTAAATACAACCAACATAACCAGGCGCTGTTGTCGGAATCACTCGCTGCGCGCTCTCTCCGCAAAGCGCTGCGTTAGATGCCAAGGAAAGCCGTGATTACACTAGACGGAATCGGAAAATATATATTCCAATACGCCACCGAGTGTTAACACTTGCGGTTTCGACAGCGCAAGAGAATTATTAAGTATGGCAAGAGGGTTTGCGGTTTCGAGAGTGTCGCTGCCGCACCAAGCATATTCAAACAATTTGCTTTGCAGTTTTTTCAACTCTTCTAACAGAGCAACTGGGTCTAAACGCTCATATTGCTCATTCAAAGCATCTTTGATTCCCTGGCTTACAGCCTTCACCATCATAACCTGTTGATGAGGTGTTTTAGCCGTGTCATATTTTTTGGCTCTTCAGGAAAATTTGTGGGTGAAAATAGCCCTATATTTAGGAACCAAAGTTAGTTTATCCGCAATTAAAGGGTAGTGCATCCCGCCCCGATTCTGAGAAGATGGAAGTATCGAGCTTTCATCAAACAGGAAAAGAAACAGGATGCAGATCAAGACTATCCTAAATCGCGTACAAAAATTCAAATCATTTATTTACGGCACCGTTCGTTGGGTTGAAGGCACGGCAGTGCCAACCCTAGAGGTCGAGATACAACCGCGCACGAACAGCCGACCCATTTGTAGTATCTGTCGATGTCAAAGACCCGGTTACGACAAGTTACCCGAACGACGTTTCGAGTTTATCCCGATGTGGGGAAACAAACTATTTTTCGTCTATGCACCGCGCCGAGTCAACTGTCCTCGCTGTGGAATCCGCGTAGAGAAAATGCCCTGGGTGACAGGCAAACATCAGCTCACAGAAGCCTATGTTTGGTTTTTGGCCGGTTGGGCAAAACGACTCAGTTGGAAAGAAGTAGCCGAAGCGTTTCGAACCAGTTGGGATCATGTCTTCTGTTCAGTGGAGCGAGCCGTCAGTTGGGGCCGAGCGCACCAAGAACAAGAAGGGGTCAAGTGTTGATAAAATACCTTTAAAGATCTCGGGCCGGGGTTAGCTTAGTAGGCCTGATAAGCCACAGGTGCGATCAGGCGTGACCAACTTGCCAATGCTACCAAGCTGAGGATAAAAAGTAATCGTAATAACCGACTGGATACTATGTTGTTGAGTGTTTGCCGGAAGGCGCTTCGCTTTTCCGGCCTACAACATTATCGCCCCATTAATCCGCGTATAACGCTCCAGTGCTAGTGGCTAGAAAATCATCAAGAGCTATGTCTTCTTGTTTGATAAAGCCCTGTTGGGGCAATTTGCCATCACGCACCATTTCGATGATCGCGACCACAGATGCCGAAGTCGTCCACGAAATGGCGGTTCGATGTTTGCCTGCAATTTCTATAGGCCTATAAGCTCGTACAAATTCTTTACGTGCTGGCCGAGAATCACTCATACCTTCAGCCGCGACATGGACATAAACCACATCATCATCCACCGGTGGTTTGGCATTAACCAAAATTTGTCCTGCTTCTTCGCGTCGATCCCGCATCAGTAGTTCGTGAAAAAAGAAGTTCATTAAGTCCATATGGCCGGGATAACGCATGGTTTTATAATCGATGTTGGCGACTTTTCCGTGGTAAGTGTCGCACATGGTTGCGAGCCCACCCGATGTGGTAAATGCTTCGAGTTTCATGCCGTCGATGTAAATCGTCTCTAACCATTCCATTGGTGAAACCCACTTTCGTTCACCATCTTCGATCACTTCACAGTCATTCAAGTATTCATTGACGACGCCTTCGGCTGACCAGTTAAACGAATAGCCCAATAGCCCCGTCGGGTTTTGCGGCAGTGCGCCAACGCGCATTCGACAAGATCGACATTCGCTTAGTTTGGATATCAAGCTGGCGCCGACGATACCGACAAAACCGGGGGCTAGACCGCATTGCGGTGCCATTACGCCGCGTGATGTTTTGCCTAGCTCGATAATGGCGTTGGTGGTTGCGACATCTTCGGTTAAATCGAAATAATGAATGCCAGTATCATGGGCCAATTTGGATATTTCTATATTGAGATGAAAAGGCAGGCAGGACAGAACGGCATCTACTTTTTCGAACTCGGTGCGCATACTTTGGACAGAACTGAGATCGACCACTTTGGTCATAAAATCAAAGTCTTCATTCGCTTCGCGCAGGTCAAAGCCAATCACCTGAAATTTGGCATCGTGCAATAGTTGAGCCGCCAGTGCGCCTACCTTGCCTAGTCCGAGTACTGCAATTTTTTCCATGGTTGTTCTACCCCTTTTAAATTTAGACCATCTCAATTTAGACCTTCTTTACTTAGACAATCCCAAATAAGACTTTAGAAGCGCCCGCTAAATCACGACCGCACGTTGTTCATCGATCCCCATCGATAGTAAAAATGGATGCTTTGCCTGCCTGTCGACAAAGTCCTGTTTGCTGCGAATGCCCTGCCAGTGTTCTGCGATCAAACATTGTGCGATAGCGCCACCCAGTGTTTGGCCTGGTCCAAGGACGATGATGTTGTCGGGCGCAAACTCACGCAGGCTTGATCTCACCGATGCAAGAAAATCAAATGGCGTTACCACCTGGTGTCCGAGCGTGTAATCCCACAAGTCAGCTTGATTAGAGGCCTGTGGTAGCCAGACATGCCCACGACCATCGATCAGTGGTAACGTCGGCTGTCGAAATAAATTGGGTGGCAATTGCTGTTTTGCGATGGCCGTAATAGGTTGCTGTAGTGGCGAGTGGAATGCGGCGTGATTATGCAGCCGCATCGGGAACCGATCCTGTATGGGTTCGAGTGCTTGCTCGCAAGTCTTGAGCGCTTTCTCCGTACCCGCGAATACAATCATGCCGCCGAGCTGAATCGATAAATACAAATCGGGAATACGGTCGGTCAATGCCATTAGTTCATCACGCTTGTGAGGAATCTCGATCCAGTTTTCATCGACATAGGGGTATAACAATTGACCGCCAATGAGTGCGTCCTGCATCAGCGTGCCCATGGTATTCACCACCTCGAACCCCTGGTTAGTGTCGAGTGCACCAGCGCAGGCGAGCGCGATATACCAGCCCATCGAATTACCAGCCACACCAACGATGTCAAATTTATCGCGATTGATCGATAAGAAGTCTGCATAGGCACAGGCAAAGATCAGCGAAGAGGCATTATCGCCTCGGGTTAAACGGCTCGTCGAATAGGTGGCAGCGCTATCCAGTTCAGTTAGAGATGGTTGTCCCAATGCCTCGCGACGCGCATCAAATTCAGACAGCATCGGCTGTTGTCCTTGATGATTTTTTGCAAGATATCCCAACTCTTGACGGTTATAGGTGCCGCGTCCTGGGCAGATAACCAATGCTGATTGTCGTTTCATCGGTTACTCCTCAATCTGAGATTTCACTAATGCTAGAGCCGCATTAACAATGTCATCCCGACTCGGCATGGTTGCACCATAAGCAGGGCCGGTTGCGATAAAGGAATCCTTTGCGGCTAGGCGAGTAGGAGTATGGTTCGACTTTTCGGCGAATAATGTCATGAGAGCTTCGCTTTGTGATCCTGTGCTACGGCATTCATCCACAATCAAAACTTGTTTGCAGTCTGCAGTGGCTTCGATGATGGCGGTTTCTGGCAAGGGGGCAATCCAGCGACTATCGATTATTCGGCAAGCAATGCCATGCGTTTCGCGGAGTATTTTTTCGGCTTGAGCTGACAGGTAAAAACCATTCGCATAACTGACAATGGCTAAATCTGTGTCATCACCTTTACAGTCGCCATGAACGCCGACTGTATCAAAAGTCATGTTGGGTTGACTGCCAACGGCTGGGTATTGGTGAGTCCACAAACCATCGTCGGGCTGATGCAGATCTCGTGTCATATACAAAGCGATCGGTTCTACAAAAACCACCACACGTTGTTCTTCCCGAGCGAGGCGTATCGATTCTCGTAGCATTAATACCGCGTCACGACCATTCGATGGGCAGGCGATGACTATGCCTGGAATATCGCGCAATACGGCCAGAGAATTGTCATTGTGAAAATGACCACCAAAGCCACGTTGATATCCCAGACCGGCGACACGGATCACCATCGGATTGCAGAATTGACCATTGGAAAAGAAGGGCAGAGTCGCAGCCTCGCCCCGTAACTGGTCTTCGGCATTGTGTAAATAAGCCAAAAATTGAATCTCCGCAATCGGTACAAATCCGTTATGCGCCATGCCAATCGCTAATCCCATGATTGATTGCTCATCAAGTAATGTGTCGCTGACCCGGCTAACCCCGAAGCGTTTTTGTAAGTGTTGGGTGACGCCATAGACACCACCTTTGCGGCCCACATCTTCACCGGCTAGCACGACTTCTTTATGATCCATCATTAAGTCAGTCAACGCGAAGTTGATCATTTTTGCCATATGTTGTGGTTTGTCGAGTGCACGAGTGTCTGCCGACCCGAAAGTCAGATGTCTTTGTTGTTTGGATGCGCGCACGACTGGTTCGCAGCTACGCTTAGGCGGCACAATACTTGCCATCACTTGCTGGGCCGTTTGCAGGCGAGGTAATTTGATGACCTGTTCGGCGGCACGCTCAACACGGTCACCGATACGGTTATATATCGAGATAACTTCGATAGCACTTAAACCGGCGGACTCGATTAAAGTCTTCGCGCTATACAGCAAAGGGTCGTGAGCTTCGGTGTTTTCAATGTGCTCATTTGATAAATAACTGGTTTGTACATCTGGCCCGGCGTGACCATATAAACGCACGCAGGACATATGCAAAAAAGCAGGTTGGCGAGTTCGCCTAACCCAATCGGCTACTTTTTTGGTGGTGGCGTAAGTGTCTACAATATCCAGCCCATTACATTTGAAATACTGAAGGCCGGGGCGGTTCGACATAGTAGCCTCGACCCAGCCGACGGGCGTTTTGACCGATATGCCAATGCCATTGTCTTCGCAGACGAAAACCAGTGGCAATGGAATACCTTGAAACGCATTCCAACCAGTTGTATTGAATGCGGCCTGCGACGAAGCATGATTAAGCGACGCATCACCAAAGCTGCAAAGCACGACTGCATCGTCAGGCAAAGCTTGATGTTCGGGTTTAATCCGTTTTGCCATGCCCACCGAATAAGCGGTGCCGACTGCCTTGGGTAAATGAGAGGCGATGGTGCTGGTCTGCGGTGGAATGGCGAGAGACTTCGAGCCGAGCACCTTGTGTCGCCCACCTGAAATAGGGTCGAACATGGCAGTCGAAAAGCTAAGCAGCATATCCCAAAGTGGGGTTTGGCCTGGTACTTGTGCTGCACGAGCAATCTGAAATGCCGCATCGCGATAATGCAGAAAAGCCATATCATCGGGCCGAAAGGCGCTCGCAATCGCAGCACTGCCTTCATGGCCAGAAGAGCCAATGGTATAGAAACCCTGGCCTTGTGCCTGCATTTTACGTGACTTGCGATCAAGCTGACGACTCAAGGCTTGCGAGTAAAAGATGCTAACCAACTGCTCGTTACTCAGCCCCGCTTCGGTCAGTGATAAATCACTAATATTGAAGTCAAGATCCTGCTCGGCGACGCGACGCAGGAAGTTGTCATGAACAATATCGGCTCGATCCATACTTGTGATTACTACCAGTTGAGCTGAGAAATTAGGGCAGGGAAAGAAGCGCTCAGAAAAAAGCCTGCAGGCCAGTTTGCGCGCGCCCTAGAATCAAGGCATGCACGTCGTGAGTTCCTTCATAGGTATTCACCGTTTCAAGATTTTGCATATGACGCATGACATGAAAATCTTCATGGATACCATTACCACCATGCATATCGCGCGCGTGGCGGGCAATTTCAAGCGCTTTGCCGCAATTATTACGTTTCATCATCGATATCATTTCTGGCGCCATCTGGCCGTCATCGAACAGCCGACCCAGACGAAGTGAACCCTGCATACCCAGCGTAATGTCGGTTTGCATATCGGCCAGTTTTTTCTGGAAGAGTTGAGTTTGTGCCAGCGGTCGGCCGAATTGTTTGCGGTCGAGACCATACTGTCTAGCGGCGAACCAGCAACTTTCAGCCGCGCCCAGAACGCCCCAGGCAATGCCATAGCGCGCCCTATTAAGACAACTAAATGGGCCCTTAAGGCCTTCGGTATCAGGTAGCAAAGCGTCTTCACCAACTTCAACATTACTCATCACGATCTCGCCAGTGATTGATGCGCGCAAGCTCAGCTTGCCCTCGATCTTCGGTGTCGATAACCCAGTCATACCCCTGTCGAGAATAAACCCGCGAATCTTATTATCATGTGCTTTGGACTTTGCCCAGACCACAAATACATCTGCGATAGGGCTATTCGAAATCCACATCTTAGAACCATTCAATCGATAGCCATTGCTCGTTTTTTCCGCTCTGGTGCTCATGCTGGCCGGGTCTGAGCCAGAGTCGGGTTCAGTTAAACCGAAGCAGCCAATGAATTCACCACTGGCGAGTTTTGGTAGATATTTTTGTTTTTGCTGTTCCGAGCCAAACGCCTGGATGGGGTACATCACCAGCGACGATTGCACCGACATCATCGAGCGATACCCTGAATCGACCCGTTCAATTTCACGGGCAATCAGGCCGTAAGAAACATAATTTGCACCAATGCCGCCATACGCCTCCGGCACAGTGACACCAAGCAAGCCCATCTCGCCCATTTCCTTAAAAATCCCAACATCGGTGGTTTCGTTTCGATAGGCTTCGACCACGCGCGGTAGTAATTTGTCCTGTGCAAATTCGCGGGTGGCATCTCGCAGCATGCGCTCATCATCGTTAAGTTGCTGATCAATCAGAAAAGGGTCGTCCCAGACGAAGTCCGCTGTGTGCTTGTTTGATTTTTGATTCATTTCTTGATTCATGTTTTGATCCTTCGATGTAGCTCGCTTAATTAGGCTGTGCGGAATAACTATCTATTTTTACTGTGTCTTTGTCTATCATAAGAGCAAAAACTTATTCCGAAACCTCATAATATTGTGTTCGCCATCATTTGATATATAGCTCTAAACCCTAGTATATTGAGTCGAAAGTGGATTAATATTGATATTCTCACATATTTATATGCATAAACGGAATGATATCCTCTAGAAGATTCTTGCCATCGACCAGTCAGTTGCTCGCATTCGAAGCGGTTGCGCGACATCAAAGCGTTACAGTGGCAGCGCAGGAGCTCTCATTAACGCAGAGTGCTGTTAGTCGGCAATTGCAGAAACTAGAAGCACAGATCGATATTGCGTTGTTTGATCGTAAAAAAAAGCGCGTGAAACTAACCGCCGCAGGCGAAATCTATTTCGAAGAAATTCAGGTCGCATTAAAACAAATTGCCAATGTCAGCCTCCGGCTTAAGTCTAATCCGGAGGGTGGTAGTCTCAATCTTGCCATCTTGCCAACCTTCGGCACACGTTGGCTCGCCCCTCGATTGAATGATTTCCTGACGAAAAATTCTGGAGTGACCATTAATCTCAGCACTCGACTGGTTCCTTTCAATTTTGATAGTGAGGCAATGGATGCCGCAATATATTTTGGCTCACCCTCGTTATGGCCAGAGTGTGAATATCAAAAGATTATGGATGAAGCGATATTGCCTGCTTGTGCCCCTGCTTTATTGACATCGGTGAAAGTCACAACCCCGTCCGATTTGCTCAAATTTCCACTGTTGCACCTGCAAACACGGCCAAGCGCCTGGCAACAATGGATGAAGGCTCACCAGGTAGAATCGTCCAATCTGACAGGTATGTCTTTCGATCAATTCGCGATGATGAGCAATGCGGCTACGCAAGGTGTGGGTGTCGCACTTTTGCCCCAGTTTTTAATTGAATCAGAACTACGCGATGGCCAGTTAGTATCTGCCTATGGAGATGCGGCGAGTAGTCAAGGAAGCTATTATTTGGTATGGCCGAAACAAAAATCACACTATAAGCCTTTGATTCGGTTCAGAACTTGGTTGAGGGGCCAGACTGATAATGCCGTTTGAAAAGAAGCTTGGGTTAAGACTCTTCGAAAAAACTATTGGGTAACATAGATTGAGCCGATTCATTTAGCTTTTGATTTATCTTCTTCATATTGGAATTGGGACTGACATCCTTCCCTGCTTTGGTATTGGCGACAGAGTAAAGTGAACAGCGTCAGCTCGAATGCAGATAATTTCTCGCGACTACGTCATCCTGCGGATGCCGATAAAACCCACTCCACATCGTGCTCTAAAATATGACGAGTGACACCATCAAAATCGATTGAGTCGTTCGATATTTTTTGATTGCGCGATATCCCTCACCTCGAAGCATTGGTCAATCTATTTAAGGGGACGGCCACAGAAGAAGATACTCGTTGTGTCGTCATTATTGGTAAAGGTAGAGCCTTTAGCGTAGATTGATGATATTCCAGCACTGGCAGGAACAGATCCTTATCCGATGGGTTACCTTCTTCTATCGACAGGTAAGTAATAAAACCGCGTCGTTCACTGCTCAAATTAATCTTATGACCATACTGTACGTCGCGAAATCCTTTGACGATAATATCGGTATGCGGCTCGAAAAGGCTGACGAGTTTTCCCGAGGAATGAACCGTCTCCTTGTGGATAACACGGCGCTCAGTTTGATCGACAATTTTCAGCATTAAGTCCCTGTAGTGCTCCAATTTTAGCATCCACTTTTCTTTCTTCTCACCTTCACAGGCGTCTGCACGGACGCTTTGCAGTCCTCTATCCACTTGTTTTAATACTAACCGTGACAGCTTTAGCAAGTCTGGGTAAAGCCGTTCTTTTTCGGTGTTTTTCGCGATAAAAATCTCGGTCGCTTGCGGCCGAGATTTTTATGAGGATTTTTTTATGCTTAACGAAAATAAATCTTTTACTTCAATGGCTTATTTGTTTCTGGATGGGCACTAGTTAATCTATTGATATATATGGATACGCAATCCAGCCATGTATGCGCCTCTACGGCGATGCCCATGTTACTGCAGCTCTAGTGCTCGGCGCCAGCGGTGGTCTTGCCTAAGCAACCATTACGGCGCTAATGTCCGACCCCGAAATAGACAGCATCGGCAACAAAGACTTTCGCTTGATAAGCAACGATAACCCCTGCTTTATCATTCGATGGGCCCTGGTCAAATTGGCCTATCCTTTAGAATGCCAACCGTTATCAACATAAAGTGCATTACCCGTAATAAAGCTAGCTTCATCTGAGGCTAAGAACACCACAGCCGCTGCCACTTCTTCGGGTTCACAGATCCGACCCTGAGCCTCGGCCAGCGCACCGTCTTCCCAGGTTTGACCGGCTGTATCCAGTTCGTCAATTTCACGCAAACCGTGGGCAGTTTTAACAAATCCAGGGCAGACTGCATTACATCGAATGCCTTTATCCCGGTATTCGGCTGAAATACTACGAGCAAGCTGCAACACTGCCCCTTTGGTCATGCAGTAAAGCGATTCCAGGGCATAACCCAGTTCAGAAGCGATGGACCCGGTGATAACAATCGAGCCACCGCCATTATCACTCATCTCTTTTACTGCGCGGCGGCACACCAAAAAGGCCGAACGAACATTGATATCCATCAAACGCTCATAATCCGCTTCGGTCGACTCGTGTAACGGCTTGACCGTAATCGTGCCAGCGTGGTTAAACAACACATTGTATCCACCAAAGACTTCGTTAACTCGATCAAAGGCTTCATCAACTTGAACCGAATCGGAAACATCGGTTTCGATAAATTCAGCGACGCCACCACTTTCACGAATGCGTTTTACGATCGCTTCACCCGCTTCTTTTTGAATATCAAGTATCACTACTCTGGCTCCTTCTCGAGCAAAAGCTAAGGATGTCGCACTGCCCATTCCCGCCGCGCCACCGGTAATAACGGCAGTTTTGCCCGCCAATCGGCCAGCGGGTTGTTTACTTTGAGCCAGACTGTTCGAAACGTCGTTTGTCATACATTGTTCTCCAATATCTATTTAAAAATTAAGCGCTGAAACGTTGTATAAAATATTTATCGCCTACTGTCTCAGTGTTTTTATTTGTTGAAAGAAAATCTCGAACAGCTCTTGCTGCGACGATATTTGCAACTTCCCGTAAACATTTCGACGGTGAATACGCACCGTACCAACAGAAATCCCAAGGCTCTTAGCAATGGCTTCTGACGAATGCCCTTCTAAAACTCGCGATACCACCTGGGTTTCTCTCGGTGTAATTCTGGCACTAAACAACGCGCTCACTGTGTTCTCGATAATCGTTTGGCTCGAGCCTACTTCGGTGCTTGGGAGGCCGCCTTCAAAGCGCTGAGGCAAGCCATGCCAGTGATGCCTTGAGAGGCTATCGACGATGGGAAAAACGCCCTGAAGTAATTTAAATTCACGTGCAGAAAATTTAGAGTTTTCGGCTGTGCGCATTAGCGATATAACAACCGCGACATCATCTACCGGATAAAGAGTGTAGGAGATTTCCTCTGATAACCCGGTCTGTACGTAATAAGATCGATAATATTCACTTTGGTAAAAACGATCTGGCGCGATATCACGCAATCGGTATAAGCCAGGATCTACTTTACGACTACATGCCTTGAAAAATGGATCTAGCAGATAAGGCCCCTTCAGATAGTCATCAACGTACACAACGCGACTAGTCGGTGAGAAACCATGGTGAAGGCAAAGCGGTCTCTCGTCCAAATGATAGGCAAACGTAACCGAATAATCATAATCGGTGATTGTTCTCAGCGCCTTATCCAGATTCTCGGAAAAAGTCTGGACGCCAAGAGAATCAATACATTCACCAAGCGACGAAACCCAGGAACTTGGCCCAATCTCGTTTTTTTTAGGCCGTTTGGTGCTAGCTACCATTACTACGTTACACTCCCTACATTTAAAATTAACTTTTTCTGTTATTATTTGAATTTAGGGTATATACCCTATAAGCGAAAAACATTATATATATTTGCTATTTGCATGGTAGTATATTTATTCCATTGAACTCAAGATATATATTTGTCAGAGGAAGAATGCTCTTCAGGAGAAATCAAATTGTCGACTCAATCTAATGATTCACACGATGTAGATATCGAGTTTCAAAATATTACCAAGCGTTTCGAAGACGTTGTGGCTGTCGACAACGTCTCTTTAAGCGTTAACCGCGGTGCCTTTTTTAGCTTTCTGGGGCCATCTGGTTGCGGCAAAACAACCTCACTACGGCTCATAGCTGGCTTTGATCAACCGACACAGGGTGAAGTCTTTATTGGCGGCGCCTCTGTAGTTGGAATTCCCCCACATAAACGACCAGTTAATATGGTTTTCCAGCAATATGCCCTATTCCCGCATATGACTGTCGCCGAGAATATCGGTTACGGCTTACGTCAGCGCAGTCCAAAACCAGGTAAACTCGAAATTTTAAAAAGAGTTGATGAAACCTTAGAAAAGGTACGGCTTGAGGGTTACGGGGAACGCAGAATTTGGGAGCTGTCTGGCGGCCAACAGCAACGTATAGCCCTGGCCCGCGCACTAATCAATCGTCCGACTTGCTTGTTACTGGATGAACCGCTCGCGGCACTCGATCGTAAGCTGCGTCGAGAAATGCAGATCGAACTTCAAACCTTACAACGTGACGTCGGCATTACTTTCATATTAGTGACCCACGATCAAGAGGAAGCCCTGTCCATGAGTGATGAAATCTGCATCATGCGTGAAGGACAAATCATTCAGTCGGGCAGTCCGCGAGAGCTTTATGACGAACCACAGAACAGATATGTCGCTGACTTTGTTGGCAAAACCAATTTTTTTACTGGCGAAGTAGCTGAACTTAATGGTTCTAGAGTAACCATTAAGACGGATTCGAACGAGATATTGATTGGAACTCAGCCCAAAGGGGCCACCCCAATGATTTACGGCAACGAAGCCTCGGTAGCAGTTCGTCCGGGAATGATATCTATTTCAGCCGTAGGTGAGGCAACAAAAAGTAACAGCATTGCCATACGTGGGCAGGTGATGAACAGGATATTCCTTGGTGAAAACTCTGAGTATCTTATTAAAACTGAAGGATACGGTGAGGTAATGGTGTCATCCCCAAAATCGGTCGAAAGCGCCAGTAATAATTTTGTACCAGGAGACCCTGTTTCTCTAAGTTGGAGTTCAGAAGCTGCTCTTGTATTGGGAGACACTTAAAATCTGTACTGACTATCCGACAGTAACAGTTATCATTTAAATCACGGATCAATTTTAACGAGGAGAGTAGTAATGAGTAAAAACAACAACGATAAACCCATAACAGCAACGAAGTTCATGAAAGAACTTCGCCGTTACCAAAACGGCTCAGTTTCCCGTAGACATTTTCTCGGTATAACCGGACTCGGCACAGCTATGGCAGTGATGGGCACAGCGATGCCATCTCTGTATTCCAGCCAAGCCAATGCCTTCGGTAACGTCGGGGATCGACTGATTTTTTCAACTTGGCCTAATTATCACAACCAGGTCAATCTGGACGAATTCACCGAAATGACTGGCGCACACATCCAAGTTAATGCTTTCGGGTCAAACGAAGAAATGCTGGCTAAATTGCAAGCTGGCGGCACGGGTTGGGACGTTTTCGTACCGACTAACTACACTATTTCCAACTATGTAGAACTAGGCCTGATTCAGGAACTGGATTTATCACGAATCCCAAATTACGACGCATCGGCCAGCAACCCTAAATTTTCCGACCCCGCAACCATAGACGGCAAGGTCTACTGCGTACCTAAGAACTGGGGAACCACCGGCTTTATAGTCAATTCAAACAGGGTCAAGAGCCAGCCTAAATCATGGAAAGACTTTTTTGATGTCACCATGGGTAAAGCGTCGGGTCATACTATTTTGCATGACTACCAATTGACTACCATCGGTGCCGCCTTGTGTGCACTGGGTTACTCGTTTAACTCTGTCGATGCCAAAGAACTAGCCGCCGCCGAAGCCTTGCTGATCAAATCCAAGCCGCACCTATTCGCAATCACTTCCGACTATCAGCCTGGAATGCGCAGCGAAGATGCCTGGTTATCGATTTGCTGGAACGGTGATGGCACGCAGCTCAAAAACGACATGCCTGAAATGGAATACGTGATCGCCAGCGATGGTGGTGAAATTTGGTCTGACTTTTATGCCATTCCAAAAGATGCACCGCATTTAGATGCGGCTTATGCCTTCTTGAACTTCATGCAGGACCCATATGTCCAGGCTCGTGACGCTGCTGTTCATGGCTATGCGCCAACTGATGCACGCGCCATTGCCTTGCAGCCAGACTCATTGGCCAGCGATCCAATTTTGCACCCTGCATTGGACTTAATGAACGGTCTGGAGTTTGGCGCGGCTCAAACTCTGACCGACCCAATTCGAGCAGAAGTTATGGCTCGATTCAAGTCAGCTTAAATCTGACGTAACACTGAAAAACGGATAACGATGAGAGATCAAAGCAAATCTGGAAACTGGCTTACCGCTGTGTTGTTGGCACCCACATCTCTGTGGTTTTTGTTCATGCTGATTTTGCCTCTTGTCGTTATCCTGGTTTTTAGTTTCGGCGAACGCGCCGATGTAGGTGGCTATGCCGGAGGCTTTACTTTAGAACATTATGCGAATCTATCGACGAGATTGAAAGCTTTTCAAAACACAATGATTATTGCGCCACTGGGTACACTTTTGTGTTTATTAGTGGCCTATCCACTGACTTATTTTTTGGCATTACGTGTTAGCCAGAAATTCAAACTGATATTACTAGTGTTAGTGATTGTGCCGTTTTGGACCAGCTTACTGGTACGAACATACGCCTGGATTTTTATACTGGGTGGCCGTGGTATACCCACACTACTAGAATTTATCGGTTTCGAAGGTGTCCGCCTCATCAATACGCAAGGGGCGGTGCTAGTCGGAATCGTTTATGGCTACTTGCCTCTAATGGTTTTCCCCATTTTTGTTTCCCTGGAGAAACTCGACAAAAGGTTGCTGGAAGCATCCAACGACCTAGGTGCCTCACCTTTCAAAACTTTTTGGCAAGTAACACTTCCTTTATCTATGCCAGGCATAGCCACTGGTTGCATGCTTGTGTTTATTCTGCTTATGGGTGAATTTATAATCCCCGCCTTTTTAGGCGGCGGTAAAGTATATTTTGTTGGTAATGCATTGGTCGACTTATTTCTGCAGTCTAGAAACTGGCCTTTTGGCGCAGCAATTTCTGTCACGTTGGTCGCTATCATGTTGATTACTGTTACCTTTTATATGCGCATGTTTAATAGTAAAACAGGGAGAGATGAATCCCTGATGTAGGGGATTTAATTATTATGCGAATCTACGCTATTGCAGTCTTTTTGTTTTTATACGTTCCCATCGGAATCATCGTTCTGTTTAGCTTCAACGCTGGGCAACACGCCAGCGAACTGCGCGGCCTGTCGGTTCAGTGGTATGGCAAAGCATTGTCAAATCCGTTTGTCGGTGACGCCTTTGTCACCAGCCTGATTATCGCGCTGTCTGTCGCTGTACTTTCGAGTTTACTGGGAACCACGGCTGCGTTAGCTTTGCAGCGCTTAAAAGGCCCTTTGCGAACCTTTTTCGACGGTATGATTTACGTATCAGTGATGATACCCGGTATTGTCATCGGCATCGCCACGCTAGTAGCGCTAGTCACCGTGTTCGACTATCTCAATCCGTTACTCGCCTCCGCCTGGCCCGAAGGAATGAAGCCCCCAAAACTTCATATGGGCTATGCCTCGGTGATTGCCGCTCATACTCTTTTCACCATGTCTCTGGTCATTATCCTAGTTAGAGCCAGAATTGCCGGCATGGACCGAACCCTAATAGAAGCCTCGATGGATTTATACGCAACTCCGTGGCGTACTTTTTATCAAGTGACTTTGCCACAGATCTTTCCTGCCATTTTGGCCGGATTCTTACTTAGTTTCACCTTTAGCTTCGACGACTTTATTATTTCGTTTTTTGTCGCTGGGCCGAACACTACACTGCCTGTTTATATCTTCTCGTCAATTCGCAGGGGCATAACACCGGAAGTTAACGCAATCGGCACCATGGTTCTGGCTGCTTCATTGATTTTACTGATGGCGGCTCAGTATGCCTTGCACCGTCACGGTAAGCGTTAACGCAACTAAAATCTACCACATCAAGTCTCCATCTGGTGTTTGATAACCCGCATAGCAATGAAACTGGGCCTGCCATCGACACTTTCACAAGCGATCAAAACAGATACTTTACCCTCAGCCCCACGACCTCTTTTCCCTGCCTTTTTTCCACCAATCAGGGCATCGTCTAGCTCTATCACCTCAGACAGACGATAAATAGAATCTCTGTGGCCCATGGCGGTTCTAAGTTTTGTTAGCACTCGATAAGCACTACGCCAGGCGACACCAATGAGTTTCGATAATCGTAATGCGGATATGCCGCTATTTTCGATATTATTTATGAACTAACTGAATGACTGGTTAGTCAGGTTCAAGTAATATGTTTCACTTCACAAGATTATCAATGTGTCGTTTAAGAGACACTCTGCTGGATGCCAAATTGCCAAATTCTGCGATGCAGTTAATTGCGGTGCCAATGAACGCCTGAGGGTTAAGGGTGCTGACATATAACGGATCATATAAACGTCCAAATAAACTACTGAATTGCTGAGGTTTAAAAAACATGCCACGTGATCCTCGTTATGACGTTCTGTTCGAACCGGTAAAAATAGGGCCAGTTACTGCAAAAAACCGTTTTTATCAGGCACCACATTGCAATGGAATGGGGCGTACCTTCCCATCCAGTATGGCAGCAATGCGAGGCGTGAAGGCCGAAGGTGGTTGGGCTGTAATATCAACCGAACAAATTGACATTCATCCAAGCAGCGATATAACACCCGGTACAGAAGGACGACTCTGGTCGGATAAGGACATTCCTTATCTCGCACGTATGTGTGATGCGGTTCATGAGCATGGTTCACTGGCTTCAATTGAGCCAGTTCATAATGGCTATGTGGCATCTAACCTTTACAGCCGGGAGGTACCGATATTCCCAACACACATGCCGGTTGCTACGCATAACCATCCACTGCAGGCACGAGCCATGAATAGAACCGATATTAGAAATTATCGTCGCTGGCACCTTGATGCGGTAAAGCGAGCTAAGAAGGCTGGTTATGATATTATTTGTTGCTATGCCGGACATAATCTGTCGCTGGCCGGCATGTTCATGCTGGACCGGTACAATTTTCGTACCGACGAATACGGCGGCAACCTCGAGAATCGGGTTCGATTGTTTCGTGAAATCATAGAAGATACCAAGGACGCTGTAGGTGACACAATGGGCGTTATTGTACGATTCTCTGTAGACGAACTGCGCGGTAGCGAAGGTTTGGAGGCAGACAAGGAAGGTCGCGAAATCGTCGAAATGCTAGCAGAGCTTCCCGATCTATGGGATGTCAATATTGCTGAGTGGGAAAACGACAGCATGACTAGTCGTTTTTCTGATGAAGGCTATCAGGAACCTTTTATCGACTTTGTTAAAAAAGTGACCACGAAACCGGTTGTTGCGGTTGGTCGCTACACATCACCAGACCGAATGGTCTCGCTGGTTAACAAGGGAGTTATTGATATGATTGGCGCCGCTCGGCCCTCTATTGCAGACCCTTTCCTGCCGAAAAAAATAGAAGAAGGACGTATAGACGAAATTCGAGAATGTATTGGCTGCAATATCTGTGTAGCTTGGGACAACATGATCGCACCGATGCGCTGCACTCAAAATCCAACCGCTTCGGAGGAGTGGCGTAAAGGTTGGCATCCGGAACGGATAGCTGCAAAGAAAGATGATGGTTCAGTTCTTGTTGTGGGCGCTGGGCCCGCAGGTCTCGAGGCTGCACTAGCTGCGGGGCGGCGTGGATACGATGTCATTCTTGCCGAAGCTCGTGACGAATTGGGTGGCAGGGTCAGTTTGGAAAGTCGGTTGCCGGGCCTTGGTGCTTGGTCGAGAGTGCGCGACTACCGCAGTTATCTGCTGTCACAAATGCCCAACGTAGAAATCTACCTTAATAACCCTTTGACCTCGGCAGAAATACTGGAACTAGGATCAGCACATATAGCAATAGCAACCGGTGCAAAGTGGAGACATGATGGATATGGCCGCAACCATCAGTTCCCAATTCCTGGTTTGGATAAAACTAATTTACTAACGCCTGACGATATTATTGGTGGGGTTTGTCCAAAAGGGGACGTATTAATTTATGACGACGACCACTATTATATAGCTTCGGTAGTAGCTGAGTTGCTGGTTAGCCAGGGGTGCAATGTTACATTTGTAACGCCGGAATCAGTGGTTTCGGCATGGACTGAATATACTTTGGAACAGCGCCGCATCCAGTCTCGTTTAATCGAAGTTGGCGTGACCATTGTGACCGGTTATAGACTCCGACAAGTTTCCTCAGAAGCTGTCGTTCTGGGTTGTACTTATTCTGAAAACACAAAAAATATCGAAGCATCATCTATCGTTATGGTTACTTCGCGACTACCGCAGGATAGCCTTTTTCTTGAGCTAGGGGGCGAACAGACTGACCGAGATTTAGGCCAGCTCAAGACATTGAAGGCCATAGGCGACTGTCATGGGCCAGCAACCATTGCCGCGGCCGTATACGAAGGTCACCTATTTGCGCGAGAACTGGGCGAAGAGCCTTCCGATATACCCTATAGGCGCGAGTTGACCGAATTATCAGTAGAGTTCAAGCTACCCTAGAGGTTAACCACTAGATAATTTGAAGTTGAAGGTAGCGTTGTAGAAAATTTACTGGCTGATTCCAGGCATCTCTATTAGTTATGGTCGCTGCTCCATCAACATTGTAAAACCGAGCGGTGGCTTGGCTGTACTCTCTTCAAGGTCACTACAAAATTTGGATATATCACAGTCCAGCTCCTTAAAATAACGTAACTTCAGTCCGCAATCGATTCCCGACATCAGAATTTCGTCGAGGCGATGCATGAAACTGTAATTGGGTTTTGGGACACCGAGCCGAGTAATCATTAGCCAATTTAACAGCAAGGTGGTGAGACCGACGGAAAATTCGTTCACGAATTCGGAACAGCCGTTCACCACGGCCTTGAAGATTTCTCGCCAGTTTCCGGCTAATTTTTTGGGTTTGAGCTTAGTACCCGGTTTAAAAAAATAGGGCAGTAGAATAAACAGAACAGCTGAATGAGCAAATCCTGTAGCGTATGCCGCCCCCTTGTCTCCTTTGAAATAGGTTGTAATGAGCGCCCTCTTAATCGTATTGACGCCGCACTAATCTTTCCGCTTCCGGGAGACTTTGCAATCCCTTGAATCTGTGGTTTAGTAAGAACGTCGCCACTGAATTTAGATCCGAATTGGTCGGGTTTTGGGTCGAATCGATATGCTGCAATAGCATCGTTTCCTTTTTTAGCGTCGCCTCGGATAAACCCATCTGTATTATTATAGCTCTTAATTCGATCATTTTCTTCGATATTGTGTTTATCGTCGCCTACCTTTCAATCAAGACAATCAACGGATGGCGTTAACGGCAACAAAGGAAGTTACCAAGCTGAGTCTGCAGGCGAACCTTCTCGATAGCAGCCGTTCACAAATCTAATCGGTGAGGTATCAGTATCAGGTACATATACCTCCTGCACTCTCCACTAAGGAGGATCAATGTGCGACTACGCTAATTTCTGTGTCGATAGTTGCTACACGGAGATTTCAATTTCTGCTACGAGGTGGAGTTGTCGGCAACGACCTTTCCTGGGGTGAAGGCACAGTAGACCTTGGTGACAGGGACATCGCACTGCCATTTGTATTGCGCGCCTAGTGGAACGAAACAAGCCTCCCCGCTCTTGAACACCTGGCTATTGCCAACACCATCTGAGACAGTTGCTTCGCCTTCAAGAATGCACATCAAGTCGAAATGATCGAATTCGCATACCGGACGCTCAAAGGCAGTGCTGTTCCAGATGCCAACCGTAAACTGGCCTGTAACGTCGGTGTAATAGATATGGTTATGCTGATCAGGGACAATACCGATGATCTGACTGGTGTCCGCAATGACGATAGGTGTCTTGGCGTCGCTCGGTCTTGGAGTCATAATGCCATACCGAGCAGGGTTATCGTGAACTTCGTCTCCCCTACCAGAGAAGATAACGAAGTACTTGCGTATATACTCGGTTTGCACCCAGCGGCAAATCAAGCCTTTCGGGACGATAAAACTTTCACCTGCAGAAATGGTTGTTGAGGCGCCGTCTTCCAGCTCCATGGTGACTGACCCTTCCAGTACATACATGAATTCTTCGACCGAATAGGGTTCCATTTTTCCTCGAAAAGGAGTGCAGTCCCAGACTCCAGCCATCAGGCCTGAAGCTTCGTCATTGTAATATAAATGCCCGCGCTGGACTGGCTCACCGCTCTCAATGTCAGCCGGGTCCATGACATCCCACTCCACTAGTTTAGTGTCAGCTGGGCCTTCAAGTTCAAACCGGGTAACTTTATTAACATTCATAGGACGTTCCTTAGTGCATCAAATTAATCAATACCATAGGTTATATGGTTAGCGAGAAAGCGATTAAACTTCTGAGTTCGGCTAATATATCACCTGCTGTCGGCATCGTAGAGACCTTTTTTATTCATAACTTTAATTTAATAATATGCTCGAATCGATGGCTGTTTTGTCGATGCGATTTTCATTGACTAATAGAATCTTAAAAATAGAGAGCCTCTTAGAAATGATTGACAGAAGTCTAAGGGTTAGTCTCACGCGGAAGTATCCAGTTTACAGCACCGTTAGCGAGGGTCATGTTTCGCATTTCTGACAGCTTTCTTGAAGCAAAAGTCCTGATGCAATTTGCGAAAATAGCACGACTTTTTCGGGTGAACTTGAGTGACTGATTTCAAAATTAACAACCTTGCAGTAACTGATCAAAATTTTAATCCGTTGTCACCTTTTACCTCTCCTTTTCTCCATCAAGCCAAGACAAACATGTTGTTTTTCCCGTGAGGCAGTTCGGGTAGCCACGCTTCACGCCGCGTTATTTGGACTCATGAAACTGCTTGAGATTGAATAAGGACTCGCCGGAGCCGTTAGTACGATATAATGCTTTGGTTATATTGATTGATCAGTCAAAATAAAGTAAAATACACTTCCCTTATAGATATAATCAGCGATTTATAGAGTCATGTATTTATGTTGATTTCAACTCAACCCAGTCGGCCTCAAAAACGAGATCGATCTGTCGGTAACGAAGCTCGACGACGACAGTTAATCGAGGCGACGATAGAGTCGATCTCAGTTCATGGGCTTAACAAAACGACCTTGGGTACAGTTACCAAAATTGCGAACCTCTCGCATGGCGTGGTCAACTTTCATTTCAAGAGCAAAGATTTGCTATTACTTGAAGCGTTGCGTTTTCTTGTTGATGAGCATATTGATCATTGGCAGGCAGGCCTAAACCAAGCCGGTGACAGCGCGCCCGATAAACTGTTGGCAATGGTTGCTACTGATTTTGACGAAGAAATTGCCAATCCGAAACGTCTCTCGGTTTGGTTTGCTTATTGGGGCGAAGTTAATAATCGTCCCGCCTATCGCGAAATTGCCGGTAACAATGATCGACAACGACGGAATGAAATCAAACGACTCTGTCAGAGTTTAATCGAGCAAGGTGACTACAAAGGCATCGATGCCGAAGTATTCAGTACTAATCTCGAAGCACTTATCGATGGCTTATGGTTAAGCATCTTGATGGCGCCGAGTAAAATGACGGCGCAAAAGGCAAAAAACAATTGCCGGACATTTCTGTCAGCCATTTTTTTCAAACATTTTTAAATAAAAGTTAAGGTTTTAGCTATGGCTCGCAATCCTCGTTATGACATTTTATTCGAACCAGTGAAAATTGGCCCAGTAACGGCCAAGAATCGTTTTTATCAAGTACCACATTGCAATGGTATGGGTCACCAGTACCCATCTAGCATGGCAGAAATGCGCGGTGTCAAAGCCGAAGGTGGCTGGGCTGTCGTGTGCACCGAAGAAGTCGAAGTATCGCATATTTCTGAACATAGCCCTCTGGTTGAAGGTCGACTTTGGGACGACAGGGACATTCCTGTGTTTGAGAAAATGACGGATAAAATTCATCAGTATGGTGGATTAGCGGGTATTCAGCCCACTTTTCTCGGTGCGAACGCAGGAAATTTATACAGTCGTGAAATTCCGCTAGCTCCATCTTTGAGGCCGGTAGAAGGTTACGCGCCGATTCAGGCTCGCGCTATGACTCGAGCAGACATTCGTAACGTACGCAAATGCTATGTCGATGCGGCCTTACGTGCCAAACGAGCGGGGTTCGACATTATTTACAATTACGCGGCGCATGACGAAACTGTTCAAATGCATTTTCTATCGCGTCGGCACAACCAGCGTACGGATGAATACGGCGGTTCTTTGGAGAACCGAAGCCGCTTGTTTCGAGAAGTCATGTCGGACATGAAAGATGCGGTGGGTGATACCTGTGCCATAGCCGTACGCTTTGCTGTCGATGAATTGCTCGGTTTAGACGGTATATCTTGCGATGCGGAAGGGCACGATATTATCGAAATGTTAGCCGAAGTACCGGACCTTTGGGATGTTAACGTCAGTTCCTGGGAAAACGACTCGCTGCCATCACGGTTTGGAGAAATGGGAAGTCAGGAACAGTACACATCGTTTGTTAAACAGGTTACTGGTAAGCCGGTTGTCGGCGTTGGCCGCTACACTTCGCCGGATAAAATGGTGTCGCTCATTAAAAGCGGGAAGCTGGACTTGATTGGTGCTGCGCGCCCCTCGATTGCAGATCCCTTCTTACCGAATAAAATCGACGAAGGCCGAGAAGAAGACATACGTGAATGTATCGGCTGTAATATTTGTGTCACTGCCGACTTTACTTGCACACCGTTTCGTTGTACGCAAAACCCGACCATGGGTGAAGAATGGCGACGTGGCTGGCATCCGGAAAATATAGCCCCTAAAAAGAGTGACGATAGTGTTTTGATAGTCGGAGCAGGTCCTGCCGGACTCGAAGCCGCTCAAGCATTGGGCAAGCGAGGTTATGAAGTCATTCTCGCCGAAGTAGGTACCGAGTTGGGTGGTCGTGTTATTAAAGAATCCAGTTTGCCGGGGCTAAGTGAATGGATACGGGTGCGGGACTATCGAGAAGGCCAGTTAATCAAGCTCGCTAATGTTGAAATCTATCGAGACAACTGGTTAGACGCAGCACAAATTCTAGAATTCGGTTTCCAGCATGTCGCCATTGCTACCGGCTCCCAATGGCTAAGTGATGGCCGAGGTCGAATTAACCACTTTGCCATTGATGGTCATCAACAAGCACATGTATTCACGCCTGACGATATTATGAAGGGTGCTGTGTTACAGGGCAGCGTCACCATTTTTGACGACGACCATTTTTACATGGGCGGTGTTCTGGCTGAAAAACTACGCAGTGAAGGTCACGAGGTAACGCTGGTTACACCGGCCGCGGATGTGTCAAGCTGGACACATAACACGCTCGAACAGGAACGTATTCAAACACGCTTGCTGGAAATGGACGTTATCATCAAAGCGCATCGAAACCTCTGTGAGATTAAAGTAGGCGAAGTCGAATTAGCCTGCACCTTTACCGATAGGCGCGAACGCTTACAAGCCGATAATGTCGTCATGGTGACCATGCGTGAACCCATTGATGGGCTTTATCAGGAATTGAGTGACAATCAATTGGCACTGGATACGGCGGGTATTAAGTCGCTGACCTCAATTGGTGATTGCCTCTCCCCCGGCATTATAGCGGCGGCCGTTTGGAGTGGGCACCGTTATGCCCGTGAGCTTGATGAACCTGTCAGTGATGAAGTCCCATTTAAACGCGAGCTGCCAGGGCAACTGGTTGTATAGCAAATCATCTAATCCATAGTTAGGCCGGAAGTTAGTCTTATGAGTAAACGTGATCCTCGATACGACCCTTTATTTGAACCTGTAAAAATCGGGCCGGTTACGGCTAAAAATCGATTTTATCAAGTTCCCCACTGTACTGGCATGGGTTGGATGCGGCCACGTATGGTGGCCGACTTGCGTGGCGTGAAGGCCGAAGGTGGTTGGGGTGTGGTTTGCACGGAGTATTGCTCAATACACCCAAGTTCTGACGATGCGCCATACCCATCACATTCGCTTTGGGATAAAAACGATATCAAATCGCATCGGTTAATGACCGACAAACTACACGAGCACGGTGCGCTTGCGGGCGCTGAGCTTTGGGTGTCGGGCAGTCGTTCTGCTAATTTACTCACTCGTGAAGTACCTATGGATGTGGCGTCATTGCCCAATAGTAACGGTGACCCCTATCAATCCCGAACAATGGACAGAGCTGACATCAAAGAACTCAAGCGTTGGCACCGTAACGCCGCATTGCGAGCCAGGGACGCCGGGTTCGATATCGTTTATGTTTACGCGACACATGAATATTTGTTTGACAATTTTCTCAATCCTAAATTGAATACGCGCAGCGACGAATATGGTGGCTCACTTGAGAATAGAATGCGATTGGTGCGCGAAATTATCGAAGAAACCAAAGATGCGGTTGGCGACAAATGCGCCGTCGCCGTTCGTTTTACCGTCGATGATGGTGGTGGTGCTGATGGCGTTCCTGTTCACGGCGAACGAATGGAGATGTTCGAATCAATGGCTGAGTTACCGGATCTTTGGGATATCAATATCTCGGATTACTCGTTGGAAATGGGCGTATCCCGATTCGTCAAAGAAGGCTCACTCGAAACTTATATGTCGGAGGTTAAATCGAAAACCAGTAAACCGGTTGTTACCGTCGGACGGTTTACCTCGCCAGATACCATGATTAGCCAGGTGAATCGCGGCATTGTTGATTTTATTGGTGCCGCCCGACCATCGATAGCAGACCCTTTTTTACCCCAAAAAATTGAGCAGGGCAGACCTGAAGATATTCGCGAGTGCATTGGTTGTAATATTTGCTATACCGGTGACAGTCGGCATGTGCCAATTCGGTGTACCCAAAATCCAACCATGGGCGAAGAATGGCGACGTGGCTGGCACCCAGAAAAGATTGATCCGAAAGGGTCGGACAGCCAAATATTGATTGTCGGTGCAGGCCCAACTGGTTTGGAAGCCGCTCGCGCACTCGGTCAGCGAGGTTACGACGTGATACTGGCCGAAGCCAGTCGGGAACTGGGTGGTCGTGTCAACCACGAAAGCCGGCTTCCAGGTTTAGCCGAGTGGGCCAGAGTACGTGATTATCGAGTGACTCAAATGGCCAAAATGCCCAATGTAGCGGTTTACCTAGAAAATAATCTAGCGCTCGACGATATTCTGGAAATTGGCGCCGACCATGTTGCCATTGCAACAGGGGCAACATGGCGTCGGGATGGTTTTGGCAGCTACCATATTGTTCCAATGCAGCCTTTGCCACCGACCGAATCGACATATACTCCCGACGACATTATGTCGGGGCGCTTACCTGTTGGCAGCACACTGGTGTATGACGACGATGGTTTTTATATGGGCAGTGTTATTGCCGAGAAACTCCGAGAGAATGGTAACCCGGTCATTTACTTGACGCCGGAACCGAAGGTTTCAAGTTGGAGTAGTAACAATGCCGAGCAACCTCGAGTTCATCGTCGCTTGGTTGAACTGGGTGTTGAAATTATATTAAATTATGGGCTGGATGCCTTCGATGGCGAACAGGCCGTTTTAGGATGCAGCTATACCGGTCAGCAGCGGAACGTCTCGGTCGAGAATGTCGTCATGGTTAGTAGTCGTACGCCTCAGGATCAGCTTTATTATAGTTTGCTTGGTGCAATAGAGAATAATCGACCAGGCGCACCGAAAACAGTTAAACGAATCGGGGATGCTGAAGCACCCGCGATTATTGCGGCTGCGGTCTTTTCTGGTCATAAGTATGCCCGCGAAATCGACGTCGAAATCGACCGTGATAACCCTTTCAAACACGATAGAGTCTTTTTTGAAGACAACCAGTAATCTGGAAATTAACTATGCCCGCTAGCGATGAAAATGATATCCGCTTTCTAAACCCTGAACCGCCAAAATTTACGCAACAGCAGGCTAAGCAAAGCGCCTTCGACCTGTTTGGACTGACTGGGGAAATGAAACCCTTATATAGCGAACGTGATCAAAATTTCCGAATTCGAAGTCCGAAAGACGATTTTGTTTTCAAAATTTCAAATGCGCATGAAGATGCCAGCGTGATCGATTTGCAAACTAAAACATTGTTGCATCTAGCTAAAAATGATCCGAACTTACCTGTACCAGAAGTGGTTCTAAACAAAAATGGTAAAGACCACGACTTCATAGAAGCTGATGATGGCAAACAGCATATGGTTAGAGTATTAACTTACTTGCCCGGCGTAGTCATGGCCGACCTGCCTACCAGTGACGCTTTGTATCAAGATGTCGGTGCCGTTATGGCAAGATCTGGCATTGCCTTGAGAGATTTTTTCCACCCCGCCGCCGGTTATGATTTGCTGTGGGATCTGCGCCAATTACCCAAAATTCGTTGTTTGACTCAATACCTTGACGACGCCACTTTGCGTGAAATGGTTGAGCAGGATCTCGATTTTACCTGCGAATATATTCTGCCGCAGTTATCCGGTATGCGTAGTCAAATAATTCACAATGATGGCAATATTCACAACCTCATCGTTGATCCCAATAATCCCGACAAGGTCAGCGGGCTAGTCGATTTTGGTGACATGATGCACGCTCCCCTTATCTTTGACCTAGCCGTTTCGGCGGGCTCATTGACGTTAGACTCGACTGATCCTTTGGCAGTGATGTGTCAGGTTGCTGCGGGCTATGACCGTGTCTTACCGCTTGAAGAAAAAGAAATCGACCTGTTGTCGCATTTGGCCGTTGGTCGAATAAGTCAGGAACTATTAATCGCTGCAAAACGCCGACACGATGACCCTAATGCGGCTGAGTATGTGCTGGCGGACGAAGCTTCGTTTTCTAAAATCATACTAGTATTACTCAATGTTGGACATCAGGCTATGCGCGCCCGCCTACGCGAAATTTGTCGCTTTCCCTGTGCAGATAATGGCAAAGTCGAAGTGCCCAATTCTCAAGTCGATGATATTGCACCCTTGCTTAAACGTCGCGAACAGACCTTAGGTAAAACGCTGGAACTGGCTTACGACAAGCCTTTTCATGTCGTTCGCGGTGAAGGAGTTTGGCTATATGACGCGGATGGAAATCGCCATCTAGACGTTTATAACAATGTTCCTCATGTCGGTCATTGTCATCCACATGTGGTAAAAACAGTGAGCCGACAACTGGCCACCCTAAACACCAATACACGGTATTTGTTTGACAATGTAGTGAGCTACGCCGAACGTTTGGCTGCGAGTTTGCCGAGTGATCTTAGTAGCTGTATTTTTGTTAATTCGGGCAGTGAGGCCAACGATGCGGCGATGCGTATTGCCCGCACCCTGACTAAGAAACAGGGTGCAATCATAATGGAAGACGCGTATCACGGCATAACCGAATCAATCGACGAACTATCGCCTGCGGCCTATCCTGGGGTGCAAGCACCAAATCCGGTAGCAAGGGTGCGTACCCTCGAAGCTCCCGATATGTATCGTGGACGTTTTCGCGACGATCCTGAAAATGCGTCTAGGCTTTACGCGCAAAGTGCAGACACAGCGATACAAAGCTTGCAGGAAATCGGTCTGGGTACGGCAGCCTTTATGATCGATTCATCATTTAGTAGCAATGGTATTTTGCCGGTATTACCCGGCTATTTACCCGCCGTAACCGATAAGGTACGAGCGGCTGGTGGTTTGATAATCGCCGACGAAGTTCAAATAGGTTTTGGTCGTTGCGGCTCCCATTTTTGGGGGTTCGAAGCGCAGGCAATCATGCCCGATATCGTCACGCTCGGAAAACCCATCGGTAACGGTATTTCTCTGGGTGTCGTCGTCACCACGCCCGCTATTCGTGAAGCGTTTGGCGAGGAAATCGACTTTTTCAGTACCTTTGGTGGTAACCCGGTAGCCTGCGCGGCAGCCCATGCCGTGTTCGACGTTATCGAGCAGGAAGGTTTATTAGAAAATGCGCGTGACAATGGCCACTATATGCGGGAAGGCTTACGTCAGATAAGCGACCAATATCCTGCAATAGGTGACGTGCGTGGACAGGGTTTGTTCATCGGCATCGAAATAGTAACAGACCGTATTAGCAAGCAACCAGACGCTATGATGGCGGACCGAATTCGAAACCGCCTTCGAGAAAAACGGGTGTTGGTCGGTCGTGAATCGCGCACTGGAAACGTCATCAAAGTTCGACCCCCGCTAGCCTTTCGTCGCGAACACACGGATATTTTGCTGGAAGCCTTTGGAGAGACGCTAGCCGAACTTTGCCCATCAGTTCAACCTAGATAGGTAAGATATGGCATATATGTCTGTTTTTCAGGCGCATCAGTCTTTCACATAGGTCCGCCAATTGTGTTCCTCAACAAACCCTAGCATTTCGCGTATCTTGCGGTTGGAAAACAACGCTTCATGCTCCTCAAGAGTGCGCGTTACTGGAGTGCCGGGAAAAAATTGATCAATAAGGTCTGCCGATGGAATATTCGCCGTATTGGTATCATTGCCTGCGTTGAAAACCTGGTATCCCAATCCGTCCTTCTCAACACAGAGATCTACGATCTGTCCAAGATCACGAGCATCAATATAGCAAAAGGCATTACGTCGGCGCTGCTCTGGATTGATAAAGAAGTCAAGGAAACGGTGGTATTCATGTGGCTCGATCACGTTGCCGATACGAAGGGCATAGATATCTATTCCAGATCGTCTTTGGAAGGCTCGCGCGGTATGTTCATTCACCACTTTAGACAGACCATAGCTATCCATTGGGTCGACATCGTAATCTTCTTCCAGTGGGAATGACTTCGGGTTCACCCGGCCATCAGAAAAGCAAATTCCGTAAGTTGTTTCGGAAGAAGCAATAACTACCTTCTTGATGCCGAGTTTCACCGCGGCCTCGATCACGTTATACGTCCCAATCGTATTCACCCTAAACGTCTCGTTGTCTGGATTGATAAGGATGCGTGGAACCGCAGCGAAGTGTACAACAGCATCAAATCGAGGGACACCAGTGCCCGTTTCCATTTCGTCCCAATCAGCATAGCTCGTCATGACATTGAACATCTGTCCAGAATCAGTGATGTCAGCAATCAGCGTTTCAACACCATCAAGTTCAAGGGGGACCAAATCAACGTTCAAGACGCGATGGCCCTGAGAAACCAGGTACTCGATGGCATACTTACCTGCCTTACCAGAACCACCTGTGAATAGAATGCGCTTACCCATGCTTGACGATTTCCTTTATCGTAATTTATTTCTCAACTTAGCCACCACTCTATCGTCATTGAAGGAATGGCGCGAATTATAATATGAGTAGATGATACGATTTTGTCGAAATCTCGTATATATGCCAATTAACACGACGCGCCGACATAGATGGTGTCCCAGCAGGACTCGGGTCTGAATCAAAGAATAAAAAAAGGGCAAAGCAGAATGACACTAAGTTAAGCCCCTTCCCAAAAAAACATAGCAAAACAGGGGCTGTATGACGACATCCTAGTTATCTTGGTCCAAAGCCGAAAGAACATAAAAGGCAGCGGAAACGTTTTTTGAAAGTTGCTCAAAGGATTAAAGTACCCACCCAATAAAATAGTCACTGATCAGTTTCAAAGCTATGGTACTGCTCATAGAGAAATAAGATTGCCAGTACCAAAACAATCGGGCTGAAAAATCACATCAGCGAACATGACGCTGCTGAACGAACATTTGACCGATGTAACTCACTCCGACGGTGGCATCATCACGATGAATTTCTGCGAACCCACCTACGGCGTCGACGACGGAGGCTATCACCCCGCCGATTTATATAGTCCTTGGGTGAGCTGCTGTATCTGACTGACTTCGCTTACTTCGATAAACCTTTTGTGGAGATAGGTATAGAGTTCGACCGAAATTTCGAGCCGGACAGTTTCCGACAATACTATTCATTTTATGATCTGAATTTCGGCAGAAGCTTGCTCGACTTAATTTACCCACAATTTCACCGACTACTAATGTTCGGGCATCAAGATCGTCTTGCTGTCCGTGTCTATCACTATTTGAAGCCTATTTTTCGCGATCAAAAAGATGCACGGCTGCGAATCATTATGCTTTTGGGTTGGCCCAAGTGGCTGGCCTACGACAGGCTGCCAGCCTCACCATACTCTGTCGCAATTTCGCGTCCCATAGTTCCCCCATGTAGTGGCCGAAATCTTCCCAGGTCGGCAAATCTGGAGGACTCTGAGCAGGCACTGACTGATGCAGAGAGGCACAGATTCAGCTGCAAGGAGAATCGTCAGATGGAAAATGCGCAAAACTCGGTACCTTATATGAAGAAAAAAACACCGAGGCCAATATGCAACTAATCACCAACATAAATCACTCGCGACAGGGCTAGTAACACAAATAGTTGAAGATGCTGAACTGGAATCAACCGTTTTAGGGCTCGCAACCAAACTAGCCACCTTCCCTCCGGTTGGTATGAAGAATATAAAGCATTCATTCAATGCTGCCTTGGAGGCCAGCTTAACTTCAACCCTAGAATTAGAATCGAAGTTTGATCTGGAATGCTACCAGTCAACTGAAACTCGCCAGGCACTAAAGGCGTTTATTGATTCAAGGCGTAAATAGGTATCAAGCATAAACAATTGTTCTGGGCTCACAGGCGATAGATTAAGGCATAGCCGATACAGACACCTTTACTGATAATATTTTGTACCTCGGAGTACATCGCTTGTAGCTAATCACCCCTATAGACCCAACACACGGACGATACCGTAGGGCGCAATAGCGAAGCATATTGCGCCGAATGGAAACAACGATTAAAGGAACAATCGACTCTGGCAGATTACAAAAGAAACCACAGTAACAGTTATTGTAGATCCTCACCGTCAACCTGCCATAACGTTATAGAAATCACTTGCTCATCGAACAAACCGATTTGGCGCTGGTTCGATATTTTTAGTCGGTATGACCTCGCAAGAAATCTATTAGTTTGATTGCTGAAAACCACCCTGGCTGTTGATAAAAGGGTGGTGAAAATATTTGGCCTGTATTCTCGTTCTCGAGGCTGGTACATTTAGCGAATGATTACTTCAAACCTCAAAAACCATCCGCAGCGAATTAGCCTCAATAACGAGGTGCACGCGCGGCCTTATCAAATTATGAGCGCCCCACTGCGGGTGACGCATGTGGCCTTGCTGTCGGATGATCGTAGTAAAGACCTTCACGCTATTAGAGAACTCTGTGAGCGCTACGGCGTCAATAGACCCAATCAGGACGCCAGATTTTATATCGGCGATTTCCCACTATTTCAACTGCGTTGGGAACGGCACACCGAGTTTTCTACCTATACGATTAGTGAAGCGTGCTCAAACTCAACGCCATTCAAAGAAACAGTACTGTCGAAGTTACCCATTGAGTGGATTGCGCGCTTGCCTGGTGAAGTGATTACGATGCTAAGCCTTGAGTTGCTTGCTAGACAAGATGATAACCAAGCAGAACATCGCGATTTTGATGCGCTATCGGAATTATTCTCGTCGAATACTGTGGCCGGAAGTGAGGTGTCAGATGGCGCGGCTCGAGTTTGGTCCGACTTTCATATTCATGCCAATGGCTTCAATCGAATTTTGATCGAGAATCACCATTTGCGGCATCGACAGGCGGGGCGTCTGGTGCAACGTATTCTTGAAATCGAAACTTATCGAATGTTTGCGCTACTAGGGCTACCACTAGCCAGACAATATTCGCTGGACTTAACCGATTGTGATTCAAGACTGGAAACAGTGACTCAGAAATTGGCTTTACACAGTGAAGGCGAGAATGAACAACAGTTATTAGATGAGTTAAGCCGGATTGCTGCCAATGTAGAGCATATAGCAGCAACGGGTGGTTATCGTTTTTCAGCAACCAATGCTTATTATGGCCTGGTTAAGCGTCGGATTAGTGAATTACGTGAAAAGAGAATCGAAGGCGCGCAGTCATTTAACGAATTTATGGAGCGACGTCTGGCGCCGGCGGTGCGAACCTGTGAATCAGTATCTGATCGAATGCAGGCATTATCGAATCGTATTGCGCGAGTCAGTGCCTTATTACGAACCCGCATTAACATCAATCTGGAGGCTCAAAATCGCGATTTGTTACGCTCGATGGATCGACGAGCAGCGATGCAGTTGCGCTTGCAGGAAATGGTTGAAGGGTTGTCGGTTGTCGTATTAAGTTACTACAGCGTGGGATTGCTTGGTTATGCGTTAAAGGGCTTGAAGCAATTCGGCGTCAACCTGAATGTTGATTTAGTGGTTGGCATTTCGGTGCCTGTTATCGTCATCGCAGTATTGGTGGGTTTGCGAATGACTCGTCGTAGGTTAGAAAAAAAAGGTTGAGCGAGTTAATCTGTTTAACTATCCATGTAACCTAACCTATGCGGGGCATACTTCTGGTCAGGGTGTTTAATTGGCGGAATACTCCCATGATGATTTTGCTGTGACGCCATTTCATTAATATAATAAAATGTCGGCTCTCATCCATCAAAATAACTAAATGAAGAAGTTGCAATCGCCATGAGTTTGATCAAGTTAGATGCTATTGACCTTCGTATTCTGGCCGCTGTCCAGGCACACGGGCGTTTGAGTAAAACGGCGTTGGCTGAGAAGGTTAATCTATCGGCAACACCTTGTTGGACTCGTCTAACACGACTGGAGAAAACGGGTGTTATTAGCGGTTATCATGCTGAGATAGCGTTTGGCAAAATTGCCAATGTGGCAACAGTCATGCTGGAAATTTCGCTCAAACAACATCGTTATCAGGACTTCGAGCATTTTGAAAAACGAATTTGTGAGATTGATGAAATTGTCGAGTGCATTGCCACTGGTGGTGGCATCGATTACATCATGAAACTGATAGTACCAAGTATTGCGGCATATCAGGCACTTATCGATAATTTGCTCATCGAAAATATTGGCATAGACCGTTTTTTTACCTACATCGTCACACGTGAAATCAAGTCGATTAAACGCAGGTTAACTGATTTATAGCCGGTGTTTCTATCAGCCTGTTCGCTAACAGTCTAAACAGACTGTATATCACTGAAAATCAATCTGATCATACCACACTGGCGCGCTAATAGAGTCCAGACTGGCGATTCAATCCGAGTATGCTCACTGCTTCGAATTCAATTCAACTAAAAGCAAGAGTATTTATATGAACAATTTTATGGTCGGCGATGTCGGTTTCGGCACGCAGATTCGCAAGTCACCCTATTTCGATGCGACGGTTCGCTGGGGCGCACAGGGCTTCTCTGTTTACAATCACATGTACATACCTCGTGATTTTGGAGATCCTGTGCAAAATTTCTGGAATTTGGTGAATGAGGCTATTTTGTGCGATGTGGCTGTCGAGCGACAGGTTCAAATTACAGGACCTGACGCCGCGCAATTTGTTCAATTGCTAACGCCTCGTAATCTCTCCCAGTGTGCAGTTGGTCAGTGCAAATATATTTTGATCACCAATGCCGAAGGGGGTATTTTAAATGACCCCGTTCTACTACGTCTGGCGGTAAACCACTTTTGGATGTCACTTGCTGATAGCGATATTTTATTGTGGGCGCAGGGCGTTGCGATCAATTCTGGATTGGATGTCACCATCGGTGAACCTGATGTCTCACCCCTGCAGTTACAGGGCCCGAAATCAGGCGAAGTGATGAAAGCAGTGTTTGGTGACGAGATTGAAGACCTGCCTTATTTCTGGCTGCGAGAGTTTGATTTGAATGGCATGCCTTTGATCATTTCTCGAACAGGTTGGTCGAGCGAACTTGGATATGAAATCTACTTGCGTGATGGCCGCTATGGCGAAGCACTCTGGGAGCATTTGATGTCAGTGGGTGAGCCACTCGGGCTGAAGCCAGGGCATACCTCGTCAATACGTCGTATTGAGGGCGGCATGTTGTCCTACCATGCCGATATGGATAGTAATACCAATCCCTACGAGCTAGGCTTGGGTCGTCTGGTCGATTTAAGTATGGAAGCCGACTTCATTGGTAAAGTGGCACTGAGTAAAATTGAACAGCAGGGCGTTCGCCGTCAACAGGTAGGTATCGAAATCGATTGTCCTGCGCTGCAAAACCTGAATCCCCGTCGTTGGGTGATTTCCGATGGAGAAGTCGAAGTTGGCTATGTGACCTCTGCCATTTATTCACCACGTTTAAAGCGCAACATAGCGCTGGCTATGGTAGATGTTGGGTTTAGCAAAACTGGCACCGCAGGGATGGTTCAGTTGCCATCGGGGCCGGCGCCAATAACCGTTGTGCCAAAACCATTTTATGATCCAAAGAAAAGTCTGGCCGGAGGCGGCGCGTAATGGCTCTGATGATAACAGGAGAGAGCAATGTCTGATCTATCAGTTGATATTGTCTGGAACAGAACCTCAGCGGAGTTGATGCCGGGTCAATTTTCGAATGCCCATGATGTAAACTACAATCAACAGATTAGAGTGAAGGCCGATGCGGCACCTGACTGGGGAGGCAATGCGGAATATACCAATCCCGAGCAAGCTTTGGCAGCGGCAGTGAGTAGCTGTCATTTGATGACTTTTCTGGCGTTAGCTGCAAAAACAAAGTGGTCTGTTGCTTCGTTCACAGATCACGCAGTTGCTCATTTAGGTAAGAATGCCAAAGGTCAAATATCGGTCACGAGAATTGATTTACATCCAGTGGTTGAGTTTGATTTAGGTTTTAACGTGAGTGCGGATGAGCTACAAAAAATGCATGAAAGAGCGCATCGATATTGCTTCATTGCCAATACACTCGATGCTAGTGTTGAAATTAATATTTACTGATAACATAGTTGCGTTTGGTAGTCCTGTTAGTCATACGAGGTTGAAGTCATGAGTAATATCAAAATTAATAACAACGCTAGCGATGAGTTGCTGCTGCAGGAACATTGCGAAGGTGGCATATTGCGACTCACCATGAATGACATGAAACGTCGTAATGCACTGTCGGAGGAAATGATGGCGGCGCTAGTCGATGCTTTGCAGCAAGCCGAATCGAACGATTCAGTGCGTGTCATTATTCTGGCTGCGAAGGGCCCAGCCTTTAGTGCCGGCCACGATTTGAAACAAATGACGGCCGAGCGAGCCAATGCAGATAGTGGTCGAAATTATTTCACGCATGTATTGTCGACTTGCTCGGCGTTGATGCAGTCATTCGTCAATCATTCGAAACCCATCATCGCCGAGGTGACGGGTGTCGCCACCGCAGCAGGTTGTCAGTTGGTCGCGAGTTGTGACCTGGCAGTAGCGGCTGAATCGGCATCTTTCAGTACACCAGGTGTTCATATCGGTTTGTTTTGTTCGACGCCGATGGTCGCGTTGTCACGTAATGTATCAAATAAAGCGGCCATGGAGATGCTGTTAACTGGAGGCATGGTAAGCTCACTAAAGGCTGAAAAAATTGGTTTGGTCAATCAGACTGTGGCGGATGAAAGTCTGACAACAGCAGCTATGGCAATGGCGTCGACTATTGCCTCAAAGTCAAGTATGACTCTGGCAACTGGGAAAAAAGCATTTTACGAACAACGAGAAATGACTCTATCTGACGCCTATGACTATGCATCGCAGGTGATGGTCGACAACATGTTAAAAAATGATGCTGAAGAAGGCATTAATGCCTTTATCGAAAAACGTTCCCCGGAATGGCAGGACAAGTAACGTGACGAATCCATACAATACTGACCTGGATCGAAATCCAGCTAACTTTCAACCGCTGACACCGCTGACATTTCTTGAGCGTGCCGCCAGTGTTTTCCCCAAGAAAATCGCGATTATTCACGGTCAGCAGCGTCTTAACTACCAGGATTTCTATAGCCGATCTCGACAGCTAGCTTCTTCTCTGGCAAAGCAGGGCATTGGGCGGGGTGATGCAGTTTCGGTCATGCTTGCGAATACCCCCGCCATGCTGGAGGCACATTACGGGGTTCCAATGTGCGGCGGTGTTTTACATTCGATTAATACCCGACTAGACCCGAAAGTAATTGCGTTTCAACTGGAGCATGCTGAGGCCAAGGTTCTTATTGTTGACCGGGAATTCGTTGATACTATCGAATCGGCACTAGCGCTTACTAGTGTGACCCCGTTAATAATAGAATATAACGATGTTGAATTTCTCCAGATAGGCGAGACAGGCGCGATAACCGCAGCGACCGATTACGAACATTTTATTTCTCAGGGTGACGCTGATTTCGAATGGCTAATGCCGGAGGATGAATGGGACGCAATATCAGTTAACTATACCTCTGGCACAACCGGTGACCCGAAGGGCGTTGTCTATCATCACCGAGGTGCGTATCTGCTGGCGCAAGGCAATGCGCTCACTGCGTCAATGGTAAAACACTCGGTATATTTATGGACCTTACCCATGTTTCATTGCAATGGCTGGTGCTTTCCATGGACGATGTCAGCGATTAGCGGCACGCATGTTTGCCTGCGCTGGGTCAGGCCGAAGGCTATGTGGGATGCATTGGCAGATCATCGCGTAACCCATCTTTGTGGTGCGCCTGTAGTCATGTCAACACTGTTATCAGCCGAGCTTGCTGACAAACGCGAACTGCATCATGCCGTCGATTTTTTTACCGCCGCTGCACCGCCCCCTGAGCGCATTTTAGCCGATATGAAATCAGCTGGATTCAATGTGACTCACCTTTATGGTCTAACCGAAACCTATGGGCCTGCGGTCGTTAATGACTGGCATGCCGAGTGGGATGGTTTGGATAGCTCTGCTCAAGCATCGCTCAAAGCGAGGCAAGGTGTACGATATCTCCCGCTGGAAGGGCTGGATGTTTTTGACACTGATAGCATGAGCCCAGTGCCGAATGATGGCATCACGATTGGCGAAATTATGTTTCGCGGTAATGTCGTCATGAAAGGTTATCTGAAAAACAGAGCTGCCTGTGATGATGCTTTTGCTGGTGGTTGGTTTCACTCGGGCGATCTGGGGGTTAAACATCCGGACGGTTATATTCAGATTAAGGATCGTTCGAAAGATATTATTATCTCTGGCGGGGAAAATATTTCGTCGATAGAAATTGAAAATGTTCTGTACCAACACCCAGCCGTTTCAGTTGCAGCAGTGGTTGCAATGTCCAGTGAAAAATGGGGTGAAACACCCTGTGCCTTTGTTGAGTTAAAGGCAGATAAAATGGTGACAGAAGCTGAATTGAGGCAGTGGTGCCGAGATGGTCTAGCATCCTTTAAAGTACCGGGTAAATTTTTATTTACCGATATTCCGAAAACTTCAACAGGCAAAATTCAGAAATTTCTATTACGGGATCAACTTGGCTCTAGAGTAAAATGAATTGCCTCAATCTCGAGTCAATATATCGTGAACGTCCTGATATTTTTGCTGGGTTCTGTCGATGATGTTCTGTGGAATACTCGGTGCCGGTGGTGTCTTGTCCCAATCGAGCGTTTCCAGATAATCACGAATAAATTGTTTGTCGTAGCTGGGTGGACTGATGCCTTTCTGATATTGATCCGCAGGCCAGTATCGAGATGAGTCTGGCGTTAGTATTTCGTCAATCAAGACTAGCCGGTTGTTTTCATCGACGCCGAATTCAAATTTAGTGTCGGCAATAATAATGCCTCGCTCACAGGCATAGTCCGAAGCCATTTTGTAGAGTGCAATACTGACGTCTCTAACCTGATTCGCCAGCTCCTCACCGATAAGCTCAACCGCATCATCGAAACTGATATTGATATCGTGATCCCCAACGGCCGCTTTGCTAGATGGCGTAAAGATAGGCTCGGCTAATTGCTCGGCCTGCTGTAACCCAATGGGCAATTTGATACCACATAATTCACCAGTCGCCTGGTAATCTTTCCAGCCCGAACCGATGATATAGCCTCGAACGATAGCCTCGACAGGCAATGTTTTGAGGCGCTTAGCAATGATCGATCTCGATTGAAGTTGCGGTAAGTCTTCGGCAGAAACATAATCTTCAAGGCGTAAATCGCTGAGATGATTTCGAATGATATGTCCGGTACGTGCAAACCAGAAATTAGAAACCTGGGTCAGTAACGCGCCTTTCTTCGGGATGGTTTGTGAAAATACTACATCGAATGCCGATAGCCGATCGGTCGATACGATGAGCATGTGTTCATCGTCAATACGATAGATATCGCGTACCTTGCCTCGGGCAATTAATTCAAGGTTCTTGATATTAGTTTCAAATACAGCTGAGGAAGTGTTTATTGCGTTCATTGTTATCTATGCTTTCTATAGTTTTCGATAAATGAAGAAGTGGTGGTTAGAGTCTACAGACATAGATCTAAAGAGGACGGATAGTAGCATATAGAATGGCGATATTCAGATCATCCAAAGCGAATGGTTATTTCTTTTGGAAAAGGGGTATAATCGCTCGCTTTTTCTAAACGACACGGAGATCACCATGTCGAAATTGAAGGTTGCAGTAGTAATGGGTAGTGACAGCGATTGGCCTGTCATGCAATTTGCCGTGGAATATCTGGAACAGTTTGGCATTGAATACGAAGCCAAGGTGGTATCGGCGCATCGTACTCCAGATTTACTCACTGATTTTGGAAAGTCTGCTCGCGAAAACGGGTTCAGCTGTATTATTGCTGGCGCGGGTGGTGCGGCACACTTGCCTGGCATGTTGGCGGCGAATACGACAATTCCAGTATTGGGTGTGCCAGTTCCGAGTGAACATTTAAAAGGGCAAGATTCATTATTGTCTATCGTACAAATGCCGAAAGGCATTCCTGTTGCCACGTTTGCTATCGGTAAAGCGGGTTCAATCAATGCGGCACTTTTTGCTGTGTCAATGTTGTCTGTATTTGATAGCGAAGTTGCAGACAAGCTTGAAGCATTTCGTCAGCAACAAAAGAATGCCGTATTAGAAATGACCTTACCTCCGGGAAATTAATGATGTCGAACGCAATACGGCCTGACGTAATACTGCCAGGCGCAAAACTGGGGTTGTTGGGTGGTGGTCAACTAGGTCGCATGTTTGTTAGTGCAGCCAGAACGATGGGTTATGAAGTGATCGTGCTTGATCCCGATGCGAATAGCCCCGCTGGTAGTATGGCAAGCGAGCATTTGCAAGCCAGCTATGATGATCGCGAAACGCTGGACTATATGGCTAAATATTGCGCGGCTGTTAGTACAGAGTTTGAAAATATCCCCGCAGATACACTCGAATATCTTGCGAATTCGGTGCCGGTTCATCCTTCTGCCAGTGCCTTAAGAATCGCGCAAAATCGCTATAGCGAAAAAACCTTCTTCCAGTCCTTGGGGTTAAGTGTTACCGATTTTTTATCGATAGAATCTGAGGTTGATATCGAGCAGGCTAAGAACTTTAGTTTCCCTGCCATCTTAAAAACTAATACCCTTGGGTACGACGGTAAAGGGCAGGTAGTTTGTCAAAACCACGATGAATTAGTGGAAGCATTTTCCCAGATTGGATCAATATCCTGCGTACTCGAAAAACGTATCGACCTGGCAAAGGAAGTCTCGGTTGTGTTATGTCGCAGCCAGGCAGGTGAGGTTGATTGTTTTCCATTGGCTGAAAATCAACATAGCAATGGCATACTCGATATTTCTATTGCGCCCGCTAATTTGTCGCAGGAAATGGCAGCTGAAGTAACCGATGCGGCAACAAAAATAGCACATGGTTTAGGTTATTGTGGCGTCTTAGCAGTTGAATTTTTCATCTCATCAGACAACGAGGTCTTAATCAACGAAATGGCGCCGCGTCCACATAACTCCGGTCATTACACATTAGATGCTTGCTTCACCTCTCAGTTCGAGCAGCAGGTGCGTATGATGTGCGGCCTTTCGGCTGGTGATAGTACGCTACACACGCCAGTCGCTATGTGGAATGTGTTAGGTGATATCTGGCCTGACGCGGCTTCACCGAATTGGGATGACTTGCTGCAACACGGTAAGGCAAAATTACATTTGTATGGAAAAGCCGAAGCTAGGGCAGGTCGAAAAATGGGGCATGTCAATTTTCTCGCCGATAGCACGCTTCAAGCGCTTGAATTACTCGCCCTCACTAAACAAAGCCTAGTCAGGTAGTCACCACGAAAATCCTGCGGTTTAAAAAATAAGGGGGTAGAGACGCCCATTGGTCATTACGCCTGTTTGATGCCCCTTGCAACAGTATATGTCTTACCCTGTTTTATCTTTTCATAATGTCCGAAAACTTCGTTAAAGCCCCGTTTGAAAAATTGACGTAGCCCCGTGATGGTGACGATATAGAATGAACCGCCGGGTTTTAGATATTCGAGTGCGTCGAATAAATAGATATACAGCATTTCTTTGCCAACTTTAGCCGGAATATTGGAGACGATAATATCAAAACTTTGTTTTGGAATGTGAACGAAGCCATTGCTTAGTAGGCAGCTGGCGTTATCAAGTTTATTCAAAATGCGATTTTTTTCAGAGTATTCAACCGCAATGAAATCTTTGTCGACCAACAGGGTATGACCATTAGGTGCCAGTTTGGCCATAGTTAAACCGAGAACACCGTAGCCGCAGCCCATATCAAGGCAATCATCAGCTGAACCTATATCCAGAAAGTCGAGCAGCATTTGAGAGCCGTTATCAATCGCGCGTGGCGAAAATAATCCCCAGGTGGTTTTAAATTTTAAAGCGTGTTTATTGCTGTCGCTAGGGATAGTTAAATCCTGTCGGATCGTTTGGTTGTAGCTTTTCAAATCGGTCATATTAGGTACTGTTCAGTGTTGGTTCAGCTGGGATTCATATCCTTTACATCAACGAGTGGCTTTGCCACAATGTATGGGATTTGTCGTCGCTATTATATATCGTTTTATTTAGGTGTTTTACTTTATCAGTATTATCTAATGGCATACCAAAATTTACTACTACGGAGTTTAGGAAAATGAAGTTTGTTGCAATAGTTGTTTGTTCCTTGTCAGTTTTGCTTAGCGGTGCGGCTTACGCCGACGTTGCTGCTGGTCAGTCGGCTTATGCCGCTAAAGGCTGCATTGGTTGTCATGGTGCAGGTGGGCAAAGTGTTGTACCGACTAACCCCGTATTGAAGGGGCGAGATGCTGCCTTTGTTATGAAAAACCTGATCGATTTCCGTAGTGGTGCTCGCCAAAACCCGACTATGAACGCGATGGCCGCTGGTTTGAGCGATGCTGATATTAAAAATTTGGCTGACTACATTGGAAGCCTGAAATAAATAATCGAGCAAAATGTTTTAAAAGCCGGCAATAGCCGACTTTTTATGTTCAGGATGAACGGTATGTCACGGGCGCATGGATGCGCAGGAGTGACGATGTTCAGGATGAACGGTATGTCACGGGCGCAAAACCGTAGGGTGCCAATAGCGAAGCGTATTGCACCGCATGTCTCAAAATGCTCACCAACCTTAAGATAAACGCCTTTACTAGCCCCCATTTTTGCGAGTTTTGCCTGACAATTGAGGGGTGTTCTGTCTTCGGTAGTTTGGCATGAATGCATATTGCTTTAAGGTTGAATCTGCCGCTTGCGTTCATTCGGCGCAATACGCTTTGCGCTATTGACACCCTACGGTATTACGGTATCAATTCGTTTTTAGTTGGGGCGTAGCAAAAAGAAAAGTTACTGGATACCAATGCCCTTCGTCGTCGACATGACGATAAGCTGAGGTTCATGCGGTTATGCGTTGATCATAAGTCCATGTGACACTTGGCGTGGTAGAGCAGAGTCATGAAAACTAATCCCAGCAGCCAACGCTCACAGAGCTGAAATCGCCATTAAAATCGTGTACATTGCGGGTCAAATTGACGCCTCGGAATACTTATGCCAGATTTCCTAAAGACAGACTTCCAAATTGCACCTTCGATATTAGCCGCAGACTTCGCTCGCTTAGGAGAGGAAGTCGATAATGTACTTGCCTCTGGCGCTGATATTGTCCATTTTGATGTGATGGATAATCACTATGTGCCAAACCTGACTATCGGCCCGATGGTTTGCGATGCATTGCGCAATCACGGCGTTACCGCGCCGATTGATGTGCATTTGATGGTAAAGCCTGTTGATCGGATCATTCCTGATTTTGCCAAAGCAGGTGCCAGTTATATTACCTTTCACCCGGAAGCCTCCGATCATGTTGATCGTAGTCTTGGTTTGGTTCGTGACAGTGGCTGTAAAGCTGGGTTAGTTTTTAATCCGGCAACGCCGCTCTCTTATCTTGAATATGTGATGGATAAAGTCGATATGATTTTGTTGATGTCAGTTAACCCTGGCTTTGGAGGGCAGAGTTTCATTCCTGCCACGCTGGATAAATTGAAGCAGGTTCGCAGTCTGATTGATCAGTCAGGACACAATATTCGACTTGAAGTCGATGGTGGTGTTAAGGCGAACAATATTCAATCGATTGCCGAAGCGGGTGCAGATACTTTCGTACTTGGTTCGGGAATTTTTGGCCATGCACAACAAAGCGATGCCAATCGATACGATAGTATCATCGCCGAAGTGAGAGCAGCGCTAGCGAATAGTTAGTCTAGAGTTGGATTAGTCGTGATGAGTTTGTTCCAAAATCGAAAAGTGGTATTGATCGACCTGGACGGCACGTTGGTTGATAGCGTGCCAGACCTGGCCTACGGCATCGACCAAATGATGCTGCAATTGTCGATGCCGGTCCGAGGCATTGATGCCGTCACCGAATGGGTTGGTAATGGAGTCGAGCACCTGGTCAAGCGAGCGTTAGTCAATTCTATGATGGGCGATCCGAGCGAAGCTTTATTTCAAAAAGCACTGCCTCTGTTCGAGGTGGCTTATGCGGCTAACAATGGTAAGCACAGTTACCTGTATGACGGTGTTGAAATGGGCTTGAACTATCTACAACAGCAGGGATATCGGCTCGGTTGCGTAACCAATAAACCCATTGCATTCACCCAGCCTTTGCTGGCGGCGATGGGCATCGCCGATTTCTTTGATGTCACCATCGGTGGCGATCAGGTCGCAAGAAGAAAGCCAGACCCGCAACCACTCTTAATGGCAGCCGAAAAATTGCGGGTCGATCCAAAACAGGCGGTTATGTTGGGAGATTCCGTCAGCGACGTTATGGCTGCTCGCGGCGCAGGTATGCCAATTATCTGTGTCAGTTATGGCTATAACCACGGGCAAGATATTCGTAGCCATCATCCTGATGCTGTGATAAATTCTTTGGCCGAACTCAAAACACTGATCTAACTATGAGCCAGCAAGGTCAATACAGCAAGGTCCACAACATCCCCTGGCAATGGTGATTCGTTACAGTTACACCCCTGTACTTTCGATCATTTTATCCTTGTTTCCGTATTTTGAGTTATTGCCATGAATTCCACACAGTTCGACCAAATTAAGCACGATTACAATCGCATACCATTGGTGAGAGAAGTCCTCGCCGACCTGGACACACCACTAGGCACCTATCTTAAACTGGCTGACGAGCCATATTCCTATTTATTCGAATCCGTTCAGGGTGGCGAAAAATGGGGGCGATATTCGATTATTGGGCTGGCTTGTCATACCCGGCTAAAGGTCTTCGGTCATCGAGTGTCAGTCGAGATAGGTGGGAAGATAGTGGATGAAGAAGAAACCAGCGACCCACTGCAATATATCGAAGATTTCATCAATACTTTTAAGGTTGCTGAAACCGACTTCTTACCCAAGTTCCATGGTGGGCTAGTGGGATATTTTGGTTATGACACGGTGCGCTATGTCGAGCCAAAACTGAAGCAATGTCCTAATCCAGATAAACACGATACGCCCGATATTTTGCTTATGCTGAGTGAAGACCTAGTCGTTTTTGATAATTTGTCGTCCAGGATGTTTGTGATCGTACATGTCGATCCAGCGTTAGACAATGCCTGGGCTGGCGGCCAGCAACGACTCGATGATTTAGAGTCCAAGTTAATCAATGTACGCCTCGATCGCTCTCCCAGCAGTGTCAACCAAGCGGTGTCTGAAAGTGACTTCCAGTCTGAATTCACTCAGCAGGGATATCAGGACGCAGTAGCAAAGGCGCGCCAATATATTATCGATGGCGATGCGATGCAGATTGTTTTATCGCAACGAATGTCGATTCCATTTAAAGCCAAGCCGATTGATCTTTACCGCGCATTACGCAGCTTGAATCCCTCTCCTTATATGTATTATCTAAATTTGGATGATCATTTTGTGGTCGGTTCTTCACCCGAAATTTTGGTGCGCCTCGAAGATGATAGCGTCACCGTCAGGCCAATCGCTGGTACTCGCCCGCGAGGCAAGGATAACGATCATGACCTAGCTTTAGAAAAAGAATTGTTAGCTGACCCAAAGGAGCTGGCCGAGCACTTGATGTTGATCGACCTCGGTCGAAATGACGCCGGGCGTGTGAGTCAAACAGGCAGCGTAATACTGACAGAAAAAATGATTGTCGAACGGTATTCGCATGTGATGCATATTGTTTCCAACGTCGAAGGAAAGTTAAAGCCAGATATGTCGGCGATGGATGTATTACGCGCCACTTTTCCGGCAGGCACGGTGTCCGGCGCACCTAAAATTCGAGCGATGGAAATCATCGATGAGCTGGAGGCAGTGAAGCGTGGTATTTATTCCGGTGCGGTTGGTTATCTTTCCTGGAGCGGTAATATGGATACCGCAATCGCGATTCGTACGGCCGTGATTAAAGACGAAACGCTTTACATTCAGGCGGGTGCCGGAATTGTCTACGACTCTGTCCCTGAAAATGAATGGGCCGAGACTATGAATAAAGGACGGGCTATCTTTCGAGCAGTAGCATTGGCTGAAGCTGGTTTGTCTACCAACTTATCTATAAACGCACCCACTAAGAATGATGGTGAAGCTACAGATCAAGAGGCAGCATCATGAAAGTACTAATGATCGATAATTATGATTCCTTTACCTATAACCTGGTGCAATATTTGGGTGAGCTCGGCGCCGAAGTCGAGGTCGTCCGAAATGATCAGATGAGCGTTGAGCAAGTTATCAATAGTGATGCAACTCATATCATGATATCACCTGGCCCCTGCACACCCAATGAAGCAGGCATTTCGATGGATGCGATTAAAGCTCTGGCTGGTGTTAAACCTATGCTCGGCGTATGCCTCGGGCATCAGAGTATTGGTCAGGTTTATGGCGGTGATATTGTTCATGCCAAACAAATTATGCATGGTAAAACATCGATGATAAAACATACTGATCAAGGTGTTTTTAATGGTCTTTCTAATCCATTCGAAGCAACACGATACCACTCATTAGTGATCGATAAAAACAGCCTGCCTGATTGTCTCGAGTTAACCGCCTGGACTGAAAATGAAGATGGCAGTATCGATGAAATAATGGGGGTCAGACATAAGGTCCTGGCTATCGAAGGAGTGCAGTTTCATCCTGAATCGATATTGACTGAACATGGTCACGATATGTTGCGTAACTTTTTAAATATGCAATGCTGTCAATGAGGAAGTGATGAATATTCAAGCAGCTATTAAGTCGGCTATTGCCCGTCAGGATCTTAGTAAGCAGGACATGACAGCGGTCATGAATCAAATTATGACCGGTGAATGTACGCCTGCACAAACTGGTGGGTTCCTGGTCGGCATGCGAATGAAAGGCGAGACTGTCGACGAGATTACAGCCGCCGCCACGGTGATGCGCGAACTATCAACACGAGTGAAGGTCGATGTCGATCATCTGGTTGATACCTGCGGCACTGGGGGCGATGCCTCTGGCAGTTTTAATATATCGACCGCGAGTGCAATCGTCACTGCTGCTGCTGGCGCGCATGTGGCAAAACATGGTAATCGATCGGTATCGGGTGCTACTGGCAGTGCGGATGTGCTCGAAGCTGCTGGTGTAAATCTGAATATTACGCCAGAACAGGTTGCTGACTGTATTAGTCAGGTCGGCGTGGGGTTCATGTTTGCGCAAAAGCATCATAGTGCGATGCGCCATGCCATTGGGCCACGAAAAGAGATGGCTGTCAGAACAATTTTTAATGTACTAGGGCCGCTGACCAATCCAGCCAGTGCACCGAATCAAGTGATTGGCGTGTTTGACAAAGCGTTAGTCGAGCCAATTGCACGTGTGTTAGCACAGCTGGGAAGTCGTCATGTGATGGTTGCTCATTCGGAAGATGGCATGGATGAGGTCAGTGTCTCCGCAGTCACCCATATCGCTGAACTTAAAGATGGTGAAGTTAAAACCTATAGCGTGTCGCCTTCTGACCTTGGGCTACAAATGTCTGACATAGCGTCACTCAAAGTAGACACGGTGGCGCAAAGCCTGGATGTTATTCAGTCGGTGCTGGCCAATACCTCGGGCCCGGCGCGAGATATTGTTTGCGTTAATGCGGGTGCTGCGATTTATGTGTCTGGTATAGCTGATAGTTGGCAAGCAGGTGTGCAAATGGCGCAAAGCGTTATTGCTGATGGTAAGGCTGCCGACATCCTGAAAAATCTGGTGGAAAAATCGAATAGTTATGAGTAGCCCAGTCCCCAATATACTGTTAAAGATACTGGCGCGTAAGACAGTTGAAATTGCAGCCCGCAAGCATTTGGTTGCTACCAGTCAATTGCAAGCGGCGCTAGGCTCGGCATCCGCACCATCCCCACCTCGGGGTTTTATTCAATCACTGCGCAATAAAAATGAGCAGGGCTTATCGGCTGTCATTGCTGAAGTTAAAAAAGCATCACCAAGCCAGGGTGTTATACGAGAGAATTTTAACCCGGTCGAAATTGCGCAATCTTATGCGAATGGCGGAGCCGCCTGTTTATCTGTGCTGACCGATGTTGATTTTTTTCAAGGGCATGATGACTATCTGGTCGCCGCCCGAAATGCGTGTTCATTGCCTGTCATACGAAAAGATTTCATCATCGACGAATATCAAATAGTTGAAGCCAGAACACTAGGTGCCGATTGTATTTTGCTCATCGTAGCCGCATTGGATGACAAGGTACTGAATCATCTGTATCAAGTTGCCAATGACCTGGGAATGGACGTGCTGGTCGAAGTGCATGATCGGCAAGAGTTAGATCGCGCCATGAAGCTCGGCCTGTCACTAGTCGGTATTAATAATCGAAATTTGCGAACATTTGAAACCAGCTTATCGACAACAATTGATCTGCTCGATCAAATACCGGACGACTGTACCGTAGTAACCGAAAGCGGCATTCATACCAGCGCTGACGTAAAGCTCATGCGTGATCATAATGTGAATTCATTTTTGGTTGGCGAAGCGTTCATGCGTGCTGAACAACCAGGAGACGCGTTGCGCTCGTTATTCTTTAGTTCTAAATAGTCAGTTCTAAATAATCAACTCTGAATAACGATAGCCACAACATCGCGATCCTCTGCGACCAAAATATTGAATGTTCGACATAACGCACCGGTATTCATCACTTCAAGGCCAATGCCTTTTTCACCTAGCAATCCAAAAATTCTGGGTTCTGGAAAAATCTGTTTTTCACCAGTGCCGAGTAATACCACATCGGGATTTAAGTCGAGAACGCTTTGCAACGTGTGTTCGTTCAGATCATCAACGGAGTTGATTGGAGAAGGGGTGATCAATACTTCAGGCGACAGGATCAGGCTTTGCTGATACTGCTTTTCGTTGACCGTAATATCGTTCGATGTGTAAGCCGAAATACTGTAACGGCTGGTGATTCTGTCTTCGGCTAGGGGCATGTGCGCATCATAATCGAAACTAGGTTGGTGATCAAATCAGGTATTGTTAGCTGAAGCAACTTTGCTAACCACCCCAATGAACGAGGCGGTAAGTGTGGTTACTGATGAAGGCTAGCGAGTACCAAATACCACAATAGTTTTACCATGAGCCGTAATCAGGCCATCCACTTCAAGCGTCTTCATCACACGTCCTGCCATTTCGCGAGAGCAGCCTGCTATTTTGGCAATTTCCTGGCGTGTAATTTTAATTTGCATACCATCAGGATGGGTGATTGCATCGGGTTCGCGGGCAAGATCTAGTAGCGTTCTGGCAACTCGGCCTGTGACATCCATAAATGCAAGGTTGCTTACTTTACGGCTAGTGTTACGTAAACGACTGGCTAGCTGAGACGATAGCTGGAAAAGAATTCCCGGTGTTTCTTTCGCCAGTGTCATGAACTGGTTGTAGTGAATTTCAGCAACTTCGCAAGGGGTTCGAGTGTTCACCCAGGCGCTACGTTTTGTGTCTTCTTCGAATAAACCCATCTCACCAAAAAAGTCCCCCGGGTTGAGATAAGCCAAGATGATTTCGTTGCAATCCTCGTCTTCGATGACTACGCTAACCGAGCCCTCGGTGATATAGTAAAGCGTATCGGAATCGTCACCTGCGTGGATGATCGTGCTTCGAGCGGCGTACTTTTTGACATGACAGTGACCTAAAAAGCTTTCGAGTGCAGGGTTTTGACGAGGTGATACTTTAACAATGGGATTAACAATCATGTTCCATCTGACTATTGTAGTTACTAGTCCGCTTAAACTAACACAAATTAAGTAGTGCAATATTAATTGAGTGAAAAATTATGAGATGCAGGGTTAAGTGGCTGGATAATATGACATTTGTTGGCGAGTCCGGCAGTGGTCACGCAGTAGTGATGGACGGTGCTCCGGAGCATGGTGGGCGTGACATGGGTGTTCGCCCAATGGAAATGTTATTGCTAGGATTAGGCGGTTGTACGGCTTTTGATGTTGTGATGATATTAAATAAATCGAGGCAGAAGTTTGTCGATTGTCATGTCGAAATTGAAGCCGAGCGCGCCGAAGAGGTGCCCAAAGTATTCACTCGTATCCATGCCCATTTTGTTGTCAGTGGCAAAGATCTTAATCCTGCTAAAGTGAAAAAAGCAGTTAATTTATCGGCAGAAAAATATTGCTCAGCTTCAAAGATGTTCGAAACTACGGTGCAAATGACACACGATTTTGAAATTGTCGAAGTCGACTAAAGTGCTTCTCCGAAAACGCCGGCTCTAGCTGACTTTAGATGCCTTTTAAGTTCGATAGGCCGCGAAGGTCATAACCCTGCTTGTCAGTGTCATGGCTCGTCTGATGACGCTAGGAAGTTCGGCTGCACCGGCCTCGTGGGCGTTAATCGCATGCCTCATTTCGTCGGCGTGCATCGTTTCGAGAACAGCCTTGCTGCGCAGGTCTTGCTCGGGTAGTTTTTGCAGATGGCTTTCGAGGTGTTCGCAGACCTGTTTTTCAGTCTCTTCGACAAAGCCTAAACTCCATTTGTCGCCAATAGCACCGGCGACCGAGCCAATTGCAAATGAGCCTAAATACCAAAGCCCGTCGAGCTTACTGCGACTTTCACCCAGTTCTGACAGGCGCTGCTGGCACCAGTTGAGGTGCTCGTTTTCTTCTTCGGCAGCGGTTCGCATGGCCTCACTCGTTATTGGGTCGTGGGCACTAAAAGCCTGGCCGCGGTATAGTCCCTGTGCAGCCACTTCACCCGCATTGTTAACCCGCATTAATCCGGCTGCATGCTTTTGTTCGCTGTCTGATAGTGGTGTGTTTTCAATTGCCGAGCCAGGATAAGGTCTGGCATCGGTAAAAGGACGCAGCTGGCAAGTTTTTAAGCCATGTTGGAGCTCACCAATCAGGGTGTCGAACAAATTCAGTTTTTGTAGCATTAGGTTAATTTCCAGTAGATAGCCGCTTCAAGTGACGATTATACAGATAATTTCAGGATCGATCAGCTTCTCTATTTAGGGTGGTGCAGCAAAAAAGTCGGCTCTGACATGCGTACCGGTGAATTTTCTGTCGGTGGCAAAATCGAAAGCGTCGGCAGCGACGCCTAAATCGTCGACAGAGCGTCAGGGGATTTAGAGTCAAACATGGCGCGTAGTTTGAATACGCAAAGCCAGCGCTTTAAAAAAGCTAGTAAACCCTCTAATGCTGAACTCTTAGGGACAATTTCGATCTAATCGATTCATCTCTAGGGTATCTAGCTCATGATATTGGGCTTATGATATTTGGCCCAGTATGCCAGGCTGGGTATTCTGGGGTTTTTGAACCAAAGGTTTAAGAGGTCGTTATGGTCGCGTCACCGATTGTTATTCCACCCGTTGTAATCCAGGTCTATCGCTGGGCAGGCAAGTGGGGGCCATTTCAAGTCAATATTCCTTGCGGTGAGTGTTCACTCACTAAAGACATTATTACCGACACAATCGAAGCCGAGCTAGAAGGCATTCCGGTCGAACTGGATATGCGCGACTGGCTGAGTGAATGGTGGAAGCCATTGCCTAAAGGCGGTTGGCATGCACCAGTTGTGATCGTCGATAAAAAAATAATCAGTCAAGGTAAAGCGCTGAACCGAGGGGTTCTAACGCAGGCGGTTATCGAAGCTTATGTGAGGTACACGGAAGTGACTGGCAATGTGGTTTTCGGCAAACAAAGCTGCCCTCATTGCCAGCACGCAAAAACCTATCTTAAACAAGCCGATCTTGATTTTCAGTATAGAGACGTAGTGAAAGAGCCGCGAGCGCTCTATGAAATGCTCGCCAGAGTAAAGCCTATTGTTGGCCCCAAAACCCCCATCACTGTTCCCCAAATCTGGATCGATGGTGACTATGTCGGCGGCGCGAGTGACTTAAGCAACCGATTGAAAGTGAAGGTGGAGCCAAATCTCGATCGAGGGCAATGTTCGCTTTCCGCGCCTCGTTAAACTGCCTTGTAGACAGCGCCTCTGGCAATTCGCTTCTATACGGGTAGATCACTCACGTGACTGGAGTTAAAGCGGATAGCAGTACCACCTGGCTCGGTCATAATAAACTCATCGTGAATGTTGCCCCTTTCGATGTCAGACGGCTTCAAATTTAAATCAGTAAATGCTCGATGGCTGGCATCAATATCATCAACCATCAAGTCGAAGCTAGACATGACTAATCCAGAGTCAGGATTGCTGGTAATGACCAAATGTGTTCCACCTCGCATTTCCAATACGGCAATACCGTCGTCTGAAAAAATATCTCGCATGCCAATCGATAGCATAAACTCACGCGATGCCATAACCTTGTCGCTGTGCATGGCGACATGTCCAATCCACACGGCAGGCCGTTGATCCTTATTATTCATCATAGTCTTAGTCGGGTATCATTTTTGTCAGTTTTAATATTAAAGCTAGTCATCATAGTGATCAAGACGCAATATTTGATATCGTATTTTAAACGATTGCTGCTATAATCCCGCGTCCTGAATATGCTTAGTTAATTGATATAACATCAAAGGGCATCTCTAAAAATGCGCTTTTTCCGCGATTGCCGCGTCAGCTCCGTGCTCGAATCCTCATGTACTTCATGTACACAGCGGTTCTTCGCGCGGCGCTTCCTAGCACTCACGAAAAAAATCACTATGTTTACAGACGCCCTAAAGGCAATTCAGGCAGCGGCATTAGAGCTAACAGAATATTTCAACTTTCAACGCCTAATTTGGCTTGTCAAGGTTGGTTTTATCCGTTAGTATTCGCGCCCTTTGTTGAAGAAGCCAAAGCGTAATAATGACGCTTAACAGGAATTAGTATGAAAACCTTTAGTGCCAAGCAAGAAACTGTTAAACGAGAGTGGTTCGTTATCGATGCTACTGATAAGATCCTAGGTCGTTTGTCGACAGAGATTGCGCGTCGTTTACGTGGTAAACATAAGCCAGAATATACGCCCCATGTCGATACAGGTGATTACATCGTAATCGTCAATGCAGACAAAGTGCGTGTTACCGGCAACAAAGAGCAAAACAAGATTTATTATCATCACACAGGTTTTATCGGAAGTTTGAAATCAGTCAATCTTGCAAAGCTGCGTAAAGAGCATCCTGAAAGAATACTCGAAAAGTCAGTTAAGGGAATGTTACCAAAAAATTCACTTGGCCGGACTATGTTTAAAAAGCTGAAAGTTTATGCTGGTGCAACACATGAGCATGCAGCACAACAACCACAGCCACTAGAAATTTAAAGGGTCGTTATTATTATGTCAGCCGAACAATATTATGGTACTGGTCGTCGCAAGAGTTCAGCAGCACGAGTTTATTTAACTGCTGGTAAAGGCGCGATTACAGTCAACAAGAAAAGCATCGAAGATTATTTTGGGCGTGAAACCTCACGTATGGTTATTCGTCAGCCATTAGAAACTGTTGATATGTTAGAAACTTTCGACATCAATGTCAGCGTTGCTGGTGGCGGCCCAAGCGGACAAGCTGGTGCCATTCGTTTGGGCATTACCCGTGCATTAATGCAGTACGACGAAACATTTCGTCCAGCATTGCGTAAAGAAGGTTTTGTTACACGCGATGCGAGAGCAGTAGAACGTAAGAAAGTCGGCCTGCGTAAAGCACGTCGTGGCGTTCAGTTCTCTAAGCGTTAAGACGGAAGTTACAAGTTTTGGAAAAAGCCTGCTTTATGCAGGCTTTTTTTTGCCTGTGATTTGAATTCCTGGTATTTATGTTTCGTACGCCAGCACAGGTAAGTATTCGCCTCGTGGCGGTTTTATTGCCGGCATGGGGGGCGCAGGGGCGAGAACATATGTCCATGGATGGACGGTATTAGAACAACGCAGGAGCAGTTGTCGAGGATGCGCTAAGCTTTGGTACTTTTCCAGCGGTTGGAAAAAGGCACGCTCCAGCGCGACCTTAGGTAAAAACCTTTCGAGCACCATCATCTTCCCCAAGAATCAAAACATCCGCTGGACGATGCGCAAATAAACCTACGCAGACAACGCCAGTCATTTGATTGATTTGATTCTCTAACGCAAGCGGCTCTTCAATTTGAAGGCCGTGCAAGTCGAGGATGATATTGCCATTATCAGTCACAAAACCTTCTCTTAGTTTTGCTTCACAGCCAAGTTTTTCTAACTGTCTAGCGACTAGATTTTGAGCCATTGGAATGACTTCGACTGGTAGCGGGAAGTCGCCGAGTACATTAACCAGCTTACTGGCATCCGCAATACAAATGAATTCATCACTGGCGGCGGCAATGATTTTTTCGCGAGTGAGTGCGCCACCACCGCCTTTGATCAAATGTAATTGATGATTAGATTCATCAGCACCATCGACATAGATAGACAAGCGCCCAGCCTCATTGAGATCGATGACTGGTATGCCGTATTTTTGCATGCGTTCGGTTGAAGCAACCGAGCTGGAGACTGCCGCTTTTATTTGCCCTTTAAAATTTTCAGCGATTAAATCGATGAAATGATTAACCGTCGATCCAGTTCCGACGCCGATAATGGTGTTTGGTTTGATATAGTCGAGTGCAGCCTGTGCGGCTACTATTTTTTTCTCATCTGGGGTCATTAAAGTCGTCCAATGCTAGGGTTTGGCGCATCTTATCGACTAGATAATTAATTGTCATGCAAATCCTATTTATCAAGCATGTTTACTTGCATAATAATTGACCCGCTAGAGTTGACTTTGTTAGTCCCTCAAGCACAATCGGTCACTCTTTTTAATTTAATGCTAAAGCGACTCAGGTTATGGTACGACAACAGTTTTTGAAAAAAGTACTCACGGCAAGAGTGTACGATCTCGCACGCGAAACATCCTTAGACTACATGGGTCGAATTTCGAACCGCACTGGTAATAAAGTTTGGCTTAAGCGAGAAGACTTACAACCAGTGTTCTCTTTTAAGGTTCGTGGTGCATTTAATAAAATATATCAAATGCGAAGAGCTAACCCGGAGCTATCGGGTGTTATTACCGCATCTGCAGGGAACCATGCACAGGGAGTGGCGCTATCAGCCAAAAAACTCGGCCTTAAAGCCATTATCGTGATGCCAGTAACAACGCCTGACATAAAAGTATCCGCGGTTAAAAGCTATGGTGCTAAGGCGATATTGCATGGTGAGGACTTCGATGCCGCAAAAGCATACGCATTAGAAATGTGCGAAAAAGAAGGGCTAGCCTTTATTCATCCATTCGATGATGTGGATGTGATGGCAGGGCAAGGGACCATTGCACACGAAATCATTCGACAGCACCCCGATCATATCGATGCTATTTTTGTCCCAGTCGGTGGCGGTGGATTAGCCGCAGGCATCGCTGGCTTTCTAAAGGCCGTTAGACCCGAAATTAAGATCATTGCAGTAGAGCCAGACGATTCAGCCTGTTTTTACGAGGCCAGAAAGGCTGGGCGTCGAGTGACTTTAAAAGAGGTGGGTACATTCGCCGATGGCGTCGCCGTTAAACAGATAGGCAAGCATACATTTGACATGCTTAAAAACCTGGCGGATGACTCTATCATGGTCACCACCGATCAAATCTGTGCCGCGATTAAAGATACCTTTGAAGATACTCGGGCGATATGCGAACCCGCTGGTGCGGTGTCTCTGGCCGGGCTTAAAAAGTATGCCGACATGCATGGGTTACGTGGACAAACACTGATTGCTATCAATAGTGGCGCTAATATGAACTTTGATCGCTTACGCCACGTTGCTGAACGTGCAGAAATAGGTGAGGATCGAGAAGCGTTGCTCGCGGTGCAAATTCCGGAACGTCCGGGGAGCTTTAAAGAGTTTTGCCAGTTAATTGGTAAACGTTCTATTACTGAGTTCAACTATCGTTATTCTGACGACAATCTGGCCCGTGTTTTTGCGGGTATTCAACTTAGTAAGGGCGCTGACGAAAAAAAACAATTTATCGAACAATTACAAACGCATGGCTACTCTGTGGTGGATATGACTCAAAATGAAGTAGCTAAGTTACATACCCGTTATATGGTAGGCGGGCATCCTGGCGGTGGTGTGAATAATGAGCTGTTATATCGATTTCAGTTCCCAGAAAAGCCAGGCGCGCTATTAAATTTTTTAATGAAGATGGGCAAGAAGTGGAATATCAGTTTGTTTCATTATCGCAATCACGGCTCAAATTTCGGCCGAATACTGATGGGCTTTCAGGTTGAAAAGGCAGATTATAAAGCATTTAACGCATTTCTAGTGGGCTTGAATATTCCGTATTGGAATGAAACTGAAAATGATGCTTATCAATTATTTTTGAAGTAAACCGATGTCGACTTAAGGTTGTTTCTGAGAGAAATGAGTTAAGTGACGGAAATTGCTATTTAAGATATTAATTGACTAGAAAGAACATACTAAAAAGAATACCAACCACGATGCCGTCGCAAATCTATCAACCTTGAACCTAAGGTTCAGGTGGGGTTATTGACAACCTCATCAGGCTTCCCGACGAATCGGGCATGCACACCAGCGTTGTACGAAAGACCCCGAGGCGGATAAAACGGCTCAAGGATTTTGATGGCTGCTAACGAACATCGCAGTAGGTATAAATCTACTATACGCTTGATGAAGACGAAAAGTAAATTTAATTTTTTAATGACTCTGACTGTTCAAGAACACGTGAAATTTTGGTTTCGAGGCTTTTTAATCGGGGCGATAAATCGTCACTGATGCCTTTCACGGCGTCGCTGGTGCTAAGAAAATCGTTGGCAATATTTAATGCGGTAATGACCGCGATACGTTCCGACCCGAGGATGTTGCCGTTGTCGCGAACTTCGCGCATTTTCTCGTCCAGGTATTTCGCCGACGCTAGCAGCGCGGTCTGTTCGCCGACAGGGCAAGCGATCTTATATTCTTTGTCGAGAATAGTGATGCTAATCGGTTGTGGACTGCTCATGAGCCTAACTCAAGTGAGCGTAATCTTGAAATCATTGCTTCAACCCGGGTTCTTGCCGTTTCGGTTTTTTCGAATAATTGGGAACGCTCGGTCACCAGTTTTTCCTGTTGTTGGCGCAGGCTGGTATTTTCATTTTTTAATGACCCAACCGTGTCGATTAACTGGTCGATACGCTGTTCCAGCTGGCGAAGGTCATTTTCGGTAAAAAGCGTTTTATTTGAATCCATAAGTGAATCATCGTGCTTAAAATACAATCAGTCAACCGATGTGTATTTTTTGCCAGCTATGTGAGTGGTAGAATACAATAATGAGTAACGACTCACTCGCGTTTGGCATAGCTCATCTCAGCGTTAAATGAACATTTATACTAGTAAACTCATATTTTTCGCCTTGATCTAAGCTATGACAGAAGCAATCCGAGCTGTTACTGTTAATTCCGACTACTTCTTAGAGTAGTTTTTAAAATTATACAAATTTATAGGTTTTCTACAATGCCGGAATTTGATTCAGTGCAAAATGCACTCGAAAAACTGGGTGCTACCGTCGATGCATCGGAGTCTCACGGAACCCTTTGTGGACTATTATTGGATAATTGCGGGATGGCAGTGTGGTTGCAGCATACGCTCGACGAGCTGCCGAGTAGCGCCAATGTCTTAGCCGTCGAACATTTACAGGTGCTCAAGCAGCTATTCGAGAGTAGTCGCGAACAGTTAAACACCGAGGATTTATCTTTTGAGTTATTACTGCCTGACGATTCGGATGATTTTGGTGTCCAGTTGTTAGGATTGTCGACATGGTGTGTTGGATTTTTATATGGATTAGGTGTCATATTCAAAAGTGAAGCAAAGAACAATTCGAAAGAATTGGACGAGCAGTCGCAAGAGTGTTTGTCTGATTTACTCGAAATAAGTAAACTCGATCACGACGAAATTGAAAGCCCTGAAACTGAAGGCCAGTTAGTTGAAATTGTCGAGCATGTACGGATGTCTGTTTTGTTTTTAAACGAAGCCATCAATCGTGTCATGCCCGCACCACCACTGCAGTAAAAAATAGTATGAAACAATCAGAATTTAAGCGCCGTCGCGCCCAGTTGATGAAGATGATGGGTAAAAATAGCATCGCTATCTTACCGTCATCATCAGAGGTAGCCCGTAACCGTGATGTCGACTTTCCGTTCCGACAGGATAGTGATTTTCTATATCTAACCGGGTTTAACGAACCCGATGCCGTGGTTGTTTTGGCTCCAGGTCGAAAGCATGGACAGTATATTTTATTCTGTCGCGAAAAAGACCCCAAACAGGAAACCTGGCATGGCAGGCGAGCAGGGCAGGAAGGGGCCATCGAAACTTATGGTGCCGATGATTCTTTCCCTATCGACGACATAGACGATATTTTACCCGGACTGCTAGAAGGCCGAGAGAGTATTTACAATGTGATGGGCCTGTCCCCTGAGTTTGACCAAAGATTGATCGGTTGGGTGAGTCATATCAAAGCCCAGTCACGCAATGGTATGCAGGTGCCATCTGAATTTTTGGCGCTGGATTTTATTTTGCACGATATGCGCCTATTCAAGAGCAAGGCCGAGTTGAAGTTGATGCGTGAGGCGGCGGCTATCAATGTTGTCGCCCATAAAAGAGCGATGCAGATATGCGAGCCAGGCCAATATGAATATCAGGTAGCGGCCGAATTTGATCATGAATTCAAACGAAACAATACCGAACATGCGTACCCGGCCATTGTCGGCGGGGGGGCTAACAGCTGTATTCTGCATTACACCGAAAATACCGAAGTGCTCAACGATGGTGACTTATTACTCATCGATGCAGGCTGCGAAGTGCAGGGTTATGCGTCGGATATTTCACGTACCTTTCCCGTTAACGGAAAATACAGTGCCGCTCAGCGTGAGGTTTACGAGATAGTGTTAGCCGCACAAACGGCAGCGATTAAAAAGGTAAAGCCGGGTAATCATTGGAATGATGCGCACCAAACAGCCGTGCGTGTGATTACCAAAGGCTTGATCGAGATGAAGTTACTCAAGGGCACGCTGTCAAAATTGATTAAAGAGCAGGCCTATCGGCGTTTTTACATGCATCGTACTGGTCACTGGCTGGGGCTTGACGTACACGATGTCGGCGATTACAAAGTGGGTGATCAATGGCGTCTGTTAGAACCTGGCATGGTATTAACTGTTGAACCCGGTATTTATATTCCCGCGAATAGTAAGTCGGTCCACCGCAAATGGTGGGATATCGGTATTCGCATCGAGGATGACGTGTTAGTCACCAACACCGGTTGCGAGGTGCTAACCGAAGCGCTGCCAAGAAAAATTGACGAAATCGAAGCCTTGATGGCGAGTCGCAAGTAAGCTGGCCCTAAACAATGGATACATCGATAATAGGTAGTTCGCAAAAACAAGAGAGTATTGCCATTGTTGGTGGTGGTCTGATCGGTTTATGTGCCGCATTGGCACTGCAACACTCTAGCCAACACCCTGGCCGAGCCGTTTCGGTTATCGAATCGAGCTCATTGTTGCAAAGCGAAAAAGATCCAACCGGTCTCAATACGCGTTCAATCGCCTTGTCTTATGCTAGCGTCCAAATTTTTAAGGCGCTGGATATCTGGAACGAGGTGAAGCACTTAGCCGCACCGATTCGAACCATTCATGTCTCGTCGAAAGGGCATTGGGGCGTCAGTCGTTTAAAAGCATCCGATTACGATCTCGACGCACTGGGTTATGTCATCGAAAGCCAATTGCTTGGCAACTGCCTACTTGAAAAAATCAACCAGTCAAAATCAATTAAGCTCTTTACTCTCTCTACGTTTGAGTCCATCGAAGTCGAGGAGACTGTACAACTCAGTTACCGAAGTCCTGAAGGCATTAACAAATTACAGGCAGATCTAGTATTGATAGCCGATGGTGCGCAATCGAAGGCCAGAGAAAGCCTCGGCATCAAGCACGAGACCATCGATTATGTGCAGTCTGCCATCATCACCAATGTTTGTTTCGACAAGCCAATTGCAGCCGCCGCTTTCGAACGATTTACCGAATCGGGGCCCTTGGCGATGCTACCGCTCGGCCACAATCGATACGCCTGCGTCTGGACTTGCAAGCCTGATGCTGCACTCAAATTGATGGCGCTGGATGATGCGGCATTTATGCAATCGTTACAGCAGTGCTTTGGCTTTCGACTTGGGTTTATCGAACAAGTAGGCAAACGATTTAGTTTCCCATTACAACGAACCGAGGCAAAATCGTTAACTGAAAATCGCTGCGTGATGGTTGGAAATGCGGCCAATGCATTGCACCCGGTGGCTGGGCAGGGGTTTAACCTAGGTCTGCGCGATATTGCAAGCTTGCAAGGTTTGCTGGAAGGCCAGTCGATTGCAGATCAGATAGCTAACCCAGAAACATTATCGCAACTGCTGGCAGCATACGAGCAGTTAAGGCAGTCCGAACAAACGCAGGTGATACGTTTAGGCGATGGTCTGGTAAGCCTGTTCTCGAATGATTTACCCTTGCTTAACCACCTTCGTTCAGCCGCTTTAGGCTTGCTCGATATAATACCTGGGTTGAAATCCGAAGTGGCGCTATCAGGCATGGGTTTAGCGACAGGTGGCAACGCTATGGTGCGAGGCCATTTGAGATGAAGCCGAGTAAGATGAAACAGGATGAGATGAAGCAGAGTAAACAAGCAAACAATTATGACGTTATTGTCGCAGGTGCCGGCATGGTGGGTGCTTGCGCGGCGTTATCGTTTGCGCGCAAAGGGTTTCGAGTCGCGCTGGTCGAGCCGTCGTCAGCCATCAAAAAGATAGACCCTGCTGATGCAGTCTATGATCTGCGCTTATCCGCGATTAGCCCTACTTCACAAAAAGTATTAGATGATCTAGGGGTTTGGTCTGCGATCGATCAAAATCGAGTCTGTGACTACGAAAAAATGTTTGTCTGGCATGCGAATGGCAACGCGGCAATCGATTTTGATTGCGCTCAGTTAGCAAGCCAGAGTCTCGGGGCCATAGTTGAAAATAATCAAATTCTGGCAGCACTGCACAATGCCTGTCAGGCGCAGCAATCAATCGACTGGTTTCTATCAGACAAAATTATAACACTGACTGAAAACTCCGAAACCACTGTTTCTGTCGTCCTTGAATCGGACGTGACTCTATCGGCAGACCTACTTATTGCCGCGGATGGCCGAGGGTCGAACACACGCGCCCTAACCGACATCGAAGTGATGAGTGGCAGTTATGATCAAATCGCCATCGTAGCCAATGTGACAACCGAATTACCGCATCAGTTAACGGCCTGGCAGAAATTCCTCAGCACTGGGCCACTCGCCTTTTTGCCACTCGCCAATGGCGATAGCTCGATAGTCTGGTCCTGTGATACCGAATTTGGGCAAACAATGATGTCACTAGACGATGACGCTTTCTGTGTGGCACTCGGTGAGGCCTTCGATGGTCGGTTGGGCCAAATAACTGGTATTGGCAATCGGCAGAGTTTCCCGCTGGGTTGGCATAGTTGCAACCAGTGGTTGAGCCATCGAGTATTACTCATTGGCGATGCCGCACACGGCGTACATCCTTTGGCGGGGCAGGGCGTTAATCTGGGCTTTAGTGACGTTGCATTATTGATACAGCTGATAGGCGATCTCGAAAGCCCTTGGCATAAAAACTCAGGGCACAAGAAGAAGCTACGCCAATTCGAGCGCCAACGAAAAAGTGAAACAGCTTTAGCCACCCATTTATTCAGTGGCCTGAAATTATTATATGGGGCAGATAATCCGCTGCAAAATACGATTCGAGATTGTGGCATGCAACTGGTCCAATCGAATAACAGCCTCAAACGCCAGCTGATGCGTCAGGCAATACGAAATATGGCTTGATGCTCAGCTATTCTCACCTATTCTCGCCTATTATGGGGGCGATAACAGCGTAGGCCGCAAAAGAGAAGCGCCTTCCGAAAAACGCATCAGAATTTTCAGACTAGTCACTTAACGTTCATTTCAAGAGGGGTTTAACATGTTAGTAGGCGTACCAAAAGAGATTAAAGACAATGAATACCGAGTTGGTCTGGCGCCAGAGTCGGTACGCGAAATGGTTGCACATGGACATCAGGTCATAGTTGAAACAAATGCTGGTGACGGTATCAGTGCGCCTGATGATGAATATAAGCGAGCGGGCGCGACGATTGTCGACACCGCAGCCGAAATATTTGCCCGAGCCGACATGGTGGTAAAAGTTAAAGAACCCCAGGCTGGTGAGCGAGCAATGCTACGCGAAGGTCAAATTTTATATACTTACTTACATCTCGCGCCAGACCCAGCGCAAACTCGCGATCTGGTGAACTCAGGTGCCGTCTGCATCGCCTACGAAACAGTCACCTCTCCCTTTGGCGGATTACCATTACTACGCCCCATGTCCGAAGTGGCAGGCCGTATGTCGATTCAGGCAGCGGCACACAACCTCGAAAAACCCCACGGTGGCATTGGCATGTTGATGGGTGGTGTGCCCGGTGTCGACCCAGCCAAGGTAGTGGTTATCGGTGGTGGTGTGGTGGGTACACACGCGACTCACATCGCCGTTGGCATGGGGGCAGACGTTTGGGTGCTCGACCGATCCAACGAAACCCTGGGACGACTATGGACGCAGTTTGGCCGATCCGTGAATACAGTCTACTCAACCCGTGATGCGATAGAGCGACACGTGCTCGAAGCCGATGTCGTCATCGGTGGTGTCTTAATCCCCGGTGCTGCAGCACCAAAGCTAGTCACCGCAGAGCATGTCAAAGCGATGAAACCAGGCGCAGTCATGGTCGACGTCGCGATAGACCAGGGCGGTTGTTTCGAAACCTCACACGCCACCACGCATAGCAACCCAACCTATGTGGTTGATGATGTCGTACATTACTGTGTCGCCAACATGCCCGGCGGTGTGCCGCGTACATCAACCTTTGCGCTTAACAATGCCACCTTGGCAGGCGCACTCGCGCTGGCTAATAAAGGCTATAAACAAGCGCTAATAGATGACTCACATTTACGCAATGGCCTGAATGTCCATCGCGGCGATATTACCCATAGGGAAGTTGCCGAAGACCTTGGGTATGACTATGTTGAAGCTTTGGTTTCTATGGGGAAGTGATGCGTCATTAGAGAGAGCTTAAAACTCCCGAGCCCAAGCAGGGTGTCGGGAATGCTCATTGAAGGGCTTCCCTATCAAACACTAATGTCCAGTGTGCTACACAAATACGTCACTGGCCGCTTAAAAGTAAAACGTAAAACTAAGCAAAGCCCTTATATTACAAGCGTCTAAGCCAAAGGCGCGAGGTCTGGAAAATACCAAGGTTCAGCATGTTCAGGAATCTCCCATCGCAATGGTGATTTACTGCTCGTTTCACTCAGTAGTCCATCACTTTTCAACTGGCTCAATAAGCGGCTGGCACTTCGCTCGGGCATACCACATAACTCTACCGCCCGAGAACGATCAATTTCGCCATAAATAAATGCCGTATGCAATACGAGCCCCGCCACTGGTTTAAGCTCTTTATCCATACCGTTAACCCTATAATCGTTTCTAGCTTGAATATAACCATCAATGCGTTTTCTTAAGGCAGCCAAATCAAGCAACCCACTCATGTAATCAACCTGGTCAATAGCGGTATTTAACATATAGTCACAAAACGCCAACAAGCCTTTATCGGTTAACTTACCTCGGCCGTCAAGGTCACCCTGCCTGGGCTTATCAGCCAGTGCTAATGTCCTTTTGTAATCGTCGTATTTATTTGCTAAACCTCGGCTTAAACACCACGCACCATAACTTTCTAAGCCAGCCGCTCGCAGTGCCGCATCGGTTATCAATCTGCCTACTCGACCATTACCATCTAAAAAGGGGTGAATCCAGGCAAAGCGATGATGTGCTGCCACTATTGCAATTAATTTTTTATCGCCCCTGAAGCGCTGCGGATGGTAGGTTTCGCAAAAGCTATCCATTAAGGCGGGGATGCTATCCACTTCGGGCGGAATATGGCGTCCCACTTCAACTTTTTGTTTGCGCCACTCCCCCGGCACAACTTCGCCAATGACTTCATCCCGGCTATTTTTTATCAACCACATGCTTTGTGGAATATGACAATAAAACTGCCGATGCACTTCCTTGATAAATTCAGGGCTAAAAATCCGCTCCAAATCTGGAGACTGCTCTTGTAACCATTGCTGTACAGCCATATGCCCTAAGGACTCCTCCTGCAAATCCCGCTTTGCTGGATCGGTGCTGTAAATACCACGCTGAGCCGCCCTTATCTCGTGAGGCCGTGTCGCATTACCTTCGATCAAATTGGAGTAATAGGAATTAATGACCCGCATATACGCCTCAAGCGTATTCAGTGTTCGTTCTGTTAACTGGCCTGATAATTTTGCTGACTTTTGACTTAATACGATCGATTGATCCGGCAAAGAAGAGCTTTCCAAAGATTTGCCACCCGGTATAAAAGGTGTAATATCAAATATTGACCCACTCATCCTCATCCCCTACCGTTAATCTGCTAATATATTAGGCACTATTTTGGCCGGTTTGTTGGCCGATTTAAAAAAATATAACTAATTGATATTATTGAATTATAAGTACACTAACACAACTAAAATTACAACGTTTGGCCGGTTTGATGGCCGGATGGTATTAGTGTTTCTTTTCTGTGATTTCCTACGTCAGATTTCAATTGTAAAACAGGCATCGAAGTTGCTCACATTTTCACCCGGGTAACCAGCCTGATTCGAGACTATCCGCGTATCAAAAATCATCTCGTCTACATTGGCGTGAGTATGACCAAACACCCATGAATCGACATCGCTGGATTCGATTAAATCATCTAAATTTGAATAAAACGCAGGAGTCATTTCGTTTAAGGGAAAGTCCGGATGTTGGCAGACGGCATGCGGACCATGGTGGGTAATAACAACCGTTTTGGCATCAGTGGATTGTGCTATTTGCGTTTCCAGCCATCGTAATTCCTTTGAGTGAATGGCAAGTGCATGCTCAGGTTTAAACCTTACATCTGAGTCCCCCGATTTAATTTTTATGCGACGGTGATCTGTCAGTAATTTATCCACATTAAACATAGCCAAATCTTGAGGCACCTGAATATTTGCTTTATAGTTTGTCCATAGAGTCGTCCCGATAAAACGAACATCACCCAGCGTAAACACGTCTGAATCCAGACAGAACACTTGTGTGCCTTCACATAACCTCAAAACCTTTTCTTTAATACTCCAATACTCATAACCATAAAATTCGTGGTTACCCAATACATACAAAATAGGTTTAGCCAGACGTTCTGATTCTAGAATAGCCCATTCAGCACCGCTGGTGCCAGTGTCGATATCACCCGCCAAAATGATAACTTCTGCATCGGTATCGGGAATAGTGCCCGACCAATGGTGCGAGGGAGCTTCTTTACCACTTCGCAGGAATTCATTATGCAAGTCACTGAGGATTTGTATCTTCATCATTCCCCTTTATCAGTTTAATTAATAGTGTTCTTGCTATCGTTAGCTCGCCTGGTTTGCCACCTCTTATCGCCTCAAGCAACGCCAAGACTCGGTAAAGATGCTTATCCCGACTGGCCGCAAATGGAACCGAACTATAAAAGGGGTGAATTAATACACCTTCTATAGATCCACCAGAGACAGGCCATATCCAGGCTGGAACGTGTGGCACCACCTTACTTTCCAGAGCAGGGCAGTTCCACGAAGTGGCCATACCATGCCCATATCCGACACTCTTTTGAGGATAGGCATACCGTATACCATAGCTAAGCCACTCGAGCAGAGCATTCGGCTCTGCAAAAAAGTTAGCATTGTGTTCCACCACCAAACCTGCAGCTACTAGTCGTCTAGTCCCTTTGCTCACTTCACTCGCACTAATCCCGATAGACTCCGCGATATCACAACCACTGCTATTTGAATTGCTCTGTTTAAGTGACCAATATTTAAGCGCTAATAAAGTATCCTGTGGTTTTAGATGCACCCGATCAATCCTGTTTCGAAACAAGAAACACTTTAGATCAAACAAAACTGCTATGTCAAAAGGTATGACGCTTTGTTATTTCTTTTCAGCTTTTTGGAGTAGTAAGCCATATACGAAATTGTAAGAATACGTATCAACGACAGGAGGTGGAGTATTTCGAATCAACCCGTAAAAATACCAGCTCTATAAAGTGCCACCAGCGGAACATCAGCCTGTGCCCATTTGATCTGGTCTAGCTCATCGAGTGAAAGCCAGCGTAAATCATCATGCGCCATTAATTCAAATTCACCAGAAATATGTTCTACCCGATAAGCCAGCAATTGAATGGTTTTTGTGCCGTAGTCATGAGTGCTTTCGCAAAAAAAATCACCTACCTTTGTGACGATACCAAACTCTTTAAACAGCTCACGGGCCAGGCAGTCCTCAGGGGTTTCACCGGCTTCAATTTTACCACCAGGGAATTCCCAGAAACCCGCCATATGAGAACCAGGGTTTCGTCGAGCAGCGAAAACCTTATTGGCTTTAACCATAATGGCTGCCGTTACGATGATGGGTTTAGACATGGATTTATCCATTGGATTTGGGTGGAAGTATCGTAGGCCGGAAAAGCGAAGCGCCTTCCGGCAAACCTTCTTCAAGCAAACTTTCTATTTTCCCATCGACTGCATGGCGATATTGGTAACTTGGTCACGCCTGATGGCGCCGGAGGCTTATCAGGCCTACGTAACTATTGCGATATTAAGATAGCTGCAACTAATACTACCCTATAAAAAACGGTGCAACGCCTATTGCGATAAAGATTCATATAACTTCGTAGGCCGGAAAAGCGAAGCGCCTTCCGGCAAACCTTCTTCAAGCAAACTTTCTATTTTCCCATCGTTTGCATGGCGATATTGGTAACTTGGTCTCGCCTGATGGCGCCGGAGGCTTATCAGGCCTA
>JBDNJA010000114.1:0-10557 GCA_041688005.1 Gammaproteobacteria bacterium
CTATTAACAACAAATAGAGACCGGTGAGGATCTGTCATCTAGCGGTCAGTGCTGCCTGACAACCAGTCTTTCACATCGTTTACCAATTATTGCCTACCAACCAGGCGGGAGCTTCTTTCGATCGTTATATGCTTACCTTCGATAGAGATAGCCACCTGTTTTTAACTCTTTGAGTATGCGATGCACCATCTCTCGCGTTGCTCCAACACGACTAGCGATGTCCTGTTGCGTGAGTTTTTCGGTTATCAGTTTTTCTCCAACTTCCGATGCATTCTTATACAAAACACGAACGACTCGGTTATACACATCGTCTAATGCCAGACTACTGACTTCTTCAGTTAAGTCTTGAATTCGAGTAATCAACAGGTCGATAATACGCATACTCACTGTCGGACTTGACAGTAATGTGTTCATAAAAACTTGCCTGGAAATAATGCCAAAGGTGACTCTTCTGTCGTAATAATACTGGCTTGCCGGGGTATTCGTCCGAGTGGGGCAAGTTCGCCAAATGACTCACAGACGCCTAAAGCATTAATGATAATCTCCTTGACTGACAACCAGCGTATTTTTTGGAAACTGTCTAATGACAGTTAGGGCCGCGACACTATCGACATCTTCCGTCGCCATACCTCCAAACAAGGCAGTTTTAGTAAGGGTTTCTGTTAATGATGGCATGATTCTAATTCCTGGTTATGTTTCATGTAATTAACAATTAGCGCTCTGCAGGCCACTCTCTTCCTGGCCTACCACGCATCCAGTATTAATGACTTTCCTGTCATCGCCTTCGGCTGTGGTATTCCCATCAATTGCAACACGGTTGGTGCAATTGTGGACAAATTGCCACCACATGCGAGAAACTTCACGTCTTTATCGGCAACCATGCAGGGCACGGGGTATTGTGTGTGCTGCGTATGAGGTTCTCCAGTTTGTGGGTCGACCATTTCATCACAATTGCCGTGATCTGCAGTCAGTATAGCTGAATAACCTAATTCTATAGCGACATCAAGTAACCGCCCTACTTCGTGATCCAGCACTTCGACAGCCTTTATCACAGCATCTCTCACTGCGGTATGCCCGACCATGTCGCCGTTTGCATAGTTGACCACTAAAAAGTCAAATTCTTTTGATTTCAATTCGGCTATCATTGTCTCTGTCACTTCTGTCGCACTCATTTCTGGCTTTAAGTCGTAGGTAGCGACCCTGGGAGACTTGATAAGCCTGTGCTCTTCGCCTTCGAAACACGCCTCGCGTCCTCCATTGAAGAAGAAGGTAACATGTGCATACTTTTCGGTTTCTGCGCAATGCAATTGACGACAACCTGCTTCACTAATCAAACTCCCCAGCGTGACACTCGCTCGTATTGGTTGAAAGGCAACGGGTAAATTTAGAGTATCTTCGTATAAAGTCATACAAGTGACTCTGATTGGAAGGAAATTTTCACCGCGATTGACTTGATCAAATTGATCTTTGCACAGGGCTGCCGTGATTTCTCTGGTTCTATCATTTCGGTAATTGAAGAAAATCAACTCATCGTCTTCTTGAACGGGTGAAAACTTCGGCAATAGCGTTGGCTTTATAAACTCATCGTATCGACCGGCTGCATAGCTTTGCTCAACGGCTTCGGTCGCAGAATCTGCATGAACGGCTGTTGCGCCGACAATAGCATCCCAACCCAATTGCACTCGTTCCCAGCGGTTATCTCTGTCTAACAAATAAAACCGCCCACTGATACTGCCAATAAACCCACCACAACGGCTCAATCGCTCCTCTACCGCGGGTATAAAGCAAAGCGCAGATTGCGGACTGGTATCTCGACCATCCGATATCATATGTACTTGAGGCACAACTTCATGCGCCGCGCACAGATCTATCAGCGACAATAAGTGGTTGACATGACTATGCACACCGCCATCAGACACTAAGCCCATTAAATGGACTGGCCGATTTTTACGCTTTGCGGCTTCAATTGCACTGACGAGAGCGGGGTTTTGGAAGAAACTCTTATCTTTTATAGAATCATCGATTCGCACCAGATCCTGCTTTACTACCGACCCACTACCGATCGTCATATGACCGACTTCCGAATTACCCATTTGCCCCATGGGTAGGCCAATGGCACGCCCAGACGCTTCTAGCCCGGTCATAGGGTAGGTCGAAAAGTAGCGATCCAGATTGGGGGTATTTGCCGCGAACACGGCATTATTCTCTGGCGCCGGATTCAAGCCGAAGCCATCCATAATCACCAGTAAGGTTGGGTTACGCCTAGGATTGGGAGTAGACAATTCTCGTTCTCAAAATGGGTAAATTATTACGAAGATGCATCATATCTTAAATGCATGATTCAGATAAGCGTATGCGAGGTATTTATGCCTCTGATTTAGGCAGGTATTAGTATTAGAATTGGGTTTGGTTAATTTTGGTCAAGAATTTTAAGTTTTGATATCGATCACAGTACCCAATCGCTCATTAGCGGCCTCAAGAAATCTGGCATTGGCCTGTACGGCTGTCACAATTTGCTGCTGTTCAACTATCGCCCTGGCCTTTGGCAACTTGTTCTACATTTCGCTCTAACAGTTGCTGTTGGGTATTGATACCTTCGACCGCACTAGTCGTTGCAGAGGGTAAAATCTGTGGAGATCTGACTGAACTTGAAATATCCATGGGCAACCAACTAAAAAGTGTTAGACGGCCGAAGATTATAGATAAAAAAACCTTTATAATCTGCGCTAACCGCTAGCCATAAAATGCCTAAACGGCATTGATTTCTAGATGAACGGTAGAGCTTGGACCTAATCTCTTGATGTTATTAGTCTCGACTCTTTTCTAAATCATCAGATTTGCTATCGGTACTCGCAGCAAGATTCTCTTCATCTATGGACGACGAATTTTCATGGTTCTCAGATTCTGCTTCATCTAACGCTTCGTCATCATCAGTTGAATCCATGTTTCGATCTTTGAACATAATGGCGGATGCGATGAGACCGGCTTCGAATAATATCCACATCGGCACAGCCAACAGGACTTGAGAAATAATATCAGGTGGTGTCAAAAGCATACCAATGACGAATGCACCGACAATCACGTAGGGCCGCATTTGCCCGAGTTTTTTAGGGGTAGTAATACCAACGGCGACTAAAATAATAGTGGCGATTGGCACTTCGAAGGCCAGGCCAAATCCAAAAAATAACGACAACACAAAATCAAGGTAGCGGCCGATATCCGTCGAAATGCTAATCATTTCTGGGCCAACTGAGGTGAAAAAACCAAATACCAGTGGGAATACGACGTAATACGCAAAGGCTATACCGGCGTAAAATAATAGTATACTCGATACCAGCAGTGGCCCTGCGATTCGTTTTTCTGTCTTATAGAGCCCTGGTGCAACAAAGGCCCAAAATTGAAACAGAATAACGGGCATTGCGAGGAATATTGACAGCATTAACACCAGCTTGAAAGGTGTTAAAAATGGCGATGCAACGTCAATTGCTATCATAGTTGAGCCTTCTGGCAAGTGACGGGTCAAGGGCACAGCAAGATAGGTATAAATGTCGTTAGCCCAGTAAAACAAACAGAGAAATATCGCTAAAATCGCGACCACCATGCGCATCACCCGATCACGCAGCTCAACCAGATGCGACATCAAGTTGCCGCTACCTAACTTACTTGCTGATTCAGTCATGATGCACTCTTGTTTTTCTCAGGCATAACCTCAGACGAGGCTTCTGTCGGCACTGATTTAGCGGCAGTATTTTCTTGCGATGAAACTTCTGCCTCGACCTGGCTCTGTTCTAAAGTTGACTCTGGTTCGACCGGTATTTCAGCCCCCGATTTGCCCAGGACGCTAGACATAGAATCATCTATCGATTTCGACACGCCGGACATATCCAGTCCTTTACTGGCTTCACTGACGACATCTTTTAGCGAGCTTAATTCTTCCTGTTGTGCAGCGAGTAACTTACGAATTTCATCGGTTTTAAATTCACTTTCCACATCGGCTCGGACATTAGTCATAAAGCGTTTTAGTCGGCCTACATATTTGCCTACGGTAATCGCCACTCCAGGCAACCGTTCAGGCCCAATCACGACCAGCACGACAACGCCGATTAGCACAACTTCGGTAAAACCCATGTCAAACATTAGGAAACTCTAACTATGAATGTGATAGAAATTGAATAAAAACTCACCGCTGATCACCCTTAAGATTATGTTGGGTTAACCGGCTACGAATAAACTTGAAGTTGTCTTATCAATTAAGACGCCTTATCTTTCTCATCGGTAACTTCCTCTTCGGTCACTTTTCCTTCAATCACCTGGCCTTCAGCGGCTTTTTCGTCAGCAACTGTTTCTTCAGTGCTGGCAGACTCTTGATCTTTTACCGATTTTTTGAAGCTTTTGATTGCCCCACCTAAATCACCACCGATATTGCGTAGCTTTTTAGTCCCGAATAACAAAATTACAATTGCTAAAACTAATAACAATGACCAAACACTAATTCCACCGAAACCCATCTTTACACCTCTATTGCTTTGTTCGCGCAGCTTTTTCTTCGATGCCGGACAGACCGAAACGCCTATCAAGCTCATCGAGAACCTGCTGTGCAGTTAAATTTTGTTGCGCTAGTAAGACTAAACTATGAAACCATAAGTCTGCGATTTCATAAATTATCTGCTCTTTATCTCCCGACTTTGCGGCGATGATAGTTTCTGCAGACTCTTCACCAATTTTCTTTAATATGGTGTCGATTCCCTGATCGTATAATTTCGCGACATAGGAGCTAGATGGATCCCCACCTTTTCTTGATTCTAACACCGCCATCAAGCGCGCGAGTATATCATCACTCATTGATAAATCTCTTCAGGATTTTTAACTATTTCTTCGTCAATTTGCCATTGCCCGTTGTTTAAAACACGGAAAAAACAGCGTCGACGCCCCGTGTGGCAAGCAATGCCACCCATTTGCTTCACTTTAAGCAGAATAACATCAGAATCACAATCGAGGCGGATTTCCTCTAGCGTCTGAACATGGCCTGATTCTTCACCCTTAAACCACAATTTGCTGCGTGAGCGAGACCAATAAACAGCACGCTGATGCTGCTGCGTTAAAGCCAGCGCGTCAACATTCATCCAGGCCATCATTAGAATTTCGCCGCTGCTCGCATCTTGGGCAATTGCGGGCGCTAGTCCTTTGTCATCCCATTGAACATCATTCAGCCAGCTTTCCATTACAGACGCACCTCGATACCTTTCTGTTGCATATAGGCTTTGGCCTGCTCTATGCGGTATTCGCCGAAGTGAAAAATACTGGCGGCTAACACGGCATCGGCCTTGCCCTTTAAAACACCGTCGACCAGATGATCCAGATTACCGACCCCGCCTGACGCAATCACGGGCACTCGAACCGCTTCGGACACTCGGCTGGTTAAGTCGTTATCAAAACCAATTTTGGTGCCGTCTCGGTCCATGCTGGTTAAGAGAATTTCTCCAGCACCCAGCAAGTCCATTTTTACTGCCCACTCAATCACATCGAATCCAGTTGTTTTACGTCCACCGTGGGTGAATATTTCCCATCGATCGACTTCGCCTGGTTGGCTGACTTTTTTTGCATCTATCGCCACTACAATACATTGCGATCCAAATTTTTGTGCCGCTTCCTGTACGAATTCTGGGTTGAATATAGCGGCGGTATTAATGCTCACTTTATCAGCACCGGCATTTAACATTCGACGTATATCAGCGACTTCACGAATACCGCCACCCACTGTGAGCGGGATAAACACTTCTCTCGCCACCGCTTCGACAACATGCGCCATCGTGTCACGATTATCCGAGCTCGCTGTAATGTCCAGAAATGTAATTTCGTCGGCACCTTCGAGGTTATAACGTCGAGCATTCTCAACCGGATCGCCAGCATCTCGTATTTCGACAAACTTAACACCCTTCACGACTCGACCGTTATCAACGTCCAGGCATGGAATAATTCTTTTGGCTAAAGGCATGATTAGTTAGTCGGCAAGTTTAGTTGGAGTGCTTAGTTGGCATAGTCAATCTTCTAGTTTTGATCAATATATAGTTGAGCCTGCTCCAGGCTAATGGTGCCCTCATATAAAGCTCTCCCAATAATCACGCCTTCAATGCCCGAGTGTTTGGCTTCATTCAGCCTGATAATATCATTCATATCTGTCACTCCACCCGAGGCAATGACTGGAATGTTTATGGCTGATGCCAGTTGACTCGTTGCTTCAACATTAACGCCTTGCATCATGCCATCGCGGCTGATATCAGTATAAACGATGGAAGATACGCCTTGATCTTCAAATTTTTTGGCTAGATTTTCGGCAGACTGATCGGAGCTTTCCGCCCAACCCTGTACTGCGGCCATGCCGTCCTTTGCATCAATACCAACAATCACCTTGCCGGGGAATGCGACGCATAGTTCGGTGACAAAGTCAGGGTCTCTGACCGCTTGAGTGCCGATAATCACGTAACTCACGCCTGCTTCTATATACGCGCGCGCTGATTCGATGGTTCGAATACCGCCACCAATTTGAATCGGTAAATCAGGATGCGCCACAGAAATTGCTTTGATGACATCGGCATTGACCGGCTTGCCTTCGAAGGCGCCGTCCAAATCGACTAGATGCAGACGTTTGCAACCCTGCGAAACCCATTGACTGGCCATTGCCACCGGATCATCAGAGAAAACCGTACTATCTTCCATACGACCTTGTCGCAGGCGGACGCATTGCCCCTGCTTTAAATCGATTGCTGAAATTAAATTCATGCCTGTCCGTCCCATTCGACAAAATTTGTGAGTAATTGAAGACCTGCGTCGGCACTCTTTTCAGGGTGGCATTGCAGAGCAAATACATTATCTTTGGCTATCGCGCAGGTAAAAGTGAACCCATAGTCGCACTCACCGGTAATTAACTGTTTATCTGCACACTCGAGGTAGTAGCTATGCACAAAATAGAATCGAGTATTGTCTTCTATTGCATACCACAGTGGGTGAGCTTTCGCTTGAGTTAGATTATTCCAACCCATGTGCGGTACTTTTAATTTATTGCCGTCGACGTCTTGGAGCGAATCGCCAAAATATTTCACTCGACCAGCATAAAGCGAAAGGCAATCAGTACCCTGATTTTCTTCACTAAAGTCAATTAAAACCTGCATACCCATGCAGATACCCAGAAATGGTTTTTGCTCGGCAGCAGCCAAAATTGTGTCACGCAACTCGTAATTCTCAATCGCTCGCATACAGTCTCGAGCAGCGCCCTGACCTGGGAATACAACGCGATCGGCCTTCATCACCTGATCTGGATTGGAGGTAAGAACAACCTGTTGCTGCTTGCCCGAAACATGTTCAAGCGCATTGACGACAGATCGCAGGTTACCCATGCCATAGTCGACAACGGCAATCGTTTGCATCGACTACAACACGCCTTTAGTCGAAGGGATAACACCAGCCATGCGCTCATCAGCAGATACCGCAAAGCGAACCGCTCGGCCAAATGCTTTGAAAACAGTTTCGGCAACATGATGTGCATTTTTGCCATGCAAGGTATCGATATGTAGCGTGGCTGGCGCATGATTGGCAAAGCCCTGGAAGAATTCGTGGATTAAATCGACATCGAACTGACCAATACGTGCTCGCGGATATTCGACACGATACTCGATACCAGGTCGACCAGAAAAGTCGATGACCACTCGGGAAAGCGCTTCGTCTAATGGCACATAAGCATGACCATAACGCATGATGCCTTTTTTATCGCCAAGCGCCTCTTTAAATGCGCGACCCAACGCGATACCGACATCTTCAACTGTGTGGTGATCATCAATATGAATATCACCATTGGCCTTCACATCGAGATCGATCATGCCATGCCGGGCTATCTGATCCAGCATGTGCTCGAAAAATGGAATACCTGTGTTGAAACTAGATTTACCGGTGCCATCCAAATTAATGGATACACTGATTTGAGTTTCTAGTGTGTCTCTTGTAACAGTAGCGATGCGGTCTGACATGTGTCGGCTTTTTTAGGATCGAAAGAGGATACAGATAATAATCGACATTCGACCTGAATTCGACCTTTTAAACAACATTAATCAATGCCATTCCCCCCAGTGACTTAATCGAGCTACTTAATCAGCTTTTTAATCAAGAAGGAAAGTCACTGGCCCATCGTTGATTAATTCAACCTGCATGTCTGCGCCGAATTGACCGCATTCAACCGTCGTATAGCAGCTTCGAGGGTTCGCGGACCGATATACCTGGAAAACGGCTTTTAAGGTTAAATTCCACTTTTAATCGAGAATTGTTATTTATTTTCTGAAACTGACGGTTTTTCCGGTTGTAGATTAGGTGGTTTTTAAGAGTGCATGTCCTAGGTTTTTTCACTAGGTTTTTTCATTATTCAGAATAAATCCCACAGCCAATCTACAGGATTGAGGCTGACGGTTTCACTCGGATCGAGTTATGTGATCGCCGCCTAAATCAATCTCAAAAACCTCGATCGACTCAAGTTATTTACATTATAGAAAGTCCAACCACCGGGCTTGTCCAACACTGGATTAAGTCGCGGGTGCGCGCGACCTATCCTTTTTTGTTATGTGCCGACTGCAATTAAGGTTAAGGGTTCGATATGATGATTAGGACGGTTAGCCGACAAGTCATGGATAGATTGTAGGTTGAGCCAAAACTCTGGAGTAGTACGTAATGCCTCAGAAAGTAACCAAGCCGTTTCAGGTGTAATACCGCGCTTGCCGCGAACAACTTCATTAACTCTTTGCACAGGTACACCAACATGTTCTGCAAGTGCTTTTTGAGTTAACTCAAGCGGCTCAAGAAACTCTTTAAGTAAAATGACCCCAGGATGGGTCGATGTTCTATTACTAGGAATCATATGACACCTCCAATTAATGGTAGTCCACAATTTGGACATCTGTTGCGCTATTTTCAACCCAGCGAAAAATGATACGCCACTGGGAGTTAATTCGAATGCTGCTAAAGCCTTTGCGATTACCTTTCAATGATTCAAGTCTATTGCCCGGTGGAGAACGTAAATCTTCAAGAACCTGAGCAGCATTCAGAACATCGAGCTTATAAAGCGCGAGTTCGTGGATTTGGATTGGCAATTTTCTAGCATGGCGGCTGGATATTCCGTGAAATAGGTCAGATGTAGCTTTATCGCCAAATGAAATAATCATATACCGAGAATAACGGATTCACGGTATCCATGCAACACTTAGAAGGGCATGTAACGCCCAACTGTGCGGAGAGCGAAGCGACAAAGTGCCCTTGGGGTAGATCCGCATGCAGGGTGTTGTGGAGGCTGAGGGTTAAATACCCTTCGGCTACCCGATTATATTTTTACCTGCTACAAGGTACAATATCCTTTCACTTTCATTTATTCAAAGGGTTCAAAAGTGAAAAGGTTTGCCTTCGTAAGCGATGCAGCAGAACGCGAGTACAAAAAATTACCTGAAGGCATCCAAGACGAATTTGGAAAAGATCTTCGTCGAATTCAGTTTGGTCAAAATCCGGAATTAGCGATTGAGCATTTAAATAACGTAGGCGCTGGAGTTGTTGAACTTAAAATTAACGGTAGCCCAGCTTTTAGATGTATTTACGTTACGAAATATCTAGATACAGTTGTAGTTCTACACTCTTTTAGCAAAACAACAAATGATGTTGATCGGCCAGCGATGAAGGTAGCTGAACAACGTTTAAAAAGCTTTAAAGCTGAATTATAAAAGGGTTAGGCAGCTTGCATTTTTGATATAGAGATTGAAGCCTCATGCAACGATGGCATTGACATCTGTGCCCTAAAGCCCAATATATCAAACATATCGAACATGGCATCAATAGTGAATTTTTCAATTTTTGCGTTTTTCAAGTCAGATACTCGAGACTGTTGAATGCCCAACCTCTCAGCTGCCTCTTGCTGAGTCCAGCCCTTCTCTTTGATCAAATTTATTAGCATAATGGATAAATCCATCTTCATTGCCATCTTACTTGCCGTTTCATTGTCATGGGTTACATGAAATGGGCTATCATAGAATTTGAGTGTCATAGTACACCTCAGCGTTGAATTTTTTAATTATAGAAAATTTTAGATAATAAGCAAGCCTTAATTATAGAAAATTTTAGATACTCGGCTTTCAATCTGTAACTACTTGATAATAGGGGTTTTATCAGAATTCGCAGAAAATATAACGTTTAGCATTTGCGGCATCTTGAACGTTGCTGTTTTTCAAACAACATCCAAAATGTCCGGCAAGGTGCGCTTGTTAGCTGAAAATGTGCATTGCCTTTGCCGACAAGATTGTAATGTCTGGGTTGTCAGAATAGCATAAGAAACATCGAAATGTGATTTGGAAAGACCCTACGTGTTTTTGTTTTAATAATATTAAAGGTATATTATCAACGCTTGATAATCATATAGAGATCTCCTCCGGGCTAGCCGGTAAGGTAAGTGGTTCCAACCACACAAACCAAACCGCGTAGCGGAGGAGATCAACATGAAACTATATGGTGGAATAGATTTGCATTCAAACAATA
>JBDNJA010000115.1:0-24742 GCA_041688005.1 Gammaproteobacteria bacterium
CCATCAGGCGTGACCATGTTACAAATACCACCAAACAGACGATAAGAAGAATGATCGTGAAAATCTATTAGATGGGTATGTTGTTGAGAGTTTGCCGGAAGGCGCTTCGCTTTTTCGGCCTACGCAGATAGAAATAGCATGGCGAATCATCGGTTATTGGATCGCTATGTTTTGAGTTGGGGCAAAGTCTGAAGAAAAACTAGAAAAGTTCCATTCTTTATAAACTCACTGTCTTTGTGTCGAGACTAGTCTTGAATTTTTTGAAGGTAGCCGAGGGTTTTCGGATAAGTTAGGAATTTCAAAAGTGTGGGTGTCTCAGTTATTTTCTCGGAATTTCAAAAGTGTGGGTGTCTCAGTTATTTTCTCAGTTATTTTCCTTTCTCTTCACAATGAGCTTGATTGCTAGGCATGAAATAAACAGGGATTTCAAAGACTGGTGTCAATCCAATTCTTGTGCATGAAGATTGGACATACTCCCTCCAATATGGCCAAACGTGATAACCCACACTATTTTTAGAGAACTCTTTGATTTCGTCCTCAGTCAGTTCTTTCATGGAATAGTACTTAGCCTCAAAGTCTCCTACTATTTCAACTAAGGGTTTAAAGTCATTCTCTGATGATTTTTCCTTATCCGAGCTGTAGATAAGACGTACTCCTGCAGTATAAACTAGGCGATAATTCCACTCTTCATTATCGTTATTATCATCAGAAAATAAAAGGATACGGATCTGAGAGACAGAACGAAACCTTTGAACAACAGTAAGATTCCTATCAATAGTTGGTGGATCAACGTCCTCACCAACAAAAACTTCCGATTGCTTAAGGTTTACCGACTGTATGGATAAACTACGTTGTGCTGTACTTAATGCTTCATTCATGGCTATGCAGCCTGAGTTTCCCATTGTTGCTGACCCCGACAATCAATAACGTTTTTTGATTTCTGAATTAGACGATTGTTCTTACTTTCAATAATAAAACCTTCCCAAGGTATATCATGCTCTTCAATGGAATTGATTCCAGTTGAAGAGTCAGCAAAATTTAATCTTGGCTTAATTCCAAGAACAAAACAAATATCAGATAAGCTTCCAAGAGTCATATTGCGTGTACCACTAAGGATTTGGGTCACAAAAGATCGTGACTTGCCTAAACGTCTTGCCAGTTCTTTCTTGCTGATATTGGTATCCTCCAAAAGCAACAAAATATCTTCAGTCACGTTATATACCAAGTCTTCACGAGCATATGCCTTTTCTTCAGCATTACTAAACTCTTTACCTTCAGAGTAAAACAAATCTCTAGCACTCATCACCATTCTCCTCGATTCTCAACCAATTATCTCCAACTCTATTTGTATCCTTAACCTTTAGGTCATTATAATTTTTGGCTCTTCAGCGGAATTAGTGGGTAATTATTAAGTAAAATTACCGATCAAACTATGTGTTTTTCAAGAATCGATATAGCGCACGACAAACACTGTCGTATTGGAGTTGGTCTTCTTCGCCGCTGGCATGACGCCAATAAGGGCCACCCAAATTATCGACGTAACCAAAAACGAAATCGGAGGAAGGTTTGCTTTTATCAAAACCAGCCTCGCTCGTATCACGAATTATTTCACCGCCTAAAGCCCAGAGATAATTGCCATGCTTTTTCAGTGTAGACCGGGCGCGACCATTCTCTATTAGGTGGGCTATATAAGCTATAAACACATCCAAAATAAGATGGCCCGCAACCAAGTCATGTTCATCCCCCATCCAAGACTCTGGCCAGAGTAGAATATCCGGGAATACCGCCTTAATTTGTTGGATACTCTCCGGTGAAACAAGGCTTAGATCAGCAGGTTGACTTTGAGGGGTGTCAATGGAACTCATTACAATATTGAATCGGTGTTATAGACAAAAAGGATTTGTTTATCAGAATGCCAGTTTTGTAGGCCAGCGCCATCACGAGATCGAAGTGAGCATTGTGCCTCGAAAACACTCAAGGGCCAACTGTTCCGGTTGTGGCAAGCCGTGTCCAGGCTATGACCGACTGCCGTCAAGACGCTATGAGTTTATTCCGTTTTGGGGTTTTAAGGTATACCTTATTTATGCCAAACGCCGAATTCAGTGCAGTGATTGTGGTGTGGTGGCTGAGGCCATACCCTGGGCCAGAGGTAAGCACCATCTGGGGTGCTTCAAATTCAGCCAGAATTCTTTTCCATTTACCATTCGCACGTTGGGTAGCGGCGAGTCATTGCCGATACATAAAATGATGTCTAAGCTGTACTTTCTAGGCGTTTGTGAATTTAAGGTTGGGTAAAAGCTCCAATAATCGCTCTCGTACGACGTGACTGCCCGAAGTACTCTCCTGTAACTTATTAGTCAGAGCCTCCGGGCTCTGGCAGGCATCGACAACGCGAGTCATCATTGCATCTATGCAGTATCGCCATTGCTCTATCTCTGGTGATTGTGATCTTGCGAGAAATTCTCCACGATACATCAACATGGCTTCATTGGCTCTTTGTTGATTTAGCGCTTCCCAAATACTGATGAAGTCGGCCCAATATGGCATTGTGAGTCGATAGGGTCGAGAGCCTATCTTACCCTCGAGAAAATATCGCAAATGTGATACGTGGGTCTTCAGTGTTGCGGTTGAAACGTGGCAATCATTATAAAGTGCGGTGTGTAGTTGCTCTAAAGTTAAACCCTCCGGATTTAATGCGAGTAAGCATAAAATTTCTAATTCCCGCTGGGGTATTTTTATCGTCTTACCCTGGTAGGTAACGCTTGGTTGCCCTAAAGCATGAATTTCGAGTTCAGCACGAGATTCTGTACAAGGCAAATTCTGAGCGATTGAACTCGCCATCTGTGCGATAGCCGATTGACCAAGGGGCGTGTGTTTTTTCCAGGTTGTTGACATGTCTAATATACCAACACATTCACCAGACTGAGGATGGATGATTGGAGCCGCGTAACAAACCCAATCTCTGACAAAGGGCAGGTAATGCTCAGAAGAGAAAACGGTCACAGGTCGTTTAAGTTTGAGCGATAAACCAACGGCATTTGTCCCCATCACCAACTCATTCCAATGACCGCCAGGGATGAAGTTAAGGCCTTCGGCTCGCTGACGCATATGATTACTGGCATGGGTCCATAATAGTCGTCCACACGGGTCGGCGATGGCTACCACCAAATGGGCCTCTTTGGTTAGCTGAATCATGTTGCTTTGTTCGGACTGTGCACCAATTGATAGTGGTGACTGTCGCCAAAGATGCTCGACTAGAGATGCGTCATCCGCCGGTGCGTGCTGAGGCGTTTGTTCAACTGCATGTGCACTTCGCTGCCATGAACGAAAAATGTCCTGAGGTACACTGCCAGACGTCGCTTGACTCAGTTTAAAATTGCCGCGTTGCTGCTCGATTGCTTCACGCCGCCGCGATAAATGTTCAAACGTCCTAGACATGTACTTACTCATCCCTTTTAAGTGGTTCACATAAAAGACAATAGCACCTAACTTACGTCCAGAACAACTCACACATGCAGCGCATCAGGTCTTTCAGGATGCTCTAAAATTTATAAAGGACGGCTCATAGCTTGTTAGAGCACGTCTGAGATCAGCAGGTTTGATCAAAGGTGATAGCGCTCGGGCTAGTACATTGCAATTCCAAAGACCTATTGCTGGTTGTTGTCCAAATGCATAGCGACCTTTTCTGTCACTCAAGCTAGCAACAAAGTTGTCATCAAAATCTTCAGTGAATGCCGACTCACCCAAGTCTAAGCTCACCCCAAGAATAGACTGATTGTCGGTATTCATCATACCGTGAACAAAACCAACCTGTTGCCAATGTGCGATTAGTTGAGCCGTTTTAATAACGACATCTAGGAAAAATTGCCCATAGTCATTATTGCCATCGGTGTCGTTCCCCAGGCAATGAGGAAAATAGTGCTGTATTACATGGTCAGTCAATATCTTAAGCGCTGGAACATCTTTGTTGAAATAATACCTTTCAAATGTGCCAAAACGGATATGACTAGGCGTTACTCTGGTGAGCATCGCGACAGACTCAAATCTGTTGCGATAAACTTGTTCACTACCCATAACAATGCAAAGGCATTGCGTGGTAGGCACTCCTAAAACAGCCAGACGTTCACTAATATCGTACTCGTGTTGGCACTCAGCCAAACTTGCCCGTCCGTCAGAAGCAAAAGTGAAGGGAGTTTTACCAGAGCCTTTAAGCGAGACTTCCCAGTTTTCATTTTGAGTTTTATTTTTAATTCCAACTTCACCCAGTAATAGAGTTCTGCCATCACCTAAAAATGGATTGAATTTCCCAAACTGGTGCCCTGCATAGGCCTGGGCAGCTGGCGTAGATTTTTGAAGGGAACAATTGCCACTAAAGATATCGAGGAATGATTGTGTGCCAAACAAAGGAGCTGACAGCCCCAGTATTTCTGCCACAACAGGATTATGTATCACTAGACTGGCATCGCTAATTCCCTGTGGCGATACCGGGATAGAAAAATCATCACCTAGCTGACGAAACTTGCTTTCGACGATTAATTGTTCGAGTGATTGCAGTTTCATTACCATCTATTAACCCAACAATAATATAGGCAGGCTTGGGCCTAAAGTCTGTCGAACTTGAGGCCTAGCCTGCCTATTGGCGCTAGAAGAAACCCAGTGGGTTGATATCGTAACTAACGAGTAAGTTTTTGGTTTGCTGATATTGCTCTAGTGCTGATTTGTAAGTATAGCGACCCATACCCGATTTTTTATAACCACCGAAGGCGGCATGCGCTGGATATAAGTGATAGCAGTTAGTCCAAACTCGACCAGCCTGAATACCTCTGCCCATACGATAAGATCGATTCATATCTCGAGTCCATACGCCTGCGCCCAATCCGAAGTCAGTATCATTGGCAATTGTTAATGCTTCTTCTTCGGTTTTAAAGGTAGTCACTGAAACAACAGGCCCAAAAATTTCTTCCTGGAATACGCGCATATTGTTCGTGCCCTTCAATAACGTGGGTTCGATGTAATAACCTTCGTCGTATTCGTCTCCGATTGCAGCAACTTTGCCGCCTGTGATTACTTCTGCACCTTCATCTATGCCAATTTTGATATAGTCCAAAATTCTGTTGTATTGTTCTTCTGAAACCTGAGCACCTACCATAACGTCGGTATCGAGAGGGTTGCCTCGCTTAATTTGACCGGCTCTGTCAATCACCATCGTAATGAACTTTTCATAGATTGACTCTTCAATCAATAACCGCGAAGGACAAGTACATACTTCGCCCTGATTAAAAAATGCGAGTACAGCGCCTTCGACTGCCTTACTGATAAATGCATCTTCCTGATCGAGTACATCGGCAAAGAAAATATTCGGCGACTTTCCGCCTAATTCGACAGAGGATGGAATAAGGTTTTCAGCCGCACATTTCAATATATGTTCGCCGACGGGGGTAGAGCCAGTGAATGCTATTTTTGCAATTCTCTTGCTTGACGCAAGTGCGTGGCCAGCTTCCTCGCCATAGCCATTAACAACATTCAATACGCCTGCGGGTAGTAAGTCACCCACCAGTTCCATCAACATCAAAATAGAGGCGGGCGTTTGTTCTGCAGGTTTTAATACCACGCAGTTTCCTGCTGCTAGCGCGGGTGCCAAATTCCAAATAGCCATTAACAGCGGGAAGTTCCAGGGGATAATTTGGCCTACAACGCCTAGTGGCTCGTGTATGTGATAGGCAACCGTGTTATTGTCTAATTCGCTAATGCCACCTTCCTGTGCCCGTAAACAACCCGCGTAGTAACGAAAGTGATCGACACATAGAGGTAGATCGGCATTCAAGGTCTCTCGTACAGCCTTGCCGTTATCCCATGTTTCCGCCACTGCCAGCGGTTCCAGATTTGCCTCCATGCGATCTGCCATTTTTAGCATGATATTTGACCTTTCGGTCACCGATGTTTTACCCCAGGCATCTTTTGCTGCATGAGCTGCGTCCAGAGCCTTGTCGATATCCTCTGAAGTAGAGCGGGGAATTTTGCAAAATGGTTTACCATTTACGGGCGAAATGTTGTCAAAATACTCCCCTTTAACAGGAGCAACCCAGGCCCCACCAATGTAATTATCATAGCTAGATTTAAAAGAGACTATTGCCCCATCTGTATTTGGGTTTTTGTATTGCATAATTTTCACCTTTGACCATTGTTGTTATGATTAAACTCATTACAAAATTAATGAGCGATTGACCTATTCCACACACTACAGATGTAAGGTTGGTTTAAGGTAGGTATTGGTGAACTGCCGATGTCGTAGCCGAAAAGTTTACGGTATCGGTACGTCGAGTTGTCTGAGTGAGTTTGTATTGATGTGAACCATCATCGTGTCTTCGTGGACGGTGGCACCGGTGTGCTTAAATTTTTTTCGTGCTTCTGGGTTTAATACTCGAATGCAGAGTTCTTCGATTACGCGTAACAGGAATACTGATGACTCTAGTTAACACATCGTCAAAGATATTGCTGCCCTGCTATCAAAGATATCGATCTTTGTAATCGAAATAAATAATTACTGTAAATCTCAGGAGTGGATTAAAGTGTGCCTTCAAAATTGCACGGTATGCATCGCATCAATCCAATGTCAGAATCTACAATATCACAATCCCAACCAGTCAATTTAACCTACCTTAATGGTGTGCTTCTGGTTTTAATGGCGGGAGTGTTCTGGTCAACCATGGGGCTGGGTATTCGTAATATTGAGGCCGCAAACGTGTGGCAAATATTACTCTACCGATCGTTCTCGCTGAGCATATTCCTGTTTATTCTCATCGCTTTCAGGTCTGGCTTCAAGCCGATTAAATCGATCAAAAAAGCAGGTGTTGCTGGCATTATCGGTGGCTGGGGATTGGTGGTTGCGTTTTCTGGTGGTGTGTATGCGATTCAAACAACCACTGTCGCGAATGCTATGTTTTTGTTTGCTTCGGCGCCGTTTTTTGCCGCTATCCTAGGCTGGTTTATTTTACGCGAATCGGTACGTAAAAATACCTGGATAGCGACCTCGGTTGCAGCGTTGGGGATTGCGGTGATGGTAATCGGAGGGTTTTCGGTTGGTCACATGGTCGGTAATCTTAGCGCATTATTAGCAGCACTTGGTTTTTCCATTTTTACCATTGCGCTACGTTGGGGCAGGCTCGCAGACATGCTGCCAGCTGTTTTTCTTGCGGGCATTTTTGCTACAGTGACATCGGCTATCATCTGTTATTTTGGCGAGTTCGATTTCGTGCTTTCTGCTAATGATGCATCAATCACATTAGCCATGGGTGTTTTCCAGGTGGGTGCAGGACTGGCTATTTATACCATTGGATCTAAAGTTGTTCCTGCTGCCGAACTCACTCTATTGTCAATGACGGAAGTTTTATTAGGGCCATTATGGGTCTGGATATTTGTAGGAGAAACGGTCAGTTTCTATACCTTAGTCGGTGGCGCCATTTTATTAATGGCGATAGCTGGAAATGCATTAACCGGATTACGACGTAAACCGACACCGGTGATGTAATTCTTTAGCAATATCAATTGCTGTCACAATCGCCCTGCAGTCGAAAGTACTGATCAGATCGAGCGTTATCTAATTCTATTACCTGTAGTTACTTCGGTGCTGGCTTACTCGTTAGTCAGTCTGTTTCCTTCGTATTTTGATCCCAAATTTTACTAACAGCTGATCGTTGGCGAACAGCATTGAAGAGCGCGGCCAAATTAGGACATCTTTCCAGTAGCGTTCCAGGGGATTCATGCCAGCCAACCAGCATCAGTAGATAGGGATCGATAACACTATATTGATCGCCAAGCAGGTAAGGGCCATTGGATTGATTATCTTGCATGTCTTTCTCAAGCAAATCCCAGTATTTGTCGAAGTCGAGGCGCCCTGTTTGTTTGACTAGTGCAGCGGCAGTGGCACCGTCTGCAAACCGGTCGCTGTAGTGGATGCGTAAGCAGGATTCATAGAGATTGGCAACGGCATAAAACAACCAGCGATAAACCCTGGCACGATCACTACTGCCCAGCGGTGGTAACAAATTTGCTTCAGGATGAGCATCCGCAATGTGTAGCACCATCGCAGCGGATTCGGTGATAACCGTTCCATCAGGCAGCACCAGAGCCGGAATTTGACCGCGAGGATTGAGTGCTAAAAAAACAGCCTGTGTTTCTTCATGGGCATCGTAATCCAGCACGACTAGTTCGTAGTCAGCGGCTACTTCTTGAAGAATAATCTGTGGTGCCATTGACCCGGTATCGGGTGCCCAGTAAAGCCTATACATTAGGACACCCTCTAAAAATGCACTTTTTCCGCGATTGCGGCGTCAGCTCCGTGCTCGAATCCTCATGTACTACACGTACACTCCGGTTCTCCGCGCGGTGCTTTCTTGCACGCACGAAAAAATCACTATTTTTAGAGGTGCCCATAATTCCGCTACTCGCTATTTTGGCTCGGGTTCAGGCCATTTAAATTCGGATGCTGATTCTTCTTTGCCACGGAATTTAAGTTGCAAGCCATGCAGGAAGTTGCGTAATACCTGGTCTTTGCATTCACGATAGTGCTTGTGTTCCGATTTGCGGAAGAACGCGCTGAGTTCATGCTTACTGAGTTGGAACCCTACCAGTTCGAGAATGGCTAAAATATCATCGGCCTGTAAGCTAAGTGCAATTTTAAGTTTGACGAAAATAATGTTATTTCCGAGACGCTTTTCAGGCTCTGGCTGAACGCCGTCCTTCTTGCCTCGCTTTTCTGTGATCAATCCGTTCAAAAATATCGCGAGCTGGGTGTCCTTGAGCTTGAGCTGGCCGGGATCATCGTCTTTCTTCATCCACGCACTGATATCCGCTCTTGTAGACTCACGCCCACCCAGTGCAAAGATAGTCATCATCTTAGAGTCATCATAATCGAAGGTGTATCTGATACGTCTTAAAATATCGTTATTGGTCAAATCGAATGCCTTTGGCGCTGGAAGGGTTTAGAAAGGGAAAGTGGATGGAATTGTAACCTGTATTTCGCTAAACACTAAACAGAATGAGGAACGGTATAAAAACCCCGTGATGACACTATCGAATATTTCGATAGCGTAGCAAAATGCTTCGTTGGGAATGCCTTAGAACGTTGGGTAAAGTTGAATGATCAGCATACCAGTCGTGATTTATTGATTACCAACTTATTCAGGAATATCACCTTGCCTAATACGAAAAACAGAATCCGTATCGGCGCCGACGTCGGTGGTACATTTACCGATGTCGTGCTTGATGTTGGCGGAAAACTAACCACCGCGAAAGTACCTACCGATGTCGTTAAACCGGAGCAGGGTATCCTAAACGGAGTGGCCATTGTGCTTGAAAAGGCAGGTATAGCGGCGGAACAGATCGATAGCTTCATACACGGTACAACACTTGCAACTAATGCATTGATTGAACGTAAAGGCGCCAAGACAGCGCTGATCACGACAGAGGGGTTTCGTGACAGCCTCGAAATTGCCTATGAAAACCGATTTGATCAATACGATTTAATGATCAATAAACCGCTACAACTCGTCCCTCACAAGCTTCGATTTATGGTTCCTAAACGCATGAATGTCCGACGCCAAGTATTGCGAGAACTCGACGTCACGGCGGCGAGACTGGTTGCTGATCATATAATTAAACTCAACATTGAATCAGTTGCGTTTGGTTTGCTGCACAGTTATGCCAATGCAGATCATGAACAAAAGATTCGAGATATCTTGCTTGGCCATACAAAACTTGAAAGTACGGTGCGGTATCTTGGAATAGAAGTAGCTGATGCTCTGGCGATAATAATCTCAGTAATCGGCACTTTGGCATCGCTGACATATCGATTCATTACCGGCTCTTCTCTTTCTTCTGGGGAAATACCAGAACCTCTTAGATCTTAATCATTTGGTTGAATCAGTCATCCTCATCTATCCTCATCTTCATAGTCTACAGGTTTCTTGTGAGCGATAAATTTATGGCAATCAATACAGGTTTCACCTGTGTTTTCATTTACAACTTTCTGCATTTTCTCTGCCGAACGGTTACTCTGTTCGTGAAAATCCATATATTCAAAAGAGTGGCAATTTCGACATTCACGTGAGTCCGTCTCTTTCATCGTCTCCCAAACATGTTCTGCTAGTTCAAGTCGCTTAGCTTCGAATTTTTCTGGTGTATCAATAGTTCCTAGCACTTTGTGCAATAACTCATTACTAGCCTGTATTTTTCGGATTATTTTCGGCCCCCATGCTCTTGGGACGTGACAATCTGGACAGGCTGCTCTCACTCCAGAAGCATTTTTGTAGTGAACACTCTCTTTGTATTCCTGATAGACGGTTTGCTCCATTTCATGGCAGGAGATACAAAATTCAAGCGTATTGGTCTCTTCGAGTACAGTATTAAAACCGCCCCAGAATAAAATACCAAAAACAGCTCCCCCCAAAAATATGAGGACAATTGTTTTTTTAAACTTTCCAAACATAATTTAACCCTGCATTATAAAAGCCCCTGAAACTACTGTATCAGGGGTTTGTACTTTAAGACTTGGTTGGCTTACTAGAACACTATTTTGTAGGTAAAGTCTGCAGGTATGCAAGTATGTCAGCCGAAACCTGCAGGTCAAAAGCACGCATGGCTGGCATATTTTCATCAGGTTGACCGTTTTGAATTTTCTGGATAATTTCCCATGGGTTTTTATTAGACAGTTTACCCAGTAGGGGCATGTCCTTCGGTAGCTCACCTTTTTTACCATGGCAGTTAGTGCAAACAGTGTTGTAGTATTTTTCACCTTGAGCGCTGTCACCGGTTGTTTTTTTACTTTTCCGATCTATTATTGAATCCATATCAAACTGCCCTTTGGTGACAAAATTAGCTAGGTCGATAAAATCCTGCTGGCGCATTTTGCCTTTAAATCCATGAGTTGAGTCTGTCATTGCGGAGATAACTTTTTCATTCGAAACGCCCTCCAGGTTTTTCAAACCCTTAATTTCTGTTTTATATGAGCCTGACGCATATGCTCCATCCTTCCCCTCCAAGTCCCAGCCGTGGCACGCTTTGCAACGATGAGTTGCATTGCCTTTTTTCTTGGTGTTTGATGATGGCCAGGCAGGATGCGTCTCTGCGGGCTTTTCATGCCCAGTTACTTTAAACCATTTATCATACAACTTCCCTCCACGAGCGATAGAAGACACTTCTTCTGCAGCATATGAAGTTTGTGCAAAGCTGATTATAGAAATCGCGGCCAATAAACAAATTATGTTTTTCTTATTCATATTCATATTTTCCTATTGATAATTATATTGTATGAAAAACCCTTTAATCTGAAGGGTAAGCGAAAGCTATCAAAGCATATTGGTTTGGGATTTCAACAAATTGACTTAAGTCAATTTCAGGGTAAATGATCGTAGTTTAAGCGTGCTGGTTTCCAGGTTTTGCAGTACTGGGAGAATTTCTCTGAGATATAAATGGCCCGCAGCAGCCAGTTTTACGCGTTGTCGTTGGCGCTCGAAAAGCGGCTGTTCTACCAGTTCTTCTAGTAGTCGAATCTGGCGACTGATGGCACCTTGGGTCAGGTTGAGTGCTGTGGCGGCCTAGCTGAAACTTTCGTTTCGCGACGCTGCTTCGAACCCTGTAAAGCCATTGTGGAGGGTAGTGTGCGGCGCATTGTTGCGATATCTCCTTATTAACGGTTAAAAGCTAATGATCAAAGCCTAATGATTAAGGTGATTAGCAAGATGGTTCTGTAGATTGATTATTTTGCGACTTAAACCCAGTTTTCACCTGTAGCTGAGTGATGTTGCTAATCACTATGATTAAATAATATTCTAATGATACCGAAGTTTTTACAATATACCGCCCATAACCAACACAATTAATTAGTTTTAGTATTCAACTTAACCAAATTCATCGTTTTATTTTTATCCCAATTAAGCCTATATTTCAATTTACTATTAATGAATAACTAAACGTGAGGCTGGTGGTGATGAGTGAAGGACTGAACGTCGATTTAAATGACCAGAATAAGATGAAAGCCTGGTTGTCAGATAGGCCGGATACCGAACGCGTAGCCGGATTTGTGCCAGGCCCGGGTATTCAAAAGCTTGACCTCAAGTTTGATATTGAAAAGTTACGGCAGGCGCTAGAACAGATAATAATAACTACCGATTACAGTGGTGAACAGGAACATCGTGATAAAGGTTTTGGTGCTATATCACTCACGCGTCGTCCAGGTGTCGAAAAGGAAACGGCGAATGATTTGTCAGGTCGGTTCTGGCTTCGTCCCGATGAGCGATATGTTGAGGAACCACAGGAAGAACTAGTCGATGAATTCGCCTTCACCGAGTTTGTGCCAAAGTTTCGCTGTAGCTACATCGAAGAAGTGCACCAGGCGTTGACAGCGTTATTCCCGATTGGCCGCATGCGAGTACTGTCAAAAGGGCTCTACAATTGTAATTCCTGGCATCGTGATCCAGAGCCACGCCTGCACATTCCGGTCATCTCTAACCCTGGGTCTTTGTTCGTGGTGAATAATCACTGTACGCATTTGCCCGCCGATGGTTCGGTTTATTTCACCGATACACGCGGGTATCATACCGCGCTGAATGGTGGCTTACATGAACGCGTACATCTGGTTGCTGCTTTACCCATTTAGAATGCCTATTTAAGTACCCTTATTAAACACCCTTAATCGGGTTGGAGAAATGTTATGAGTGCCGTCTATCACACAATGGGGTCTGTCAGTGCCGCAGCCCAATCGGGTAAAAAAGTCATCGATCTGCGAAGCGATACAGTCACCCGGCCAAGTTCCGGCATGTATGATGCGATGATGTCTGCACCCTTGGGTGATGATGTTTATGGCGACGACGAATCAATTAATGCGCTAGAACAGCAAGTAGCCCAAATGCTAGGTAAGGAAGCCGGCATATTTGTCAGTAGCGGCACCATGAGCAATTTGATTGCGGTACTCGAACATTGTGCTCGGGGTGACGAATTGATTGTAGGTGATGGTTATCATATTTATATCGATGAAGCCGGTGGGCCGTCTGTTTTAGGTGGCGTTGCTATGTGCCCATTGCCTACCGACGACAAGGGTGGTTTGACCGTGGCTCAGATTGAAGGCGCCATTAAGGAAGATGATATTCATAGCCCAATATCACGATTACTCTGCCTCGAGAATACGGTGCATGGTTGTGCCCAACCTGCCGATCAAATTCAATTGTTGGTTGAGTCAGCACGAGCCGCTGGTTTATCCACCCATCTGGATGGTGCCAGATTAATGAACGCGTCGATCGATTTAGGTGTGACCGCTGAAAAACTCGCCGCGCCTTTCGACACGGTATCGCTGTGTTTATCCAAAGGATTAGGCGCGCCGGTGGGTTCTGTTCTGAGTGGTACGCAAGCGTTTATAAAACGAGCCAGACGAAATAGAAAATTATTGGGCGGTGGCATGCGACAGGCGGGCATTCTAGCGGCAGCTGGTAGTTATGCACTGGACAATAATATCGAACGATTGGCCGATGATCATGCGAATGCCAAAATGCTATTAGAAGGTTTATCTTCTATTAAGCAACTTGAAGTTAGGCAGCAAACGAATATGGTGTTTATCACACCAGTCAATGGCGGTCAGTCTGAATTACAGGCTCATCTTTCTGAGCAGGGTATCGTCATAAGCGCCGGCGTTCCCTCGATTCGGCTGGTAACCCACCTTGATATTAATCAGGCCGATATAGAATATCTCATCGATGTAATGGTTAAATATTACCGCTAAATAATTGTCCTTTAGACGAGAAACCTTAGACGAGAAACTTCAGATGAGAAACTTCAGATGAGAAACTTCAGATGAGAAACTTCAGATGACATTAGCATTCAATGATTTTTTACACGAGCTACGCTTCAATGATATCCCAGATGAAACGCTGTATTTTGTCAAACGATGCTTGCTTGACCTGATCGGTGTTGCTGCAGCCGGCAGCACAACGCCGGTATCCAGTATTATTCGTCAACATGCCGTTGATCACTTTGGTGCCGGTCAAAAGGCAGCACAATTGCTTTTCGATTCTCGTAGTACCAGTCCAGTCGGAGCTGCACTCGCGAATGCGACGACGATTGATTCGATGGATGCCCATGACGGACTGAAACCAACCAAAGGTCATGTCGGTTGCGGTGTTTTGCCCGCGCTATTGGCGCTGACACAGGCTGAAAAGAAATTAGATGAACGAGAATTTCTAACGCAACTTTTGATTGGATATGAACTCGGCAGCCGAGCAGGTGTTGCGCTACATCAAACCGCCTGCGATTACCATACATCAGGAGCCTGGATCACAATCGCCTGTGCGGCGATGGGCGCTCGAGCTTTGGGTCTTAATGCTCAGCAAACACGTGAGGCGATTGGCATCGCTGAATATCATGGCCCGCGAAGCCAGATGATGCGCACCATCGACGCGCCAACAATGGTCAAAGACGGTTCGGGTTGGGGCGCAATGTCGGGTGTATCGGCAGCTTATTTGGCTGAATCCGGTTTTACCGGCGCACCCGCATTAACTGTCGAGGCCGATGATGTTGCTGATATTTGGGCCGACCTGGGCCAGCGTTGGTATATCAAAGAACAGTATTTCAAGCCTTACCCTGTTTGCCGTTGGGCACAGCCTCCCGTCGTGGCGACACTGACGCTTTGTAATGAGCATTCGCTAACAGTTGAAATGATCGAATCAATAGAAGTGATTACTTTTCACGAGGCAAAACGCCTGGCAACCGCATTGCCAGAAACAACTGAACAGGCACAATACAGCCTGCCTTATGCGGTAGCGGCAGCATTAGTCTATGGAGAAATAGGGCCAGATCAGGTGAGTCAAGCGGCGTTATCCAACCCAGAAATACACCGTCTTAGCAGCTCGATGATATTACTGGAAGACGATGAATATAATGCCGTGTTTCCTGAGCGGCGAATTGCACGGGTTGTTATTCATACGAAGCATGGTGAACGTTATGAGTCGGTCCCAACAGAAGCAAGGGGCGATCCAGAAGCGCATTTAAGTGATGTCGAGATACGCGAAAAATTTCATCGCTTTGCTGACCCTGTGATTGGAGTATCGAGAGCGAAAAATATAGAGGCAGTGATCGATGGCCTGGGTAACGGTAATCAGTTGGGTCAATTGCTCGATTTAATCACCGCAAAAGCCTGAATATAAGAGATTTAGACATGGCTACACCAGAAGGCAAGATGAACCGCCGTGAGTTCATGAAACGGGCACCAAAGACGATCCGATTTTTGAACGTTCTATGCCGAAGTTATTTTTTGTTGCTGGATCTTAATGGTTTGAATGATTGTTTGCTCAATGCGAGAAAATCAATTGAATAATCTGATACCCGACTAATAAAATGGTTGCGTTGTTTCGTGATGATAATTTTATCAATACTTAACAGGGCGCTCAGCCAATAGAGCCTCACCTGGCGGCTGATGTCTTGTTCCTGAGCATCAGTTCGTTTTAATGCGACAAATCGATCATGCAAGTATTGCTCGATTTTTTCTTTACTCGGATGACTGCGTAGAAGGTCAGAAAATTCCTGGTGTCTTAGTTTGCTTCGCTCAAACCAGTATTGACGATTGTCTAGACGGGAGTCACTAATGATTCGCAATTGTGCCATCTGGTCTTCGTCAAAATCGCCAAACCATTCCTCCAGATTTTCGATAAAATCAGTGAAGTTTTCGTCGGTATATTCTTCGGGCGGTGTATCTAGTTCTTTTGCTCGCTCGACTCTCTTTTCGAGAAAGATTCGATCATAGTAATTGATTTGTTTGATGCTGACAGTCGATAGAAACTGACTGGCCGTTGGAATACTGGTCTCGACAAGCCGAATGCGGGCGGAGGAGACCTTGTCGAAAAATAGATCGAGTTCCCCGCTGGTTAGTCCATCGGCATATTGTTGGGTGAATTGATTGAGAAGATCAGAATATTCAGTGAGTTCCTGTTGTCTGTGCCATTGGAGAATGTTGTCAATATCGGATTTTAGTTGCTGTTGTTGGGGGCCTGAGAGCGAAAAGTAGTCGTCAATTTTGCCACGGACTAGCCAGTCGGCATTATTGTAAACAAGTGACGTCGAACTACAGCCAGTGAGTAGGACTGTCAATAAAATCCATTTCAGAATTGAGCTGGTGAGCATACGTCTGGTGAGCATACGTCCGATGAGTATAGGTCTAAGCATAATCAGAGAATTGGACATTCAGCGATTGGGTTTGGTTTCGTTTTAAGTCTACAGTTGTTGGCAATTTTATCAGAGCTTCACAGATAAAATAGCGCTTGTTGATCCTAATTGTCATTTTTAGAGATGCCCTGTAGTGGTACCATGCGACCCTTCTATTTTGTAGTCTGTAAGTTCATCCTGATATGTCAACTTTTCAAAGTTTCAAACTGGGTATTCGCTGTTCCGGCGGCTACTTTATTTCGACATTCCTGTTTGGAGTGATGTTTGGTATTGCTGCAGTTTCTGCAGGTATCGAGCAATGGCAATCGCTATTAATGAGTGCGTCGGTTTTTAGTGCATCAGCGCAGTTTGTGTCACTTGAGTTTTGGCATTCACCATTGCCGTTGGGCACCATTGCACTATCGGTTGCGCTGGTGAGTAGTCGTAATATTTTGCTAGGTATGTCGATGACCTATCACTTCGATGGACATAGTTTGTTACGGCGTATTGTCTGGTTGTTTTTGTTAAATGATCCGGGAGTTGTCACCGCATTAAGCCTCGATAAACAGGTCGACAGGCTTGGTTACATCTTCGGCTATGGCGTTGCATTGCTGGTGAGCTGGGTACTGTCAACCTGGGTCGGACTGAATCTGGCGGAATGGTTTGCGGGGGCGAATTTAGGTTCACTTGATTTTGCCGGGCCCATGGTGATGGCGACGATGATGATTCTGTTCGTGAAAGGATCTGGTGCAAACGCCTTGCCGTGGATTACTTCAGGCGTTGTTTCGCTCATATTGTATGAACTGGGTTTGCCGAATTACTTGATACTGCTCGGATCAGTGTTGGTTGGTATTGTGGTAGCCATAGTGCATGAGCGCCGAAAACATGCTTGAGCAACTCATCGACAGTAAAGAAGTGCTAATAGCCATCGCGATGATAGCCTCGATTGTTTATCTGTCGCGGGTTGGTGGATATCTGCTTGGATTACAGGTTAGGCATATTGGCGGCTTACGACCAGTGCTCGAAGCTTTGCCAGGCTGCGCATTTATGGCGATCTTAGTACCAGCCGTCAGGCAGGGAAATCCAATAGAAATCATCGCTTTGTTGTGTGTCATCGGTTTGATGTGGAAAACCAATAGCGTGGTGCTAGCGACGACGACGGGAATGGCAGTTTTGGTGTTAGGCGAACCAGCACTTGGGATGATGAACCTGTTATGACACTCTAAACATTGACTTGTTAATGGCGCCTACTCAACTACTGCCCCTTAACTCTCGTCTCGAAGCTGTGTAATAGTAGCTACCAGTTCGGCGTTAACGGCTCGTGGTCCCTTGTTTTCTCTGTTTTTATGCCTTCTGGCACCTGGTAGTCGAGTACCCTCTATCGCCTCATATTTTTCGAAAAAACGATCAGTCTGGTCGCTGGAATTTTTTCCCGACAGAATATCTGGTGACATTGCCAGAATGAATTGACCGCCTCGTGCAGGCCCTTCATCGGCGTTGTCATTTTCCTGAGTCTCGTAAGAAAAGGTTTCACCAACCATTGGGCCGGATAGCAGTTCCACCATCAACGCAATAGCTGATCCCTTGTGACCACCGAACGGCAGTAGAACGCCTTTAACGATTTCGGCTGCGTCGGTTGTTAATTCACCTGATGCGGACAACCCCGTGCCCAGCGGTACTTCGTGGCCGTCGCGGGCTGCGATCATCACTTCACCCATGGCCATCGATGCTGTTGCCATATCGATCACGATTGGATTTTTGTCCGCCCTCGGCCATGCAAAACCCATCGGGTTGGTGCCGAATATGGGGGTTGTTCCACCGGCGGGTGCAACCCAGGGCAGATACGATACGGTGGTGAGACCAACCAATCCCGCCTCTGCAATTTTTTCGACTTCAGGCCAGAGTGCCGCAAAATGGTGCGAACGCTGGATTGAGACAGCTGCCAGGCCAAATTTTTTGGCAGCGGCTATTAATGGGGGCAGACAGTACTGGTGCGCAAGTGGCGCATAGCCTTTTTTGGCATCACAACGAAACACGATAGGCGTGACTTCTTCGATCTCAGGCTTTGCTGTGCCATCAACCTTTTTACTTTTAAGCCCGGTAATATAGCCAGGAATGCGAAAAAGACCATGAGAAAGCGAGCCATCTCTTTCGGCAGTGGTGACGGTATTGGCAATGGCTTCGGCATTTTCTGCGTTGGCGCCGTGCTTTAACAGTGCAGCCTTAGAAAGGTCAAAGATTTCAGCCAGGCTGAGGTCGATAGTTGAAATTGCCATTAGTTAAAGTCCGTTGCTGAATATAAAAGAAGTCTAACAGTAGGTAAGGGCGGCTTCACCCAAAACATTAAAATCAGGTTTGATGCCAAGGTCGGGGCGATTCGCCTCCGTCATTTTGCCATCCACTCATTAACCTGGTCACAACCAACGCCGGACTTTATTCTTATAGACTAAATACTCGTCTCCAAACTTAGCTTCCATGACACGTTCTTCCGGTGCAATTTGAAATCGATTGATATAGATAACAAAAAGCACCGGACCGATGAAAGCCCATAGCATCGACAATTGAATGGCCCATGCTGTCAACAATAAAACAAGCCCAACGTACATCGGATTACGGCTGAAGCGGTAAATCCCGCCCGTTACCAATGCGGCCGTTTTATCGGGGCTCATCGGGTTAATGGTTGTTTTCGATTGGCGAAAAGCCAGCAAACCGAAAAGGTCGAACGAAACCCCCACAATGACCAGTAACAGGACTAAGGCTTGGGTTATCTCAGGCGATAAAGGCAGTACCGGCTCATAAGCTGGCATGCCCCAAGTAGTGCCAGCGATGAGCGCAGCGACGGCTGGCGGCGGTACCTTGTGGTCGAGTTTCAATTTAAATATTTTTAATGCGCCCATAACTTACTCCAGAAAGTCCTGCATCCACTGATCATAATCGTCGACCCTTGACCATTGATTGATCAGGTTCATGTCGAAGCGGTTGTTAAGATCGCCTGGCTTAGTGCCCTCACGCAACGCTTTCAGTGCATCGTAGGTCGCCTGCATGGCGGCCATGACTGGTTGGTGTCCTTGCAAGCAAAGGCTAACATTCTGCGAAGCGAGGTAATCTAAATCCATAATGTCAGCACCAGCGCCACCCAAAAATAAGGGTAGTTTGCATTCGTTGGCAATGGCTTCGAGTTGTTGCTTTTGTTTGATACCAATCAGGAAGATAGCATCAACCCCGGTTTCTTGATAGGCCGTAATTCTGGCTATGGTGTCGTCAATACCGGTCACCGAAATAGCACTGCTACGCGCGGCAATGACAAGCGAAGGGTCGGATCGACCGGCCACCGCCGCTTTCATTTTCCCAACGCCTTCTTCAATCGAGATTAAGCTAGTTTTTCCGCCACTACCAAAAGGTCGTGGTAATTCAGTGTCCTCTATCGAAAGCGCAGACACCCCAGCTGTTTCCAGCTCTTCAACCGTGCGCTTCACATTCAAGGCGTTGCCATATCCATGATCGGCATCAACCATAATCGGTAGGTTGCTAGCCCGGCAAATGCGATACGCCTGCTGTGCAAACTCACTGAGCGTGAGCAATATATGATCTGGGTCACCCAACACGGTTAAAGAAGCGACCGAGCCAGCAAACATACCGACTTCAAAGCCAAGGTCTTCTGCAATTCTGGCTGAGATAGGGTCGTAAACAGAACCGGGGTAAGCGCAAACTTTACTATCCAGATGAGCGCGAAAACTTTCTCGTCTATTTGTCCAATGCATTGCAAATGATCCTAAAAATTAGTGGTTAGCGAATCTGATTAATTTAACTGATTAGTAGAGATTAATGGGATGTCTGGCAAACTGTTAGCAACTTCCAGATATGTTTTTCCTCGCTTAAGCACATCAATAACCAGGGGCAATGGCTCTGACCAGATCTCTGGCAAATCAGACTCTCCTTGCGTCACAATAGGGAAGGCTAACTTTTCTATTGGCGGACAAAATTCGGCCATTACGCCATTCTTGTTGCCTCTTGGGTCTATTCGATACCAGCCAAATTTTTCGAGATACACTGCATTCAAACCATGCAAGCAAAAAGGTGGTACATCAGTAATGGTTAAACGCTGATAACACAAACCAGCCGGTATTTTATTGGCACGGAGGAGGGCCGCTAGTAGGTGGCTTTTTGCATAACAATATCCCGTGCGATGTTCTAACACATCAGATGCTTTATAAGTGACCGGATTTAGTTTGTAATCATTGCTATGTTTAATTTCATCGCGAACAAATTCAAAACATTGACGAGTGATTTTTTCAGAGTCAGTAAACCCGTCAGCCAGGGCTTTTGCCTTAGCCAATATAGTTGGAGTCTTCCAGTCGATATACTCAGTTGATGCTAAATAATGGTTCATATTTTAAGACTCTAATGCGGCTAATAATCTATCGACCTATGTGCAGCGGAAAAACCTAGCTTATAACCGAATAATAGTAATCGCATACAACATCGTAAAGCCAAGCAGCATCAATAATATCACTGGCTTAGCCTTACGGATGAAAGCCGGTAGCCAGCTGGCTTTGAGGATATAAATCGATGTGATTACCATCAACACACCGGAGCAAAGTGCCGCTAGACCCCAGAATTCACGAAAGTGTTGGCTAGCGTACCAGAGTACATTCCATAATCCGGCTGCGAGTAGGAGGGTGCCAACGATAGTGCGGATTGGCCGAGGACAGCCTTTAGCCATTGGCGGCGCGGCGACTATTAGTCCTGCGATCATGCAGCTGGTGACGATGGTTCCCATGGGTAGCATAAGGCTTTGATTTCTTGTTGGTTAAATTGGATTGTTATCATATTTAACCCATTGCGCCAAAACAACAACTCTTTATTTCGTAGGTTAATGGGATGAAGCATGAAACCCAACAGACTCATGCAAAAAACTGAAACACATTTTTGTCGAGTTATTATTCGGAAGCTATGACCCTTTTGTTGAGGCTCGTACCTCACCCCATTAACCTACGGTTTACAGCACTAATGTCACCGGTTCCAAATTTTCGCTCTCAGCCACTACTCGGCCAATGATTGCAGAGCGAGAATAGCCTGCCTGAATCAGTTGTTTCAGACACTCATCAGCCTTCGCAGCGGGTATGCTAGCAAGCAAACCGCCAGAGGTTTGTGGGTCAAATACCAGTGGATATAAAACACTCTCGGACGCGGCCTGCCTATTGCGAATAGCGCGGCGCAATCGAACATTAGCGGGTTGCAATGAACTCAAAATGCCCATTTCAACGGTCTTTAATGCACCATCGATGAGTGGCAGCGATTGCAGATCGATTTCGACATCGACACCGGATGGCTTGATCATCTCGACCAAATGGCCCAGCAGACCGAACCCGGTAACGTCGGTACAGGCCGTTGCGCCATGGGAAAATAAAACCTGTGAGGCGATTCGATTGGATTGCACCATCGACACGATGGCTTCGTCTATCCATCGGCCCTTGGCTTTTTGTTGCATATCGGCAGCGAACAAGGTGCCGGTGCCGAGTGCCTTGGTTATAATCAAAACATCATCACTTTGCATGCCGGCCTTGCGTAGTATTTTTTCACGATCGGCCAGGCCGTTGACAGAAAATCCCAAAGCCAATTCAGCACCTTCACTGGTATGGCCTCCGACTAGTGCAGCATTGGCATCATTCAACATCAGCATTGCGCCAGCCATCAGTTGGCGCAGCGTGTCTTCGACCTTGACTTCGATGCCAAATGGCACGGTGGCAATCGCTAATGCCGATTGTGGTTCAGCACCCATGGCGAAAATGTCGCTCAGGCTGTGGTTTGCCGAAATTTGACCAAAGATGTAAGGATCGTCGATGAAAGAACGAAAGTAATCGACGGTGTGCACCATGACTTTGCCAGCAGGTACCTCGACAACCGCAGCATCATCGGGTTCGTGCAGTCCAATTAATATGTCATCGCGAGGGGCTGGCTTGAGTTCGGAAATAGCCCGACTCAGCACGTTAGCACCCACCTTGGCACCACAACCACCACAACGCATGGCAATAGCAGAGATATCTTTCAAGGTGTTTTTGTCAGCCAGACTAGGGTCAATACTGGTCTTGTGCTGGTCGTCCATTTCGGGGAGTTCGGAATACTTCGCCATCCAGCGGCGATCAATCCAGTCTTTCCAGGCCCATACAAATTTGCCACCAAAGTTGATGAATGATTTATTCGCAATGGCATATTTATCGCCGCTACTGACGAGAGCCAGCAGTGACTTTTGTGGTTTGAAAGGTTTCAGTGGACGACTTAACAAAGCGCGGCGTAAATTATCAGCCAAGGGTTTACCCTGGCGAACGGCGAAAACACCCGCTTTGGGACGAGGGTGGTTGACCACATTGATAATATCGCCAGCACCAAAAATATCGTTATGAGAGGTCGATTGAAGTTGATCATTAGCTTGCATGAAACCACGGTCATCGACATCTAAGCCCGATTCTTTTATCCAGCTAGGCGCACTCGCACCAGTGACCCATAATATTTCGTCCAGTGCTATTCGACTGCCATCACTTAAGTTCAATCCGCCTTCATCGGCCAAAATAGCCTCAGCCCCGCGATGTACTCGTACCTGTCGTTCGGCCAGAATATGCTCAAACTTTTTTGCGACTGACGCCGGAAATGACGGCATGATTTGTTTGCTTTTGCTGACCAAATGAAACTCAAGTTGTTCGTTACTGCGTTGATGTTGATCGAGTAGCTGGCGCAATCGAAATTGGATTGCTAGTAGAATTTCAACGCCAGCAGCACCGGCGCCGACCACTGCAATTCTATGCGGACCATTTTGTTCGAGTACTCGTTGCATGAGTAGACGCCAACGGTCGACAAATCGATTAATCGGCTTCACCGGCATAGTGAATTCGGCGGCACCTGGCACAGTGGTTATTTCGGGTCGTGAACCGATATTGATCGATAACAGGTCATAGCTAACTGGTGGCCGGTTCTCACAAATGATTTGTTTTTTTTTGGTATCGATGCCAATGGCCGTGTCGTGGAACAAACGGGCAGAGGCAAACTGGGTTAAAGGTCTTAGGTCGACATGTGCCTGATCATAGTCATAGTGCCCGGCAACATAGCCTGGCAGCATGCCGGAATAGGGCGTTTGCACGTCGCGCGCTATTAATGTCAGTCGTACACCAGGGATCGGCTTCATACCAAACATTTTTATAACAGCGACGTGGCTATGCCCACCGCCGATGAGAACAAGATCTTTAACTATAGGTTCCTGGCTGGATTTCATGCGTTAACTCAGTAGAGTCTCCGATCAGTTGGGGTGTGTGCGCAAGGCGTAGCGGCGCAGTTTATATGATAAAGCCGAAAGTTCGAACCGCGAGAACCTTATTATTTACGATCGACAGGAGATATCGATAGCCAACTACACTTGCTAACTGCCAGGAGTCTGTCGGGTTTCGGTAATCGTAGCGAGGGAAAGTCATTTTGAGTCCAGTTTTTTGATAGAAAGAAACATCCTATTGAGCGTGTGAAATTCAGTTAAAGCTGAGTCAATACTGACACGCAAAATTCCATTCCCATTTTTGTGTTCGATCTAAACCCTTTGTTTTTAAAAATAAATAATTATATTTTTCACACTGGGCAAAGGTTGCTAACATGGGTTTACGCGAATGCGTGCGGTATCACCGCTACTTAAAAAAAATTGGAGGAATCTTATGACTTTTTTTACCAGTAAAAAATCGGTGCTGTGTGCATCGCTACTAACTTTAACATCTCTTGGCGCCACTGGCAGTGCATTAGCCGAAACTCGATGGGATATGCCCACTCCTTATAGCGATGGTACGCACCAGACCCAGGTCGCGCGCAGCTTTGCCGAAGAAGTGACTGCTAATTCGAATGGCAAGCTCACGATTAAGGTTCACTCGGGTGGTTCTTTAATTAAACACCCAGAAATTCATCGCGCGGTGAAGTCGAGACAGGTGCAACTTGGTGAAGTTTTTATTGGCCGTCTTGGCAATAATGACCCAATCTTTAAACTGGACAACATCCCCTTCCTCGCGACCGATTTTGACAGTGCCGAAAAACTATACAAGGCATCGAAGCTGGCGCTAGAAGATGCGCTGGCGAAAGATGGCTTGATGTTGTTATACACCTCACCCTGGCCAGCTCAGGACCTGTACTCAAACAAACCAGTCACTAGTCTGGCGGATTTGAAAGGTCTTAAAATGCGCTCTTATAGTCCAACGACTTCTCGTTTGGCTGATTTGATGGGAACCACACCCGTGAATATTCCTTTCAGTGATGTTGCGCAGGCGTTTACCACGAATGCGATCGATGCCATGGTGACTTCACCAAGTACCGGGGTTAATAGTCAGAGTTGGGATTACATCAGCCACTTCACCACTATTAATGCCTGGATTCCAAAAAACATGTTGTTTGAGCTAATTGCAAAACTCTCAACGAACCTCGTTTTAATAGGGTCATAGACGACCATCCTGTCGCAATCACTTTTTCTAGTATGGATTCTGAACTATTTTACTCAGATGGCCCAAAAATTGTGTTTTTTCGGCTTTTCAGC
>JBDNJA010000116.1:0-3926 GCA_041688005.1 Gammaproteobacteria bacterium
GTATGTCACGGGTGCATGGATGCGCAGGAGTGACGATGTTCAGGACGATCGGGGCGTTATATGCTCCTGCACCATCAATAGGTGCTTTAGGCTAAAATGATGATTTCGTTATTCGTGGTGGTCTTATGCCATGGTCTAATGGGTCCTCAGGAGTGATGGTGATGATGCGCATGTTTCGATCAATTTCACTTGTTCTGGCACTACTGCTTTGTTGTATTAACATCAGTTGGGCAAATGAACGCCTGGAATTACTAAAAAGCATTTCCTCCTCCGGTGCACCCGCACTAACATTGAAAATGCTTGACCAGACGCAACCTAAGGTTGATGTCGACCTCTACGAATGGATTTTATGGGAGCAGGAACGCTACGCTATATTGAGCAAATGGCAACAATGGGATGAGCTGATAGTTCGAATCGAACGATTACCCGATGATCTATCCATACAATTTAAAAACCAGGCCACCACGCATCGAATAAAAGCCTATCTGGAGCTCGATCAAACGATGACCGCGCGTAAAATACTGCGCCAACAACTATGGCAATCCACCTCAGATTCCAATGTCGACGAACAAACCTGGCGACGCCAGATTATTATTAGTTACATTAAAGATAATCGACTGGCAGATGCTCAGGTGGCTATGCTGCGGTTTGATCAAGACTTCCAGGTAACGACTCCAGATTGGCTAATATTACGGGCAACGGTTCTGATCCAGGCCGAACGTTATGAACCGGCGATACAGCTGCTGAAAGGGCTGGATAGCTGGCAGGCAAAAACAACCTACCAATTAGCCCAACTGAAAGCCGAACAAATAACGGGCAATCATTTAAGGCAGTTGATCGCCACTAAAATGGAACTCCCAGAAACCAGTGATGATGAGTTAACGACACTCGCGGCGCTGAGGTTTTTTGCGGTAGAACAGATGTCATTGGTTGATCGAGTTGTCGCCCTCGAAGGGTTATTCCAAATCGGGCATCATTCATCACTAGAGCTGTTTAAACTATCCCCAGACACTTTATGGGATGCCTATATCGAATATGCCCAGCTAGTAGGCAATCGAGCTGAACTATTAATAGGCGACGACGCAAAGTGGTTAGAGCTAGCCAGCAATGCGGTTAAGGTAACGCCCGTTAAAGCTCGATCATTGTTTGCATTATTGATAGTCAATAGCACAGATACAACATTGATTCGCCAGGCCGCGGAAGGTTATCTGAATAGCTTTGGTGAAGCAGCCGAAACAAAACAAAACTTACTCGACCAACTCTTTAACCGGAGTAAAACCTTCGCCAACGCTGAAAAAATTCCTCCTAATATCAGATACCAACTAGTTGATCTGGCATTAAAAAAAGCCGACATTGATGAAGCAACCAGGCTGATGTCAGGCCTCACGAGTTACCCCCAAGGAACCAGTCGGTTCAATTGGCAGTTGCGACAGGCCAGAGTACTCATTCTAGGCGGTCGATACGATGAAGGCAGCCAGATCATGCGAGGGTTGATCGCTGAGTATAAAGAAACCAGCACTCAAAATACTGACCGCATACTGCAAGTTCTATTTGATATGCAAGCAGTTGACCTACACAACCAAGCTATACTCCTCCTCAATCAATTACTAGCTGCCTCAATAGACCCGAGGCAACATCGTGAAATACTGTTTTGGATTGCCGATTCGTACAAAGGAATGAAAAAATTTGACCAGGCCGCCTTACTCTATTTGCAGTCAGCCATGCTACCCGGCCCAGCAACGATGGACCCCTGGGCGCAAACCGCCCGATTTAACGCCGCCGAAAGCCTACAGCAATCAGACCTTACAGATGACGCCAGACGAATATATGAAGGCTTACTAAAAATTACACAAGCCCCAGCCCGCCGAGCTTTATTAAACCGCCGGATCCAGCAATTGTGGCTTAAACCTGTCCTGCAATAATTAGTCGTCGAGATCGAGCTGTAGGCGTTAAGCGCTAAAATTTGATTGACTAGAAATTACTGATTACCAGTAGTTGATATTGACAATAGTAGGGAAGGAATGATCTATGCTAGTGATGGTTATTCTTAACTAGGACTAGGTATCTATATTGAATTGCGCTTCATTCACATTAGAGAAATAGAGCCTGTAAAAATAATTGTGAGCAGGTCAATATGGGCAAAAGCAAGACTATATTTGAATCCCCGTGCTTTCAAACATATCCCCAGTACTGCCAAAAGAACAGAAAGCTACTCAAACAAGTCGCTGCGACCTAACGATAAGTTTTATCAGCCTAATATATGGATAAAAAATAGGTGTTTTACTCTCAATAAGCCTTGAAACTAACCATTACCAACCTCATATTGTCGCCATCTATTATTTTTATCTTTAATGTTTTTAGAGGAATTTAAGCATGTCAGTAACAGCCAATGCAGAAACTCGAGGTTTCGAAACTGAAGTAAACCAGCTATTGGATCTAATGATCCACTCACTATATTCGAATAAAGAAATCTTCCTGCGCGAACTCATTTCAAATGCATCCGATGCTTGTGACAAGCTACGATTTACTGCCGTATCAGATGCGAGTCTCTATGAAGACGATATCGAATTAAAGGTCAAAGTCAGTTTTGATAAAGAGCAAGGCACCATCACCATTAGTGATAATGGCATTGGCATGACCCGAGAGGAAGTAATCGATAATATCGGCACTATAGCCAAATCCGGTACTAAGGCATTCTTGGCGTCGATTACGGGTGATCAAAAAAGTGATGCTAACTTAATCGGTCAGTTTGGTGTTGGTTTTTACTCATCCTTTATTGTTGCTGAGGAAGTGACATTAAGAACCCGAAAGGCTGCCGACGCGACTGAAAATGGTGTTGAGTGGATTTCAAAAGGTAAGGGCGAATACGATATTAAGTCTATCGACAAGGCGACACGTGGCACAGAAATCGTGCTAAAGCTGCGTGAAGGCGAAGACGAATTTTTGAATGACTGGAAACTACGTTCGATTATCACTTCTTACTCCGACCATATCGACTTCCCTGTTATAATGGACAAAACAACCGACGCAGCGGAAGAAGGTGGCGAGTCAGTCATCGAAGAAGAAACAGTCAATCGGGCATCAGCATTATGGACTCGTGCCAAGTCAGACATTAAAGATGAAGAATACAAAGAATTTTACAAACACGTTGCGCACGACTACGAAGACCCAATCGATTGGAGCCATAACCGCGTAGAAGGTACTAACGAGTACACCTCTTTATTGTATATCCCAGCTCGCGCACCATTTGATTTATACGACCGTGAGACCCGTAACGGTATTAAACTTTATGTAAAACGCGTTTTCATCCTCGAAGATAACGAGCAGTTAATGCCACGCTATTTGCGTTTTGTACGTGGTTTAATCGATTCTAACGACCTACCGCTCAATGTTTCGCGTGAAATTCTGCAAGGCAGCAAAGTGATCGACAGCATTCGCACTGGCTCGGTCAAAAAAGTGCTGGGCATGTTGGAAAAAGTGGCCAAAAACGATCCTGAAAAATACCAAAAGCTTTGGACTGAGTTCGGTAAAGCACTGAAGGAAGGTCCTGCTGAAGATGCTACTAACCGTGAAAAAATTGCCAAATTGTTGCGTTTTGCAACAACCCATAATGATTCTGATGATCAGACAACCTCGCTTGATGATTATATTTCTCGCATGCAAGACGGTCAGGATAAAATTTACTTCATCGCTGCTGATTCATGCTCAGCGGCTAAAAATAGTCCACACCTTGAAATATTTAAAAAGAAAGGCATCGAAGTTATCCTGCTATCTGACCGAGTTGACGAATGGTTAACATCACACTTGATGGAATTTGATGGTAAGAGGCTACAGTCTGTCGCAAAAGGCGAACTCGATTTAGGCAAAGATGAAAATTCGGAAAAAGAACTGGAAGAAAAGACAAAAGCATCTGAAAAACTAGTCAA
>JBDNJA010000117.1:0-12116 GCA_041688005.1 Gammaproteobacteria bacterium
CCCTTTCTGGGTCGTCCATGTTTCTCGAGTACTTTTCTTTCGGCTCAGGCTTTATCAGCTTTTAACGGGCGATAAAGGCCGTGGAATCACGAGAAAAGAGGGGTTTGAAAATGGTGTCAATTGTTGGATAATTCGTTGCGTTTCAGGTTCTTTAAAATCTAGTCCGAGTGGTTGGATTTTTGCTTTGCTGCTACTGCTCGTTTTTACAAATGAGGATCAAGCTCTCTTTTTTTTACATTGCTTGGGTTAAGAAATTCTTTCGTTTCCAGAGTTTTTCAATTACCGCCCTAGTTTCAATAATTTGCTTCAGCACCCATGAGTTTTCTGGCACAACTTCGACAACAGCAGAGTGACACCCAACAGGGCCTAAGGCTCTGCTACCGCTTATCTATTGAGCGGCCAACACAAGGTATCCACCTGAGTTTGAGCCTGTCGGTGTTGCGCAATAGCCAGCTAGATAAAACTGACAAGGCCTATATCATTCAAACCAATCAGTTACGACGTCCTCCGTCCTTTCTGAATATTAGCGACATCCCCCTGCTTGTGAGCATCATCGACGCTTCACCTGACTGGCTCCGATACAGTCACGGTAATAAGCTGCCGGAGTATGAGAGTGCTATTTTTCTGCAGGCTTTAATCGAAACTGGGCGCTGTTATATCGAAACCAGACCCTCTGTTTGGCTACTACTTAAATCGGGATCCAGGCAAGCCGTCGAACTACGATGGATAGTTGACGACATGGGGTTGCAGCGATTGCGCTGGCACACTGAAAACGACGGCAGTTTATTTTGTCTCGGCACTCATGTTTTTGTTTATCAGAATGGCAAACTGAATAATGGCATTACTTCACTTGACAAAGAAGCGATCGAAACTGCAAAAGCAAACCATCAGCCCTTAGCACCAGAAGCAATACCCGCATTTTTGATAGAACACCAATGCGACTGGCAAAAGCTTGATCTGCCCTTACCCTCAGTCTTGCCAGCAAGAGAAACATGCACCAGCATGACTCCAATATTGCACTGCTATAGCCTGCCATCATCAGCGGCGGAAAATGGCCAGCGTGACTTTATCGAGCTCAAATTTCGCTATATCAGTCAGCACTATTGTGTGACTCATAGCGTCGAAGCAGCCAGGCAAAATTTGTTATATTGGGATGGCGTAGAGTTAGTTCACCTCGAACACCATGAGCAGCAAAGGCTGCTTTATCAAAGCCAGTTAAGGCAACTGCTATCTGATCTGGAATCACCAGTGGTTGATAGCAACCCATATTGCAGGCATAGCCCTGATCAAAAGGCATGGAAGGATTTGCTCATCCATAAACGCGTTCTACTCGAATCTCAGGGTTTCGAGTTTTTAATCGAATCCGGTTTTCGCCATCACTATGTCAGCGTCGATAACTGGCAGGTGCAGCTCGATCAGAGCGAGGCTGACTATAGCCAACTATTACTCGAACTTAGAGTTGGTGATGAAACAGTCAATCTGAAGGATTTGATATCACAATTACAGGTCTTTAATAGAGGATCTGCTAATGACGATATCATTCTCAACCTGGAAAATGGTCGGTTATTGTTGTTACCAGCAGAGCGGCTCACCGGCATCATGGAAATTTTGGGTGATTGGACAACTACTCGAAACAGCGATTTCCGAGTGCCACTAACCCAGATATATCGACTGCACCACCTGCAACAACAATTACCATCCAATACCGATTGGCAGGGCGATTTCGGACAGTTCGATCAGGCGATGAGTATCCATCGAACACCGGCTTTGCTCGATAGTGCATTGAGTGATGTGAAAGCCGAGTTGCGGCCCTATCAATGGCTTGGTGTTTGCTGGCTACAACATTTGAAACAGAACCGGGTATGCGGTTTGCTAGCAGACGACATGGGTCTTGGAAAAACATTGCAAACGCTGGCACATTTGAGCCTGGAGAAACAGCAGGGTGCCCTCGATAAACCAGCGCTAATCGTCGCACCGACGAGCTTGCTGCATAACTGGGTAACAGAGATCGAGCGCTTCACACCGCACTTGACTCACATCGTTATCCACGGCAACAAGCGCCACCAACACTGGCCCCAGTTAAATAGTTACGACATTATTATCAGTAGTTATGCGCTGATTGTTAATGACCTGGAACGCTGGAAGAGCCAGTCACTTAGCTGGCTCATACTCGACGAAGCGCAAATGATCAAGAACCCTGACACGCACACAAGCAAGGCACTGCGAGAGATTGAGAGTGATTATCGTCTGTGCTTATCAGGCACCCCTGTCGAAAATCACCTTGGTGAATTATGGTCATTGCTCAACTTTTTAATGCCCGGTTGCCTCGGCAGTCGCAACCAATTTAAAAACAATTATCAAAAACCCATCGAGCAAGATGGCAATAGCGATCAATTGCAGCAATTACTGACTCGCATCGCCCCGTTCATGTTACGTCGGCAAAAAGATCAAGTCGCCAGAGACTTACCTGCGAAGACAGAGATTAACCAAACTATCCGCCTGGATGAAGGCCAGCAGGCATTTTATCAGCGTGTTAAATCAGCCGAGTGGCTCGAAATACAACAACAGTTGTCAGAACAGAACGTCGGTGGACAACGACAAATACTACTACTCACCGCACTGCTAAAACTGCGCCAGGCCTGTTGCGATCCAAGATTATTGAATGAATACACTGTGCGCTCAGCCAAGCGCGAGCATTGCATAGAAATGATAACTGAACTGGTGGCGGAAAATCGCGTGATACTGGTTTTCTCGCAATTTACTCGCATGTTGGACCTGCTCGCCGAAGATTTACAAGCGCATAAAATTCACTACCTCAAACTCACCGGCAAGACCCGTAACCGCGCTGAACTTGTCAAAAAATTTCAGCAGGGTCAAGCTCCAGTATTTTTAATCAGCTTAAAGGCTGGTGGTGTCGGCCTGAACCTGACCCGAGCAGACACCGTAATCCACTATGACCCCTGGTGGAATAATGCCGCCGAACAACAGGCTACCGACCGCGCCCATCGCATCGGCCAGGACAAGCCAGTGTTCGTCTACAAGCTGATCGCCGAGAACACGATCGAAGAAAAAATCATCCAACTGCAACAACGCAAAGCAGTATTAAACCAGCACATCAACCGACAGGCCCAGACCAGCGGTAAAGAGTTTGCATTAAAGCTCGAAGACTTGCTCAAGCTCTGGCAAGAGGAGCAACCCGAACCATGTTAGAAGCAGGCAGACTCGATATCGCCGCGATAGATCAACAGCTTGGAGAACTCGGTTTTTTCAGCGTGATTGACTGGTTGCTGGCGAAAAATGAATTGCATTACAACGACTATGAAGCCTGGCGTTACGGTCACTTAAAAAGCCTCGATGAAAAGCTGAAGTTAAGCCCGCAAGCGCTAGAGAATTTACTCCAAAGCAGCACGTTACATTGCCAGGCTCTCGGGTTAAGTAGCGAAGATAAGGTTTACTGCCGCTGGGATGGCCTGCAAAATTCTGCGCTCATCGCGAGTAAAAATCCGAAACATCACGGCCTGCTCACACAGTGCTGGATCAGGTCACAGGATGTACCGCAACTCGATTTATTCATGGACAATAGCGCGCTCATTGCCGAAAACAAACTGCGCGAATCCCTCTGTGCTCGCGCATTCGAACCGGCCGCAGTCCAGTTGCAGCAACTGATCGATCTTAACCCAGCACACCAACTACTCGGCGCTTATCAGGATTTGATCAATTATGCCCAGCATATGCAAAACAGCCCAATAATAGAGCCCAACGACATCAAAGCCGAATTGGAAGGGCTGGAACAGGAAGTTAAGCCATTAGCACAGGAAACGCTTGGCGCATTGGCGCGTGATTATCTCACTCTCGCCTGGCGTCGCTTATCCTCAAGCCTGACCGACATCCCATTCGAGCAGCAAAACTCAAAGTTGCACCAAAGCTACGCGCTAATGCAAATCTCCGATTGGCCAGCAGTTTTACAAACCCTCAACAACGATCCAGAACTCTACCAGCATGCGACACTACTAGAACGGCTGGCTGTAACCTATGAGGCTTTATGGCAACAGGGTCAGGCACTGCTGTCCTGGTGTTTGCTAACGGACCGGCATAACCATTACGCCAAAACAGCCATGTCGCAAAGCGGCGGTATCGCAATTAGCCAGCTACTGGAAGACTTTTTGGCATTCGACGAGGCCTGGTCAATCACCTGTTTTCCAGCGTTCGTTTTGGCAAAAAATCCGGGGGTGATGCAGCATCTAGATAAATATTCAGAATTCACGCAACCGGCCAGCCAGGCAATGATTGCGCTACTGCATTGCCGTCTAACCGAAGCAGATGAAATTGCTGCGCGCCAACGATTACAGGGTGTCAACCCTGCTCTACTTCGAATGTATATGGATTCGGTCAGAGGTTAGCCATAAACCCGTAAAATGACATTGATTGCAGCAAAGCTAAACAGGAAACTGCTCAACCATGACCTCCAATATCTGATCCCTTATATTTTAGAACTATCGGTACGATGCATGATGACTGAACCTTTGGTTTGCAGTGGGTTTAGTGATTTACATAAAAGCTAGACCCTTCGCTTTTAAATGCATAATCTGATGCCATCTTATCCCGTATTGATATGCGCATAGACGATGCCGTGAAAGCAGCAGCAGAAAAAGCCGCCGCCCTTAAGGGCATGAAAAGCCCTAATTAAAGAAGATGCCAAACAAGTCATCAAAGCACACGAGTCCATTACGGTGCGTGATGACGTTTTTGATCGCTTTATTGCTGCTTGCTATGCCGCGTTAGCCGACTTCGTTAATTTCACTAAAAATTAGGACTCAATTTATCTTCAGGTTTTACTTGTCAACTAAAGGTTTTGAACCGAGAATAGGCGCCCGCTTGTTAGTTTCTCTATTTCCTGGCTATGTCTGCAAAAAAGAAATCAAAAACGTCTGACAATACAATCGCAACTAATCGTGTGGTGCGCCACGACTATTCGATTGAGGATGACCTCGAAGTTGGAATTGTGCTCGAAGGCTGGGAAGTGAAGAGTTTGCGCAACAATAACCTACAATTAAAAGAAAGCTATGTGATGGCGAAAAACGGTGAGCTCTGGCTCATCGGCGCGCATATTAGTCCACTCAATACCGCTTCGACCCACATTAACCCAGTTGCCACCAGAACACGAAAATTACTCGCCCATCAAAGAGAAATCAACCGCTTAATGGCCATGGTAGACCGAAAGGGTTATACCATTGTCGCTCTGTCGGCTTATTGGATTCGGGGGCGTGCGAAAATAAAGCTTGGGATGGCGAAAGGTAAAAAATCGCACGATAAACGGGCGTCGGAAAAGGATAGAGACTGGCAGCGAGATAAAGCCAGGATTATGAAACACTCGTAACGAATCAACTATTTCTGGCGTTAATTACTTCCAAGCTGGATCGTCACACTGTTCGGCGAGGAAAGCGATATAGTTATTATGTGCCAGGTCTGACTCAGCATTTCCTTGCCAGACGGGTATCGGGCCTGTTCTTTCGATGGCGCGGTTATTGGTTTCACCAGTGTGTTGCTCGTGACTTCCGTCGTCACCCAGGCTGAGCGCTGTTTGTCCACCGGTCATCGCCAAATAAACATCGGCCAATATTCGCGCATCGAGTAGTGCGCCATGCAGACTACGCTGGCTATTATTGATAAAGTAACGACGGCATAACGCGTCCAGATTATTTTTCTGCCCCGGATGCTTTTGTCGTGCCATCACCAGCGTGTCAAGTACGCTGCAAATCGAGCTTATACGAGTGCCTTCCCCACCCAGCTTGGCGAATTCGTAATCCAGAAAACCAACATCAAAAGCGGCATTATGAATAACCAGCTCAGCACCATTGATATAGTCAACAAAGTCTTGCGCAACATCGGCAAATAACGGTTTATCTTGTAGTGACTCGCGACTAATACCATGCACAGCGAAAGCACCTGCATCTATCTCGCGCTCGGGATTAATATAAAAATGCCAATGCTTATCAGTGATACGCCTATCGATTAATTCAACACAACCAATTTCAATAATCCGATGGCCCTGACTGGTTTCGAGGCCAGTGGTTTCAGTATCGAGTACGACTTGCCTCATGATTTAGCCTTCGCCTGATCAATGGCATCATTTGCTAATTGATCTGCTGCTTCGTTTCCAGGGACGCCGGAATGGCCTTTTACCCAATGCCAGCTGATGTCGTGTCGATTCGCTTGTTCGTCGAGCTGTTGCCATAGGTCAACGTTTTTAACCGGTTTTTTAGCCGCCGTTTTCCAACCGTTTTTCTTCCAGTTTACAATCCAGTCATTAATGCCCTGCAACACATACTTTGAGTCGGTGTTTAGTTCAACGGCGCAGCCACGGTTTAGTGACCGCAGGCCTTCAATGACGGCCATCAACTCCATCCGGTTATTCGTGGTCTCGGTGTCGAACCCCTTCAATGTTTTCTCACTGTCTTTATATTTCAGGAGTACACCCCAACCACCAGGCCCGGGATTGCCTCGACAGGCACCATCGGTGTAAATCACCACTTTATTTTTCATATTTCATACCACGGCCAACTGAGGGGCGCGCTACTTTACCCGGCAGGAGTTTTCTTGCAACCCAACGATGACGAACTGGCGTCAACGGAGAAATATTTTTGTTATAGATCAACACATTGAGTGCAGACGAAAAAGGCAACCAGCTCTTCATGCCCTTCTCCAGCCACGACAATTTTCGAATCAACCCAGCATGGTGGATAGGCGGCATATATCCAACCTGCATATGCTTTTGCTTATCAAACCCCAGTAGCTTCATCCAGTCAGTCACTCGCCTGGCCGTATAAAAATGCCCGCTCCAAGGAATGTGTTCTAACCAAGATTGAAAAAAGTGCCTTAAGCCCCAAAACGATATGGGATTAAAGTCGATGATAATAAGTTTACCCTCAGGAATCAGCACTCGAAAAGCCTCTCGTAAAATGGCATGTGGCTCTTTAGTGTTAGACAAATGATGCATTAGTACGACCAGATCAACGCTATCGGTCGCGATCGGTAACAAAGCCGGATGAGCCTTTACATCGAGATCATTACTATTAGCCTCAAGATTAAAGTGGTATTTCACGCGACAAGGCTCGAGCAAAGGCTCAGATTGCGGCGCACAACCGATTTGAATTGAGTAGTAGCCAAAAGTCGTTGCCAGTACCGGGTCCAGACAAAACTTCAATTCACTGAACAAAATCTCACCTAATGGTGTCTGATACCACTCGCTAATGCTCAAGAGCCTTTGTTGTTTTACCTTTATTGGTTTATTCCGCTGAAATCGCATTTGAATCTTATTTCATGAACAGTACAATGGCGCCTATTTTAGCGTCTACACTCTACTGTTACTAACAATTTAAATGGTTATAAATGAAACTAGGTTCTAACATTGGCTTATACGCCACTCTTTCTTGCCTTTTGCTATTGTCAGGTTGTCAGACTTTACAATCTTTCCCGGCGGACCAAACTCAGCCTGAGCCAGCATTAGCTGCGGCGGTAGCCGATTTTGATACTGCGTCAGTAGATACTTCAAACTCGGTTTCAGACACAACGACTGAAACGATTACCGTCATACTGGATGCTGAGCCATCAGTATTGGATGACGTTAATCCACCCCCTTCCCCTACTCTTGAACAACAAGAAGGAATGGCCATGCGTCAAATGGCAATTGACCAGGCTAAAGCTGAGGCAGATAGACTCATCGTTGTCCAGGCACTTGAAAAAGCCGCGTTAGGGCAAGCCGAGCTTAAAAAGAAAACCAGCGCCTGGTATCGCTTACGACAGGGTATGCAGCTCGATTCGGTTGACAATAGCCGAGTTCAAGCACAATTAAAATGGTACCTGGAACACCGAACATATCTTACTCGTGTAATGGAGCGTGCCGCCCCTATTTTACCTTTTGTTTTAAACCAACTCGAAAAACAAAACCTGCCAACAGAACTGGCACTACTACCGATCATTGAAAGTGCATACCAGGCATTTGCTTACTCACCTGGCAGAGCATCAGGGCTGTGGCAAATAATACCCTCGACAGGTAGGTACCTTGGTCTTAAGCAAAATTGGTGGTACGACGGCCGTCGCGACATTATTGAATCAACCCGTGCCGCCATCCGCTACCTGGTTAGTCTATCAGGACAGTTTGATGGTGACTGGCAGTTGGCATTAGCTTCCTATAATGCGGGACCAGGCAGAATACGATCAGCGATTCGCTACAATAAGAAAAAGAATCGCCCCACAGACTTTTGGCATTTAACGAAAATACATCGAGAGACAACAGACTATGTGCCGAAGTTTATGGCACTAAAAGAGTTGTTCGAGAATCCTGAAAAATATGAATTCGAATTATTTCCAGTCGATAATAAACATAGTTATGCCTTGGTAGAGCTCGATGACCAACTCGATCTTGCGCTAGCAGCCGATCTAGCAGGTATCACGATCAATGAGTTATATCAATTAAATCCTGCTTTCAACCGCTGGGCTACTGCACCTAAAGGCCCTCACCGCCTGTTATTACCACTCGATAAAGCCGAAGCTTTTAAAGTGGCCTTGCAAGCAGTACCACCTGAAAAACGTATTAACTGGGTTCGACATAAAATTAAAACAGGAGAAAACCTGAGCACAATATCGCGTCGATACCGGTCGACAACGGCGCTCATAAAAAGTGTTAACAATATCAAAGGCTCTCAAATACGCGCAGGCAAATATTTGATGGTACCAACGGCAACCAAGTCGCTGAAGACTTACACGATGAGTAAAAATGCGCGTCTAAACAAAATACAAAATAAGACCCGATCAGGCACAAAAAAAGCGCATGTGGTGCGGTCGGGACAAAGCCTCTGGAAAATTTCTCGAAATTATGGGGTCACTACAGCAGCACTAGCCAAATGGAATGGCATCGCACCAATAGACACACTCCGCGTTGGACAGAAGCTCGTCGTTTGGACGAAAAGAGCAGCCAAAGCGCAACAAGCTAGCCTGTCTACTACCGGTCCTACTAAAACTGTTCATGCGTTGAGATATACCATCAGGAAAGGCGATTCGCTATCGCGTATTGCAGACCGATTTAATATTCGCGTCTCTGACATCAAGCGTTGGAACAAGATTGGTAAATATCTCCAACCTGGGCAAAAATTAAAATTGTATGTCGATATTACTCAACAATCCGGTTAGCACTGTCTGGAGTCTGTCGGACTTTGGATGATCGGGTTAAATTAGATGGCTGGAAATAATTGACTCATCAATTTGCTCTGGGTCAAGAAACTCTTTGGCATAGTCTAGGTACACTTTATTTTTGACAAAAGTATCAAAAATATCAGGGTCTATATGATTTTCTTTTTTCATAACCTTCATGATTTTCAAGCACTCCGATAGCTTTCTCCAGGTTTATAAGGCCGGTCACTGGCGGTCAATGTCTCAAAAATATCGGCTACAGCCATAATTCTAGCCTGTATCGACATATCTTCCTTTCTTAGTCCTTTTGGATAGCCTGCCTGTTTTTCTGGAAGCGATAGAAAACGGCTACCCAATTAAGGTCGTCGGTGATCCAATCTTCTACGAGCCACTAGCCGTGACAATCGATCTGGGTGATAGTGAACTTAACTCAAAAGTGGCTAGCACCGTTGCAGCGATGCGCAAGGATGGCGTATTAAGAAAGTTATCGAAAAAATGGTATGGCGTAGACTACGCAACAGTTAAGTAACTGAATAATAAGAAAATAACTACCTGTTCTGGCTCTTCTCTAAACCCGGGTATTACAGTAATGCCCGGGTACCTTTGCGGCGACCTGAATAGTCACCGATTTCTTTAACCTAAATCGATCACATCCTGATCATTTTTTATATCAGGTTTATTTAGATTGCGTCACCGACTATAGAAGTAACCCACCGGGTGAAAACTGGGATGGTGTATTTACCCATACCTCGAAGTAGTCCCAACTCGTTTGATTTTTACCAGTTAGCACGTAGTACGTCTGCCAGAATTTTAACACCTCTTTTCACGTCGTCCTCACTTTGCACATAGTTGATACGGATGCAACTTTGCGCGTGTTGCGTTACTTCGTCTTGTCCTGGAAAAAAATATTCCCCAGGAACAACCAATAACCCTTTTTGTTTTAGGCGTTGATACAAGTCACTGGTTGATATTTTTAAACCTTCAAACCATAACCATAGAAACAATGCGCCTTCGGGTTGATGTATATGGAATCGAGGGTCGTTTATTTCTGCTTGCAGCAAGTCAATCGTAGCCTTAGCCCGTTGACGATAAAACGGTAGGATCAAATCATGACAAAGTGGTAGCAATGATTTATCTCGCAACAGTTGATTTACGATAGCAGGCCCTGTACCACCGGGCGCGAGACTGGTGATAGCAGTCATATTACTAAACTGCTTTATCACCTCTTCATTGGCGATCACAATGCCTGTTCTGGCACCGGGTAATCCAAGCTTTGACAGGCTCATGCATACAATTGTATTTTCATCCCAAAAAGGTGTCACTTCGGTAAAAATAATACTAGGGAAAGGCGTTCCATAAGCACTATCGATTAACAAAGGGACATCATTCTTTTTAGCCAATCGCGCCAGGTGCTGGCACTCGCCATCAGTTATGACATTCCCACTCGGATTAGTAGGGCGCGATACACAGATTAAGCCCGTATCATTCGTTATATCCAGGTTGTCAAAATCGACCTGATACTTAAACATGCCATTAGCCAGGTGATTTATTTTGGCCTGCTGGCTGGTTATCATCGACTTTTCGATTCCTACATCGGTATAACCGATATATTCAGGAACCAGTGGAATTAGCACTTTTTTAAATCTACCATTCGATCGGCCCGCAAAAGAATTAAACAGCGCAAAAAAAGAGCTTTGGCTGCCATGAGTGAGTGCAATATTTTTTTCAGTAATATTCCAGCCATACTGCTCTCGAAAAAACAATGTCAGCGATTCTATAAATGCAGTATTCCCACAAGGGCCATCATAGTTAGTTAGGGTTTTGACCAGGTCATTGGAGGCTTGCAATTTTTGCAGTGTGGCTTCAAAAAGCGCTAATACCTCTGGAATAGCTGCTGGATTTCCACCGCCCATCATTATCACACCATCCTGCAATAGCCCTTCATTTAGGTCGTCCATCAAATGGGTTATGCCCGAGTAGTCAGAAAATCGTTTTCCAAAATCCGAAAAAATCATAATGTCAGCTTCAATTTTATTAGCGGCAATAGCATAACGTATAAGTACCTATTTAGAGTGACAAATATATGTTTATGCTAAAAGTTGAATTTGACACCAGCATTGTGGCAACATGAGTCCTGTGAAAACTATCCATTCCAAATCAAATACTTCGGCATGCGCGACTATTTACTGCGCCGATTAATACTCATCCCTCCCACGCTACTCGGTATCATGGTCATCGTATTTGCCATCACCCGACTAGTGCCAGGTGGCCCACTGGAGCGTGCCATCATGGAGCTACAACAGCTGGATGTTTCAACCGGCATGTCAACGTCGATCGCAGGCCAGGATTTGGCTATCTCGGAGAAACAACTCGATCAACTTCGTCAATACTATGGTTTCGACAAACCACTTCTAGAGAGCTTTGCGAACTGGTCGTGGAAGGTGTTACAAGGTGATCTTGGATCATCCTATCGATATAACGAACCCGTATGGGACGTTATTCAACAACGTCTGCCTATCTCGATTTATTATGGCTTGATCACTCTAGTTATCACTTATCTGGTGTGCATACCACTGGGCGTCCTTAAGGCCATCAGGCACCGCACACTGGTCGACAGTCTAACATCCATCCTTATATTTACCGGTTATGCCATTCCTGGTTATGCGCTCGGCTCACTCTTGTTACTCTATTTTTCAGTCCAGTTAGAATGGTTTCCAATGAGTGGTTTTGTCAGTTTCAGTTATGACGAAATGAGTTCATCGGAAAAGATCGGCGACATCATCTGGCATTCAATTCTCCCTCTTATTTGCTATATGGTTGGCAGCTTTGCATTAATTACGCTGTTATTGAAGAACCATTTACTCGACAACCTTGCCGCTGACTATATGCGAACAGCCATAGCGAAAGGCGTATCATATCGTCGCTCG
>JBDNJA010000118.1:0-4890 GCA_041688005.1 Gammaproteobacteria bacterium
CGCCTGTTTCAAACCTTCGTCTTCAATCCAGTCGGCTCCGCGTTGCAATTTTTGTACAGTTTCAGGTTTGACCTTCAATGGTATTTTTGCGGCGGGCAATACGTGATCTGATTTCAATACAGAACTCGGTATTGTTTTAATTTTTAAGACTTGCTTAAGACTGAATGTTTCCTGTATTTGCTGCTGTATTTCGGCTATATACAATCTCAAATAATTCGAAATCTGGGGATCAGATACCGCGATAACAATGGTATCAGTGGTCAAATTAACTACTGATACCTGTTGACTCATAGGGTCTGGCAATTGTTTTCTTAAAAACTGCTGAATGGCTGCAGTATCTTTTCTGACTCGATCAAAGTTGTCCGGCAGTGCCGCTTGGCACCATTTATTGACTTTTTTGTTAGCCATCAGTATTCATACCAATTGACGTTAATTTCATCGCCATTACCCGCGGGCGCCACAATGATGATTACCTGCCCTATCCCAGTTCATTCAAAATCTAAAGTTGCTGACGGTCTATAGCAAATCCAATGGGGGTTGACTCGGTAAACAACTAAACAAAAGTACTGATCAAGCAAGCGCCTAGCGTTTTCCTCGAGCCGAATGCCGACGATTAGCTATCTCGGGATAACTAAGGTCGAGCCGTTCGTATAACTTCCGCACAACATCATCTTCAAATACCCTGACCTTACCTGGTTTCAACCATTTGGGTAAGGTGAAACTCTCGTACCTAACGCGTTGCAAACGGCTGACCTCGACGCCTACCGCTTCCCACAATCGTCTCACTTCACGATTTTTTCCTTCTTTAAGCGTCACGTGATACCAGTGATTAGTGCCTTCACCACCGGCGTCAACAATATTTTCAAATTTAGCCTCACCATCTTCTAACATGACGCCTTTGCGCAAGTCTTGCATCATTTCCGGCGTCACTTCACCATGAATACGTACCGCATATTCACGCTCAACCTCGTAGGAAGGATGCATCAGTCGATTGGCCAACTCACCTTGATTGGTAAACAACAGTAACCCACTGGTATTGATATCGAGCCGTCCGATGCCAACCCATCTACCCTGCTGTAAATTGGGCAAGTTCCTGTACACATCGGGCCTGCCTTCTGGATCTTTTCGACTACAAACCTCACCGATGGGTTTGTGATACATCATCACTTTCGGACGAGCTTCGGTTCTAGAGATACGCAACAATTTGCCATCAACAGCAATCTTTTCGCCGCCAGCTACTTGATCACCCGGTTTTGCGGGTTTGCCATTAACGGTAATACGACCGTCCTGCAACATTTGGTCAACTTGACGTCTGGAGGCAACGCCTTGATGAGCGAGAAATTTCTGGATTCTTTCCATTATGTTTTGTCTGTTATGCCTTGTTGTTAATTAATTAGGATAATTGATTAGGATAATTGATTGGGAATGATTAAATTATTAATTAAGCTATGGTTTGAGCGCCCAGCTTTGACCAATGCCAGTAGATGATTCCGATATAAGCGTTTTCGGATTCGCGTCGAGCTTTAGGTCGAGAATAGTAGCAGAGTCGGGCTGTACCAGGTGTTTTACTTTTGAGCGCCAGGTTTCATTGCGCTTGCCTGGGGTTACATCCCAGGTATCGATTGATTTTGCGGCCCGCCCAACGGCCAGAATGCGGCCATTATCCGAAAAGTCAGCTGACACTAGTGTCATTTTTTAGATCCCAAAGACTGGCATGCCAATCATTGGACCCCGTAAGCGCGTAGCGGCCATCTTTTGACAGCGATACTGAAGTGACTTTTTGATGATGAGGAAATACGTAGACCATCTTCCCTTCTTGCATATCAATGAGAAATAAGAAATAAGAAATAAGAGTGCTCTAATTATAGAAGCTTAATTAGCGTTGACGTCACTTTTTTCAGCAAAAGCCAATTCAGGATGGAATTGATCGAGGTCCTTTATTTCCGATAGTGTTGGCAACTCATTGAGCGACTTCAGGTTGAAATAGTCGAGGAACTCTTTTGTCGTGCCATACAGTGTTGGCTTACCAGGCACGTCTTTGTGGCCTAACGGCTTCACCCACTCTCTTTCCTGCAGTGTTTTTATGATATTGGTGCTGACACTAACGCCACGAATATCTTCGATTCCACCTCGGGTAATCGGTTGCCGATAAGCAATGAGAGCAACTGTTTCGAGTAGTGCGCGTGAGTATCTCGGTGGCTTATGGTCCCACAGGCGGGCGACCCAAGTTTCATAGTCAGCTCTTATTTGAAACCTAAAGCCCGATGCAACTTGCTTCAATTCGAGACCTGAGCCTTCATATTTTTCTACCAACTCATGGAGGGCCTGACGAATATCGTCTTTGCTCGGTTGGTCAATATCACCAGAAAAAAGATCGAACATGAAATTAATAGCCAAAGGCTTATCTGTCGCCGAGAGCAGAGCTTCTAGAATTGGTTTTAATTTTTCGTTGTCCATGATGCTATATGGCCTTTATATAGATGGGTGCGTAGCTCTCACTCTGAACTAGTTCGATCATCGATTCTTTGAGCAATTCGAGTATCGCCAGAAAACTGACGACAAGCCCCATTCGCCCTTCACTGGCATCAAAAAAGTCAAGGAAACTGGTAAAGCGATCGGAAGATAGTGTCTCAAGGACGAATACCATGCGCTCTCGTACCGAGAGTGGTTCGCGTTGTACATGATGACTCGCATACTGCTCGGCTCGGTTCACGACATCTCGGAAAGCCATCAGTAAATCATTCATTCTTACGTCGGGTAGCGGCATTTCGACTTCGAATTTTGGCACTTCTATATTGGTTAGGAAAATATCGCGCTCTAACCTATCTAGCGCATCCATGTCTTCAGCTGCTTTTTTAAACTGTTCGTATTCCTGCAAGCGGCGAATCAGTTCGGCTCGCGGGTCATCTTCATCAGCGCACTCATCAGGACGAGGTAATAACATACGAGATTTAATTTCAGCTAGCATAGCTGCCATCACCAAATACTCAGCCGCCAACTCAAGCGCCATAGTATCCATTAAATCAATATATTCCATGTACTGCTTGGTAATCATTGCGATCGGGATATTCAAAACATCCAGATTCTGCCGCTTGATTAAGTACAACAGCAAGTCTAGCGGTCCTTCAAAAGCATCAAGGAATACCTGCAACGCATCTGGCGGTATGTATAAGTCTTGCGGAATCATCGTCAATGGTTCGCCCTGCACTAGCGCAAAGGGCATTTCCGATTGATTCGATGCATTCTTAATCGATGCGTTCTTAATCGATGAGCTTATCGATGAGCTTATCGATACATTCTTTATAGATGAGTCAATCGATGAGCTAGGCGTTGAGTCATTCATTGAATTTTTCGAAGACTGTTGGGTCGATAGATTGCTCATCAGCTTAGCGCGTTGTCAAACCCATGACTTTTCGGACTTCTTCGATGGTATCTTGCGCGACATCTCGTGCGGCTTCACAGCCGTCATTAATAATACTGTCGACGCCAGACAGATCATCTAGATAATCTTTAATTCTATGTTGAATTGGCTTCAGCTCTTCAATAATGGCATCAGTAATATACTGTTTACAATCGATACAACCAATCGAGGCTGTTTTACAACCTATGACAACCGTAGACTTGATCTCTTCTGAAGAGTAAACCAGATGCAACTTCCACACCGGGCATTTTTCTGGGTCGCCTGGATCGTTTCTTCTGACTCTGGCCGGATCAGTCGGCATTGTTTTTATTTTCTTTGCAATGACATCGGGTTCTTCTCGAAGCGCAATGGTATTGCCATAAGACTTCGACATTTTTTGCCCATCGGTACCCGGCATTTTGGATGAAATTGTCAAGAGCGATTGCGGTTCTGGCAACAAAATTCGCCCACCACCATCGAGAAACCCTAGTAATCGCTCTCTGTCAGTCAGGCTTATATTTTGCTGTGCTTCCAGCAATGCTCGCCCAACCGACAAGGCACCTGTATCGCCATGCTCTTGATATCGTTTTCGGGTTTCTTTATAGAGTTTAGCGTTCTTTTTACCCATCTTCTTTATCGCGGCTTCCGCTTTTTGCTCAAAGTCGACTTCCTTGCCGTATAAATGATTAAATCGTCTGGCCACTTCTCGTGTTAATTCGACATGCGCCACCTGATCTTCGCCAACAGGCACAAATGCGGCTTTGTACATCAGAATGTCTGCGCTTTGTAGTAATGGATAACCCAAAAAGCCGTAAGTCGCGAGGTCTTTGTCTTTGAGTTTTTCCTGCTGATCCTTGAAACTCGGCACACGCTCTAGCCATCCGAGTGGCGTTATCATCGATAATAAGGTGTGCAGTTCTGCATGCTCTGGGACACGAGACTGCACAAAAATAGTCGAGTTACCCGGGTTTACTCCAGTCGCTAGCCAATCAATCACCATATTGCGTGAACTTTCGCCAATAATAGAGGGATTTTCATAATGCGTGGTTAAAGCATGCCAGTCAGCCACGAAGTAAAAACACTCATAACTATGCTGTAGTTCGATCCAGTTTTTTAAAACGCCGTGGTAATGACCTAAGTGTAACAACCCTGTGGGACGCATCCCCGACAGTACTCGGTTGTTTTGGCTAATTGCGATGTTCAATTAAATGAGGTTCCAGGCAGTAGATTTGATGTTGTGGATTATACTTATAGAATCGAAGGGCGTCGATCTTTGTCGTAAGCCCATTACATGGAACAGCACTATCCGACTTTGCCACGCATGAAAACATGAAAGATGCTGGTTGGCTGCAACGTAGGCCTGATAAGCCACAGCGCCATCAGGCGTGCACAACTTGCCAATACCACCCAGCAACGTAGGCCTGATAAGCCACAGCGCCATCAGGCGTGACCAACTCGCCAATACCACCCAGCAACGTAGGCCTGATAAG
>JBDNJA010000119.1:0-12512 GCA_041688005.1 Gammaproteobacteria bacterium
AGTTTTTTTTCGGCTGCCAGTTGAGCTGCCTTCATGGGCGATACCGCCCCTGCCGTGTTCGCGCCATCGGTGATCAGAATCAATACCTGAGACGTTTCCTCACTATTGCCCTGTCGATTACCACCGTCTTGACGATTTCCCTGTTTACCAACGGCTAGACGCTTGAGTGCGAGACCAATCGCATCTCCAATGGCAGTGCGCTCACCGGCTAGCCCAATCGCCGACTCCTGCAATAGTCGATTGACGGTATGGGTGTCAAAAGTCATTGGCGTTTGTAAATAGGCTTGGCTACCAAACAGTATCAACCCTAGCCTGTCCCCTTTTCGATTATCGATGAATTCCTTCATGACAACCTTGGTCGCCGTGAGCCGATCGACCGCGCCATCATAAGCTTTGAAATCTTCGATGCCCATGCTATCGGACAAATCGACCGCCATCATCAAATCACGGCCGCTGATGTTGATGCTAATCGGTTCATCTAGCCATTGTGGGCGGCTGGCAGCCAGTACCATCAGGCACCAACCCAGCAAGCTAAGATATTTCACCCAATGCGTTTTTTGTTGCCGGTGACCGGCTTGTTGCGTTAATTTGAAATCATCCAGAAACGGGACCTGCAAGGCTGCATCTTGCTCTATCGGCTTCGCTGGCAATGCAAAGTACACAACTAGTGGGAGCGGTAACAATAGAAGAACCCAGGGCCAGTCAAGTTGCAGCATGGCTTGTGCCTACTCCTTTGGGTAACGACTTTACCCAGTTTTCACAACTTTCTAGCAGACCATCGATGTCGTCTTCGATAATTTGTTGATATCGACCATGCTTTAACAGTTCGCCCTGCGCCTGCGTGAAGCAGTCTTTATTAGACATTTGGTTCAATTGTTTTAACCAGTCATCACCGACCACGCCTGCATGACCGATGCGCCCACTTTTGCTCATGACTGTGCGTCGTAACAAGGTCGTGATCGCCTGCAATGTTTGCTTCTGGTCTGCCAGCTGTTGATGATTTAGTCGAATCAGATAAAGTGCTTTTAGCGACAAAGATCTGACTGGTTTATAGCGCAACCATCGCCACAACTTTGGCAATAACAATAGGAACACAATAAGCACAACGGCCAACACCCACCAACCCGGCGCTGGCGGCCACCATAAAATGCCGTCGGGCAAGTGAATATCTTTTAATGGAAGCTCATTCATATTGATAATTACCGCTTTGGCCGAAGCCCGAGACCACGCTTCAAAACATCGAGCAAATTTGAAGTGGTTGAGACGTCGATCAGCAATAAATGTAATTGCTTGCAGAGCTGCTCTAGCATTTGATGGTGAGTGGCAAATCGCTGCTGGTATTGATCCCTGCTGGCGGTGTTAGCGCTATCAACAGCCAACCTCGATTCGCCGTCTGTCAATTGATAATAGCCCGAGGGTGGCAATGCCTGTTCCAGTGGGTCATGGGTGAATAGCATGACGACGTCATTGTGCCTAGCAAGGTACGCCAGGTGAGTTCGGCAACTATCCGTTAAAAAACGAAAATCACTGATCAATACGATAAGGCTGCCTGGCTTCACTACCTGACGTAGTCGATTCAATGCTTGAATACCGGCATCTGGATTGCTATCGTTTGTGACTGCCGCTCTCCTTTGCTGACTCCAGGCCGGATGAGAAGCGAGCTTTTTAATGAAATGTAAGACTGCCCCATTGCCCTGTTTGGGACGAAACTCGTCGTGATGTTGGTCTGAAAAAACCAGCCCACCGAATCGGTCGCCATGTTGCACACTGTTCCAGGCCAGCAATGCGGCGAGCTTGGCAGCGACGACCGATTTGAAACATTGGCGCGTTCCAAAAAACATGGTTGGGCTAAGATCGACCCAAAGTAAAACGGGCCGCTCGCGTTCTTCATGATAGATCTTCGTATGCGTGACCCCACTTCTTGCGGTCACTCGCCAGTCGATGGCCCGAATATCGTCGCCCGGTTGGTAAGGTCTGGATTCGTGAAACTCCATACCACGGCCACGAAATGAAGACAGGTATCCACCGGACATCTGTGCTTTCACCGAGTTTAAATCGAGTGGGATATTTTTGGCGTCACGGCTCAGACCAATCAGGGTCGATTGCCTGATTCGAACAATATCGTCACCAGCTTCTGATACTTGCGTCATTATCTTTTCATCCCAGACTATGAAATCCTATGGAACCGCAACGCGCCCTATTAATTCTGCAATAAAGCGATCTGGTGTTATACCTTCGGCCTCGGCTTCAAAACTGAGAATGATGCGGTGACGCAATACATCGGGCACAATTGTTTGAATATCTTCCGGCGATACAAAATCACGACCATTAAGCCAGGCATAGGCTCGAGCACATCTATCGAGCGCCATTGTCGCACGCGGGCTAGCGCCATACTCAATCCAGCCAGCTAAGTCATCGCCATATCTTTCAGCACTACGCGTCGCCAGCACTAGCTCTATTAAATAGCTTTCGAGGCTTTCATCGAGATAAATGTTGAGTACTTCTTGACGGGCTTCGAGTAACTCTTTCTGGCTTATAGATGAAGGCGTTGATTCTGGCTTGGCTGATTGACTCGTTGATTGGGTAAGCTCGCGATTAGTTCTCGCTTCTTCACGGGTCAATTGCAGAATCTGTTTCTCTTGATCTGCATTCGGGAAACCAACAGTGACATGCATTAAAAAACGATCCAACTGTGCTTCAGGTAGTGGGTAGGTGCCTTCCTGCTCGATTGGATTCTGAGTCGCCATCACCAGGAACACCTCGGGCAACAAATAGGTGTCAGAGCCAACGGTTATCTGCCGCTCTGCCATCGCTTCGAGCAGTGCAGACTGTACTTTAGCCGGTGCGCGATTAATTTCATCAGCCAGAACTAGGTTATGGAATAGTGGCCCCTTTTGAAATTTGAAGCTACCGTCCTGAGGTCGATATATTTCTGTACCCGTTAAATCGGCGGGTAGTAAATCAGGGGTAAACTGAATGCGATGAAAGTCCCCTTCGATGCAATCGCCAAGGACTTTAATGGCGCGGGTCTTGGCTAAGCCTGGCGCGCCTTCGACCAATAAATGACCATCCGCTAGAATGGCAATCAACAGCCGATCAATCAGCTCGGTTTGACCGATTATCTTTTCGCTAATCGATTGTTTTAATTTCAATATTGCCTGCTGTGACAAAATAGCCTCTCTTATTTTTTAAACGTTTTTAGGACTGAATGCTTAGATCTAAGCGTCTCTAAAAATAGTAATTTTTCCGTGATCTGTTTTTGCTCCTCGACAATTGCTGCATTGTTCTAATTAGTTACATCTCTGTAACGATGCACCAACAGTAGGTACCCTGAGGCGAAAACAGCATAGATGCTATCCACGGCAATAAGCGCAAGGAGCCGGAGCGACGCGGCAATCGCGAAAAATTGCATTTTTAGAGATGCCGCTAGGTGGTCGGTAAATGACCCGTCTTAACCCAGATGACAGTCTCTTCTTCGACGTAGGGGAAATGCTCGCTTTTATGCGGACTTCGTATCCAGCTACCTTGCTGATAACTATCATATTCGTCGATAAATGTGCCAGAGAGAACGTATATTTCCTCTCCACCAAAATGCATATGGGGTTGAAATTTTGAATTAGAAGGCCAGCGCACTAAAGCGACACTTTCATTTCCAAATTCGTGCAAGGGCATGACCTGTAATTCGCCCTGCCCAGGCAACCATTGTGCTGCTTTTGTATCGACTCGGACTTCGTCGCTATCATCTGGGTCAAACTGGTCCAGCTTTACGAATAATGTACAGCCCTGCTGACTAAACGGCACATGCTTCGAGCCCGGCGGGTTTCGCAAGTAAGTACCGGCGGTATAGTCACCGTATTGGTCTGAAAACACACCATCGAGCACGAAAATCTCTTCGCCCAAGGGATGGTTATGCTCCGCAAATGAACAGCCAGTATCGAAACGAACAAGGCTCGTGGTATGACCATGCTCCACCGCTTCTCGTGCCAATGGTTTACGCCACACGCCTTCACTCGAGCTAGGTTCCCATGCCTGCTCGGCTGTTCTGATGACAACCGTTTTATTTAAATCCATATTCAACATCAAAAGTACCTAAGTGATGGTTTCGCTTTTTTTGATTTCATGTTTTTCCAGTTTTTAACAGTTGATTGGAAGACTCTATATTGATATCAAAATCGTCATCAATTTTCAAGGAGTTTCGAGGTTAAGTGACACTGACGCTAATACGTTCACCATTACCCACATTTGAAACTTCGATAATGCGCACTATTGCCTCAGCCACTTTGGCCGGTGGAACTAACAAGCCCGTTACTTTACGTTGCTTGAATTGCTCAAGTGACGGGAAGTCCTCAAAACTAGATTGTCGAATTAACGATTGCATACCGGTATCGATTAGTCCTGGATCAACATTGATCATTTTAAAGGGTTGAGACTCGTCGCCCTGCTCCATGGCGACAGAGCGAATAAAATGCTCCAGGCCTGCTTTGGCAGCACAATAAAGTGACCAGCCAGCACGCTCACCCAGAGCCGCACCGGAGGAAATACTAGCCAGTGTTTTCTTGCCGGTATGGTGTTGAAAATGCCGTAACACCTCTGTCATAAAAACAATGGCCGACAAGAAATTAGTGTTTAAATTAGCGATGACTGATTCGATATCTTTTTTCGAAGCTGGCCCAACGGGGGTTAGAATTCCCGCATTACTGATCACCACTATTTCCTGCCATTCTCGCTTTGCTAACGGCCTTAATTCCTCACTAAGAATTTGACTCACATCATTTGTCGACGCCAGATCAATAGCAACCGAGTAGGCATGCGGCGCGGTTCGGGAGAATTCAATGACTTCAAAATCTTGCGCTAGGTACTGCTCGCACAATTTTTCGCCTAAGCCCTTCGAACCACCACTGATGATTGCTAGTTTCATACTTTTAACTCGCATATTTAATTTGCATATTTAATTTGTTGTTCCGCGTATTCAAAAATGAACCGCCAAGGGTAAGCCTGATAACGCCTCACCATCAACAAAGTACCAGCGTAGATTTGAACCGCTTCGATGTTGCGCCAATGATGCGGTTTGATAGGCCCTTGGCTTTTCTTCAGGGACACTGAGAATTTTAAGTTAAACTTGAGGTTTCTAAATGATGGCTGTGTTCTCTATTTTTCTGGCCATCGTCTCGAACTGTGCAATACCCTCAAAATTTCAATTTTATTGTCACGCACTCGATACGGCAAAATATACGAAGTTTTATCGACTACTAACTCCTTCGTATTGGGTATTCTACCCAAACGGCCAATGCCAGGTTGCTCACTGAGCAAAAGAACCTTGTGTTTGATTTTCTGCACTACACTTTTAGCTGCATCAGTATTGTCTTTTGCGATGTAGTCCCTCACTGATTTTAAATCCTCAACGGCTGCTTTAAACCAGACAACCTCCATCATAGCGGTGGTTCGATTTTATTTTCTGTACCCCAGGTTTCCATCCAGGCCATAACCTCATTGTTCCCTGCAAATTGGTCTGGACTAGCAATATCAGCTTCAGCTACCGCTTCCTTGATTGCCTGCACTTGCCATTCGTTGTTTTCTAGAAATAGCTTGAGTGCCTGGGTCGTTAGGTAAGCTTTTGAGCGTTCAGTAGCACTCGCTAAACCAGATAACCTGCTATTGGTTTCTTCATCAAGCCGAAGAGTTATTGTAGTAGCCATATTGTTTCACCTGCGTTCGCTTGCTTTCACGATAACCCATTACTTAGGAAACGCAACTATTTCAACAAAGCACCCGTCATAGGATTTGGTGAGGAACGAACTGCCTCGATGTTGGCGGCAATGATGTGGTTCGCAAAATGTTCCACATCCTTATCAGTGCTCAATCAACATCTGCGGGATAACTAGAAAAGGCCAATTCTGTTTAAATCAATTCATTTTTTTGCCTAGCCAGGCCTTTCTTCAAGGACGCGGAGTATTTTGGGCATAATTCGAAATTTCTATGCCATGGATAGCTAAGTTCTGTTCTAAAGTCAGAATTCAGCAGCAGATAGATGAGTCAACGTTTACCCCATTAACCACCATCGAAAATCTCACCCAAGTATTATCTAAATCAGTTACTATTATATTTATGTCGTCGAAAATAAAAATTCGTGAAAATCAACAGCTGCCTGCTGTTTCGAGACTGTTCTCTCCCGTCTTGTTTAGGGAGCTAGCAAAGTACGGGCGCTCTCCACTTTTTGCTCGCCTAGCCAATGAGACCGCAACATTAGAATTAACTACCCCTGACAAAAAGGTTCGTGATTTATTTGACGCTGCGTTCGGCTTATTAAAGAACAAGCACTATAGGCACGAGTACATTTACAAGGCTGCAATAGCTAATAAAATTTTGCTTGGTACCCACTCACTGCAAACATCAGTAATGCTGAATGAATTTCGAGTCGGCAATAACAAGGCCGATAGTGTAATTCTGAATGGCACTTCATCTGTTTATGAAATTAAGTCTGAGCGAGATACATTAACGCGCCTAGACCAGCAAATTTGCTCGTATAGAAAAGTATTCGCAACAGTTAATGTCATAACAGGTGAAAAACATTTGCGCTCTGTCAACGCGACAGTGCCACAAGATGTGGGCATTTTACTGCTGACAGATAGATATCAAATTTCAACTATCCGGGCTGCAACTGATGCCCCAGAAAGAACCCTTCCAGAAGCGATATTTGACTCCCTACGACTTCTGGAAGCCAAAAAAGTCTTAACGAAGTGTGGGGTGGAAATCCCAGTCCTACCAAATACAAAAATGTTCTGCGAGCTAAGAAAGTTATTTCTCACCTTAAGTCCACTTGACGCCCACTCAGGAATGGTAGAAGTATTGAAAGCCACCCGCACCCAAAAAGTGATAGACGAACTGTTGGGCGTGCTCCCACATTCACTACAAGCCGCAGCTCTATCATCCACTTTGAGAAAAAGAGATCATATTAATCTTGTTGCCGCTATGGAAACACCAATGAGCGAAGCATTGAAATGGAGCTGATCTAAGAATGTATTATCCGTACTTCAGGGGCAAACAGAACGAACTCATTACAATACGAGAAAATGCCCAACTACTAAAAGATGCTGGATTTGTACCAATTATAGAACCAGTTAAAAACTCTCTAAGCGGACTAACCAAAGCTATTACCGCAATTGTGGAGGCAGAAGGGCGGTTAATTGTAATAATTAACCCTTTCTACGGTGATCACTCAAACGACGATAAAATCATTTTCTCGTGCCTTCAAAATGAATTCGACCATTGCCATAATATATCTGCAGGAATTTTGTTAACCGAACAACACTCAGTAGATGACGCCATAGAGTACTACAATCGATTAAAGGATTATGAAATCACCTTCATCCATGCCGGATTTACTGAGGCGAAATTGTTAGCACAAGCTTTAGGTGAAAATATAACTTTATGTCGCCACATTTTTCAAGAAGAAGATTGTGGCAAGCTATATCAAAAGCATTTTAGGAAGGCGAATAAAGTCTTATTACGCGATGGTTTCGAAAAACGAACTAACCGCAAACACCCCCCTACAGAATTTTTCTCCGACTTACATGCCACATATGAAGATGAAAACATGGAGGGATTTGGTGATTTCCTAATTGTAGGAAACGACTACTCAGAGGGCGGCGGTCCTGCTTATTCAGTAGCTATACACCTTACATTCATTGACCCAGAAAAAGACTATGAAATGCATGTACATCACTTCAAATCAATAAGACAAGATGACCCAAAGGATCCGGCGGGCAAATTTGGCGAAGCTCTAGACAAGATGATCAATGAGCTAAACCGTCCTAACACTAAAATTTTACATACCTCAGCCGTAAGTGAATTTGTACAACTTCATAAAAAGGGTCATTTCCCCGGCTTAGGCTATGTTAAAAAACTCTCGATGCGACATCACATAGAGACACTAGCGAATTATTTTGAGACACAATAGTGGCGAATGACAAGCTCTGTTGCGCTACCTGTTTCGGTGATCAAGGACTACGAAAACAGGTTATACCCACTTTTTCCAGGTCATATGGAACCTGTTCGTACTGCAACACTAAAAATATTAACTTGGTTCTGCCTGCGGATTTGAGAGACCATTTCGAGCTTTTAATATCTATCTACGTCGAAGATAAAACTGGTGAACCATTGGTACATTGGCTAAAGGTAGATTGGGGTATGCTTGCACACCCCAGCATGGATCAAGCCAACTCCTGCATGCTTTTGGCCGATATTCTTGATAACGGTGATATCGTTAGAAAGAATTTTATACCTTCAAAGTTGTGCACCTCTGACAGTCTAGATTTGTGGGGGTCATTTAGAGAAGAACTCATGTACCAAAATAGATTCTTCCCTGAAAATAAAATAGACGAAGACCTATTTTCAAAGCTTCTTCAACATTTAGTTACCACTCCCAATGGTGTGTCCGAAGAATGGTATCGGGCAAGAGTACAGCGCGGCTCAGCATTCACAATTGACGACATGGGAGCGCCACCCAAAGAGAAAGCGTCACAAGGTCGAGCAAACCCTGCGGGCATTCCTTACCTTTATCTGGCATCTACAGAAAATACAGCCGCTTCAGAAGTTCGCCCTCATACTGGAGAAACTGTTAGCGTTGCAACTTTTGCTGTCCCAAATAACCTCGAGGTAATAGATCTACGTGATCCTCGTATTACAGTATCGCCATTTATACTTAGCGATGAAAAAGAAATTGCTAGCCTAAGAGGAGATATAGATTTTTTAGTTCATCTTGGTAAAGAATTAACGAGACCTGTTGTTCCGCATGTTAAGGCCATTGATTATATTCCGACCCAATTCTTATGCGAATTTATAAAGAAAAACGCCTATCACGGCGTGCTTTATCACAGCTCTGTAAGTGATGGTGTAAATCTAGCCCTATTTAACCCGAATCAGGCCATGAGAGGCCGAGTGCATGAAATAAAAGTATCGAGAGTATCAGTGGAACTAGAGGGCTAAATTTGAGATCTCGAAGTTATTCTCTAAAGCTATTTATTTGAAAAATTTACATAACTCGCTATCTGGAATTTGTTGCTTCGCGTATTCGAAACTCCCTTGCTGTTGAATTTCCTGTGCGGCTTTGCGAATCAGTCCGAAGGTTGCGCGTGCCAGGGAGCCACCGATGCTGACCCGCCTGACACCCAGATCAGCTAGTTGTTTGACTGATATCGGTTCGCCCACTAACCCCATCACGACATTGATCGGGCCGTTAATTTCTTTCACCAGTGCGGCGATGGTTTGGACATCCTTGACCCCTGGCACAAACAAGCAATCGGCACCTGCTTCACGATAGGCATTGGCGCGCCTTACCGATTCGGCAAATGGATCGGGATGACCGATTAAGTAGCATTCGGCTCGGGCGGTCAATGTGAATGGGATATCGAGCGAGTCGGCTGCCGCGCTGGCCGCCTTGATGCGTTCAACCGCTAACTCGAAGTCATACAACTTGGATTGGTTAGTGATGGCATAGTCTTCGATATTAGCGCCGACAGCGCCAGTTTTTGCGACGAGTCGAATCGTTTCGGCCACCGCTTCAGTATCATCACCATAGCCATTTTCGGCATCTACACTGACTGGAATATTGATTCTAGCGGCGATACGCTGTGCTTCTTCGAGGGCTTCGCTTCTACTCAGCAGGCCTTCATAATCAGGAATGCCTAATCCGTAGGCGATGCCGGCGCTGGTTGTGCCGATCGCCTTAAAGCCTTCGGCGGCCAGCAGTCGTGGGCTTCCGGCATTCCATGCATTTGGCATGACAAATAGTTCATCTGTTTGGTGTAGCTGCTTGAATATCTGACCTTTACGATACTGTTCTGACGGCATTGATTTTCTCCGCTATTGGTTGCTATTCGTTGTATCATGCCAAATAGCCTTGCCTTTAAACAGACCTATACACTATGTATCTTTAAATGAATTGGTTCGTCTACATGATTGAAGCGAGTGACAACTCTTACTACACCGGTATCACTACCGATGTTGAACGGCGTTTCGACGAACATTGTTCAAGCGCTCTCGGCGCGAAGTATTTTAATGGCCGATCACCCGTCAGAGTGATTTACCAGGAGCCGGGGCATTCACGCAGTAGCGCCAGTAAGCGAGAATACAAAATTAAGCAGCTTAGTCGGTGTCAGAAGGCATTATTAGTTCAAGGCAGTGTCTTATGACAGATCGGGTGAAACGCGAAAAACTCCTGTACACTTTTAACATTATTCCTGGTTTTAAACTTTCTGGCTTTTAAAATTATAGGGGCAAACTAAATGAACAAAACAATCACTGCCGTTGTCAGCTGGGTTATCGCATTATGGGCGGCAAAGGTTTTCCTTTCATCCATACCTTATAAATTTTCGGGCCACCCAGATACACAGCACATTTTCAGTACCATTGGAGAATGGTTAAAAGGCTTCATTGGTGATGCTGCTGGCGGGCTCTTTTCTGAATATGGGGCTATTGTTATTGGCAGCGCCGAATTGGTCGCCTCGGTTATTTTACTGTCACCGGTTGTATTTTGGATATTGAACAGAATAAATCTGGCAGCAGACAGGCCTTATCGTGCGGTGGCTCATGCTTTGGGTGGGTTAATAGCTGCAGGCATTATGGCTGGGGCGGTATTCTTTCATCTGGTTAGTCCGCTTGGTGTCGAAGTCTTACATGAAGGTAAGAGTGATGGTGGCTCGTTATTTTATGCAGCCCTTTCAATTTTAGTGCTTGGCCTAATACTATTTATTATTAACTGGCTGTCTTTTCGCGCTCAGTCTTGACCTGTATAGGCATTGCCTGAACATCCTTATCCCCTAGCTCATCCTCTGGCTCACCGCCTATCTGGGCGCCTGTCGTGCGATATAACAAATAGATTAGCGCGGCCGGCGTTAGCGCCCAGTAGCACCATTGCAAGATAGCTACTGGGTCTTTCAAGCAGCTTAGTAATGGGATTGATACTGGGCTTAATAATGAACCTGACAAAATCATCACGGCCATGCCCATTAAGCTGTAGAAGACGCAGACACCGAGCTGAGAGTAATAGCTTTTCAGGACGATATAATCGTGCGTCTTTTTTTGTTTCGACAAGTCAAAGAACCGCTTATTAAACGCCAGACGAAAAAACGCAGTGAAAAAGCCTATGACAACAATCATAGGGTATATCCAGAGATCATCACCATCAGCATCCACAAGCCCGCGCAACAACCATGACAGGCAGTAACCAAATACAGCCAGAAAATACACTCGCGGCGGGTTAAGGTGGTCGAGCGTGTTTTTAATTACATAGTATAAAATGGCGAGCAATATCGATAAAGAAACCACCAGCACGCCAAGCATTGACAAGTCTTGGCCTGAGATAAAATAAAGCGTGATTACCCATAAGTAGCTTTCGGCAAACAGGAACAATCCATCTCCAAAGAAAACCAGTCGAGATCGGTTTTTGTCGCGATAGGTCATCATCGATTTTAACCCTAGCGGCGGCTCGATGGACGCATTCAAGTCAGCCGGCAAGTGGCTACAAAGATGATATAGAACCACTGGAAAAACCAGGCCTAAGGTTACCCAAAACACACTCGCAGCACCCCACATTTCCCAAAGGTAACCCCCTGCCAAAATGCCAACTTTAAGCAGTATCATGACCACTATTTGGAAGTTACCGAATTTATTGCCTGTGTTATGACTGTCAGTACACTGCACAAACAGCAGCCGTTGGGACATCCAAAAAAAACAGCCGTAGGCACCGTTTAAGAGGGCAATGAGGTGAATAGCCGAGAGTGAATTATCGGCCACAATCGAAGCGACGACAGCCAATTCGAGGATAAATGAAACTGCGATTACCCTGCGCCAGCCCAGGCGTTGCCTGATACGATCCCAAACATAAAGTGTGAGTAGGTATCCGGCGCCATTGAGTGCAACAAACCAGCAAATATCGGCCAGCGTTAATCCGTTCTGCCACATTAACGCTGGCAAATAAAACGGCAGTAATCCGATAAGGAGAGAGTGAACACCCGCAAATTGATAGAACAAGCGAGTGGGGCTAAGACTCACTTAAGGTAACCTTATAAAACATGTTAGAAGGTATCTGATTGAATAATATCGAGCTGATCAAGTTCGCTGTAGTAGGCAGATAAATCTTCTTTTTCACCATAGCGCGGATAATCGTGCATTTTAAGGTAAGGCCTGGAATTGACTTCTAACAGTATGCATTTTTGGTCTTTATAGCTTTGCTCGATGCTATTTTCGAAGATGATATCAACGCCCAGTATATTGGCCTTAAATAGCTTTAGGGTGTCCAAAAAAAGCTGCAGGTTATCGGCGTGAATGGTCCCTTTATCGATGGTTCGTACAATCCCGCCGGGTGCTAGAGCGACTCGAAAATACAGTTCGATATGCTCATCCTTAGCGGGTATTGAATCGAAACTAAGCCCCTGCTTATTCAGGTGATCTTCGGTCCGTTGATTTTTTTGAATCGGGAACATACCACCATATAGTTGCATTTCTTCACGCAC
>JBDNJA010000120.1:0-15665 GCA_041688005.1 Gammaproteobacteria bacterium
TATCTGCAATCCATATGAGTGTCAGTGTGTAGAGTAATATCCATCCGCCAGCATCAAAGTGACGGTGTAGGAACAAAAGGCCCGTCGCACAAATCCACAGTAAAACTAAACCTATGAGGAGATGTAACCATTTTATCTGAGTCGCCCACTGGCCACTAAATTTGTAGCGAACCATAAAACACAAAATGCCAACCCAGAGTAATGAGCCTACAAAAGAAAAATAGAAGTTAACGCGAATGCCAGTCTTCAAATTAAATAGCCAGAATAGAGAGGCAAATAAAATCGCGATGAGTGTTCCGAGCGTCTTCTCAGGCTTTGTAGTGAGTGCAAATAATTCACGTGCAGCTACAAATAATGCGAGCGAAAACAGTAAGCTAGCCCCTGCATTACCAGCAAACAAGATGGTGCCTGTAAACACTAGCGCCAAAACAATAGCAGTTAATATGCGTTGTTTGAGCATTAATTAGCTTCCACTATCTGGTCACTCGTTTTGCCATAACGTCGTTGTCGCTTTGCATAATCATCCAGTGCCTTTTGCATTTCCTGTTGGGAAAAGTCTGGCCATAAAACATCGGTAAAATAAAATTCGGTATACGCCAATTGCCAGAGTAAGAAGTTACTCACTCGATGCTCTCCGCCGGTTCGAATGAATAGGTCTGGATCAGGCGTATCGGCTAACGATAGTTCACTTTCGAGCATAGTTTGGTCAATAAGGTCTGCCGCTATTTCGTGTCGCTCAACCCTTGCGGCCACTTTCTTTACCGCATTCAATATATCCCACTGCCCGCCATAATTAGCGGCAATATTCAGTGTCATGACGTTATTGCCCAGTGTTAGCGCTTCTGTTTCGGCTATTTGATTTTGCAAGATTTGAGAGAAAGCCTCACGATCACCGATAAAACGAATTCGAATATTATTCGAATTCAATTCAGCGCTATGATCTTTTAATGATCGAAAAAACAACTCCATCAGCGTACTGACTTCCTCTTCGGGACGATTCCAGTTCTCGCTGCTAAACGCAAAAAGCGTTAAATGTCGTATCCCTGCTCGGGCAAAAAACTCAATCGAATTTCGAGTAATCGTAACCCCTTTACGATGCCCGAACGTTCTCGGCATGAGACGCTTTTTGGCCCAGCGACCATTACCATCCATAATGATACATACATGTTCTGGAATCGATTGGTTCTGTATCGATTGGTGCGCTGTTACTAATGAATCCATAGGAACCGACAGACCCTAAATTTCCATTAGTTCTTTTTCTTTAATCTGTAATAGCGATTCGATTTCATCGGTAGATTGCTTGGTGGTTTGCTGGACTAAATCTTGCCCCTTGTGCCCATCATCTTCAGAAATATCTTTATCTTTCTCAAGTGACTTAAGATCACTATTTGCATCACGTCGAATATTGCGGATTGCAACTCGAGCATTCTCAGCCAGCTCTTTAACAACTTTGACGAGTTCCTTACGTCGCTCTTCGGTCAATGGCGGCATTGGTACACGAATAACGGCACCCGACGTCGATGGGTTTAAGCCCAGGTCTGACTTCATAATCGCTTTTTCGATCACGGCCACCATGCTTTTATCCCAGGGTGTTACCGCTAAAGTTCGTGCATCTTCAACCGTCAGATTCGCGGCTTGCCCAATGGGTACTTCACTGCCATAGAAATCGACAGAAATATGGTTCAACAGGCTGACATGCGCGCGACCCGTTCGAATTTTTAACAATTCAACCTTGAATGCTTCGATGCTTTTGTTCATTCGACTCAACGCATCTTTTTGTACATCTTGAATCATTTTTATGCCTCTTTTCGGGTCACTAACGTGCCGATAGATTTACCTTTTGCCAGATCGAGCAAAACACCCGACCGCCTCATATCACAAACCACCATATCGAGCGCATTATCGTTGCATAGAATCATCGCTGCAACATCCATAACGGCCAAACGCTGATCAATTGCCTGATCGTAATCGAGATGATCGTATTTTACTGCATCTTGAAATTTGACAGGGTCTTTATTATAAATTCCGTCAACTTTAGTCGCCTTAACCATCAGGTCGGCCTGAATTTCGACTGCTCTTAAACTAGCACCTGTATCAGTAGTGAAATAAGGACAACCGGTGCCTGCCGCAAAAATAACAATGCCGCCATCGGCTATCCTTTGTCGAGCTTCGCGTTGTGTATATCGATCACAAACCTGAGGCATATCGAGCCCCGACATGACGGTTGCCTGTACTCCGCGTTGTTGCAAGCTATCTCTCAACGCAAGCGCATTCATCACAGTCGCGAGCATACCCATGTGATCCCCAGTGACGCGATCGACACCGGCCTTAGCCAGTTGAGCGCCTCTGAACAAGTTACCACCACCAACGACAACACCCAATTCGGCACCCACTTGCTGCAAGCTATCTAATTCGCCAGATAACTGCGCTATAACAACCGGATCTATACCAAAATCGTCTTGCCCCATTAGGGCTTCACCACTGAGTTTAACCAATATGCGCTTGTATTTAAGGTCGGTCATTTTTCACTCATATATTTAAAGATTGCCTCGAAGCTTAATACATTCTTTGTGAAGCTTTTTACGAAGCATTACCCGTAAATCTATCGAAGTCAGTCCAAACAATCGCAGTGTACATCAACTACCTGTAGATTGGAGTACAGGACTAAAAAAACTAGCTGCCACAGTTATCGTAGAAAACGTGATTTTAAGACGTCCATAAAATAAAGGCCGCGAGAGCGGCCTTTAAGTTAGCTTGTAAGCTTTTAGCTTTTGAGCTGAGAAGCCACTTCGGCAGCAAAGTCTTCGACTTTCTTTTCGATGCCTTCGCCCACTTCGTATCGAACAAAGCGAGTAATTGAACTACCCGCATTTGACAATAGTTTGCCAACTGTCTGATCTTGATCCTTAACGAAAGGCTGCCCCAGTAAAGTAACCTCTGCCAGAAACTTATTCAAACGTCCCTGAATCATTTTCTCGATGATTTCAGCAGGCTTACCACTATCTTGAGCTTGAGCAATCAAAATGCCTTTTTCTTTTTCGATGAATTCGGCAGGTACAGTAGATTCATCAACATACTGAGGATTAACAGCAGCAATATGCATTGCGATATAACGCGCCATTTCAGCATCGGCATCCGATTCAACCAATACGCCAATGCGTGAACCATGAGAGTATGACGCAACACCTTGTGCAGACTCGATGATTTCGAAGCGACGGATTTGAATATTCTCGCCTACTTTTGAGATCAATACCTGACGTGCTTCTTCAACTGTTTGAGAATCATTAATCGATAGTTCACCAATGGCTTCAACCGATGCTGGCTTATTGTTCAAAATCACTTTTACTACGCCGTCAGCGAATGCCTGAAAATTACTGTCTTTCGCGACAAAGTCAGTTTCAGAGTTAATTTCAAGAATAACTGCTGTGTTACCTTCGACGCAGACCATGACTGCGCCATCAGCAGCCACTCGGCCTGCTTTTTTATCTGCCTTAGCCGCACCCGATTTACGCATCAACTCTACTGCAGCTTCGATATTACCGTCGCACTCAACCAGTGCTTTTTTACATTCCATCATTCCCGAGCCAGTACGCTCGCGGAGTTTTTTTACTAAAGATGCTGTTACAGCCACTTCAATGCCTCACTTTATTTAACTGACTATACTTAAACTTGACTCTCTTACGTATGAAAACATTAAGAATAAAGCAAGCAATCAATTCGTTTTTAATAAGTCTCTTAAACATCCGAGCTAAATGTCGGCACAAGTGTTAAGAGGGTAGTTCCTCGAGACCAGCCAATCTTGGTCAAAATGACCTTCTCAGTAAATCTGGCATCGAGATTGGTATTACTCTTCGCCTTCAGATTTCTCTGCTGCAGGTTCTACTGCCTTTTTAGTCACAGCTTTTTTTGTTGCGACTTTTTTAGTCGCAGCCTTTTTCACAGCAGCTTTTTTCGGTGCTGCTTCGGCTACTACTGCTTCGGCTACTACTGCTTCGGCTACTACTGCTTCGGCTACTACTGCTTCGGCTTCTGGGGCTGCGGCTGCGGCTACCACTTCTTCAGCTGGCGCTGCTTCTGCTTCGACCGACTCAGTGACAGCAGCTTCGTCTGCAGCTGGTTTTTTAGCGACAATTGTTGAAGGTGCTTTTGCTACTTCTTCTCTCGCTTTAATTTCGCCAGCAATGCTCTCTTTACCAACCAGAATCGCATCAGCTGCCATTTTGGTATAAAGCTTGATAGCGCGCATCGAGTCATCGTTACCCGGAACGATATAATCAATACCATCAGGAGAGTTGTTTGTATCAACGATACCAACGACTGGAATACCCAGCTTGGTCGCTTCCTGGATTGCAATATTTTCGTAACCGACGTCGATAACATAAAGTACATCTGGTAAGCCGTTCATGTCCTTGATGCCACCCAGTGTCTTTTCTAGTTTTTCTTGCTCGCGAGACAATTGCAGAATTTCTTTCTTGCCAATTTTCTCGTAGTTGTCGTTCTTCGCCATGTCTTCCAGTTCTTTTAAACGCTTGATAGAAGCGCGAACGGTACGGAAGTTAGTCAACATACCACCTAACCAGCGGTGGTTGACGAAAGGCATACCACAACGCTCAGCTTCGGCCTTAACCGATTCACTCGCAGCACGCTTGGTGCCAACGAACATGACTTTGCCTTTGTTAGATGCAACCTTCCCTAAGAAGTTAAGCGCATCTTTAGCCAACGGCATGGTTTGCTCGAGATTGATGATATGAATTTTATTACGCTCGCCAAAAATAAAGGGAGCCATTTTTGGGTTCCAGAAACGGGTTTGGTGACCGAAGTGCACGCCCGCTTCCAACATTTCACGCATAGTGACGTTAGACATAGTTATCTCCAGATAGCTGTCTTGAGTAGTCGGCTATTCACAATGACTACTCGGGGTTAAGCCTCCACGCATCCAGCGATTACGACCTGTTTCTCTGGTAAAAAACAAGCACCCATAATCGAGTGTTGATACGTGTGTGTAATTAAATTTACTCTGGCTATTGCCGAGAGCGCGCGCTTTATACCATAATCCCCCTTTCTCAACAACAAAACAGTGATATTTTATGGGCGTCTCGATCAAAAACAGTGAAGAAATCGAAAAAATGCGTATCGCTGGCAGGCTTGGGGCAGACGTGTTGCATATGATCGAACCCTATGTGGTGCCAGGCGTCACGACTCAAAAGCTGAATGACATATGCCACGACTATATCGTCAACCATCAGCAAAGCATTCCAGCACCACTGAACTACCGGGGTTTTCCGCGCTCAATTTGCACCTCGGTCAATCATGTTGTTTGTCACGGCATTCCTGCGGAAAAGAAACTCAAGGCAGGCGACATTATTAATATAGATATCACCGTTATAAAGGACGAGTATCACGGCGATACCAGTCGTATGTTTATGGTCGGTAAACCTACCATTCAGGGTGAGCGCTTATCACGTGTCGCTTATGAATGCCTGAAACTCGGTATAGAAATGATTAAACCTGGCGTTCGCCTAGGGGACATTGGTCATGCCATTCAAACCCACGCCGAAAAGAATAAGTGTAGCATCGTGCGTGAATATTGTGGGCATGGTATCGGCAAGGTATTTCATGAAGACCCGCAGGTTTTACATTATGGCAAACCCGACACTGGACTGGTGCTGGAACCGGGTATGATCTTCACCATCGAACCCATGCTTAACCTCGGCAAACGTCATGTTAAATTACTACCTGATGATTGGACTGTTGTCACCAAAGACCATAGCCTGTCAGCCCAGTGGGAGCATACTAACCTAGTAACAGAAGATGGTTTTGAAGTGCTCACCGAGCATCCAGACAAACCGTTATAACCATGACGAGTCAAATATCAAACCATAGCCTGACCGACCTGGTGGTCGAGATTGACCGCTGCCTGTCACAAATAAAGACGCCGCAAGGTATTATTGCAAAGCCGGTTACCGAAGGTCTCGATCGAACGAATGAGCAACTTTATGCTGCCTTCGACGAGAGTGCGCCAATCCAGACATTAGTGCGCCTAAAATCGGAAGTCATCGATCATGTACTGAATTTTTGTTTCGACAGCTTTATAGATAACACACAAGAATGCCAATGCAGCCTGGTCGCCGTAGGGGGATATGGTCGATCAGAGTTACTCCCTGGATCAGACATCGACCTGATGATTCTGCTCAGCCAACAACCCGGTAAGCAATTAGAAACCGAATTATCACGTTTCATTACATTCCTATGGGATATCGGCCTCGAAGTGGGTCACAGCGTACGCACTATTGAAGACTGCATCGAACAAGGCAAGGCCGATGTCACGGTCATTACCAATATGATCGAGGCTCGTCTCATTTGCGGCGATGAAAACCTGTATGAACGATTTCAACAGGCAATTGACCCGAGCAAGATGTGGTCTTCTCGCGAGTTTTTTGAAGCTAAATTGAAGGAACAACATAGCCGTCATTTGCGTTATAACGATACAGCTTACAATCTTGAACCCAATATCAAAGAAGGCCCTGGCGGATTGCGCGACATTCAAATTGTCGGTTGGGTCGCTAAACGTCACTTTGGTACCAGAACCTATCTTGAGCTAATTGAACGAGGGTTTATCACCGCTAATGAGTACCTACTGCTAGTACGGAGCCAGCGCCATTTGTGGAAGGTGAGGTTTGCGCTACATCGTCTGGCGAAAAGACGTGAGGACAGACTCTTATTTGACTATCAAAATCAAATATCGACTGATTTTGGATTTGAGGCTGGGCCACACAATCTCGCGATAGAGCAGTTCATGCAGCAATACTATCGAACCATTATGGAACTCGAGCGCCTGAATGAAATGCTGCTTCAAATATTCAAAGAAGAAATTTTATTTGCCGATTCGAAAAAAAAGGCCCGTATAATCAATGACCGATTCCAGTTGAGAAATACTTTTATTGAGGTCAGACATCCCGATGTATTTAAACAACACCCCCCGGCTCTAATCGAGCTGTTTGTTTCAATTTCGACCCATGAAGGCTGCGAAGGCGTTAGCGCATCGACCATCAGATTAATCCGAGAACACCTTTATTTAGTCGATGAAAACTTCAGAAACAACGATGAAGTTAAACGCCTCTTTATGCAATTGATGAGCGCACCGAATGGGGTCACACACCAAATGAGAAGAATGAACTCCTATGGAGTTCTCGCAGCCTACATACCCGCTTTTGGAAAAATTACTGGCCGCATGCAATACGATTTATTCCATGCCTACACGGTCGATCAACATACTATATTTGTGATTAGAAACCTACGCCGTTTTGCACTCGAGAAACATGAAGATGAATTTCCGTTTTGCAATTTTGTTTTTAACAAACTGGAAGACCCTAAATTGATCTACCTGGCTGCGTTATTCCACGATATCGCCAAAGGACAAGGTGGTAGCCACTCCGTCCTCGGTGCTGAAATTGCCACGCAGTTTTGCTTACAGCATAACTTGAACCGAAAGGAAACTCGCATAGTATCGCAGTTAGTACGCGATCATTTATTAATGTCGATGACGGCACAACGAAAGGATATCAGTGATCCAGATGTGGTACGCGAATTTGCGCAAAAAATGGGTAGTATGAACATGCTCAATTATCTATACCTACACACTGTAGCCGATATATGTAGTACCAATCCGAAACTCTGGAATAACTGGAAGGATGCATTATTCATGCAACTGTATACAGCAACCAAAAAAGTCATTCGACGCGGCATTGAAAATGCGCCTGATATAGATGAGATTATTCAGGAAAATAGAGATGCTGCATTTGAATTGATGATCGCCCTGCCCTACGAAAAGCAGGCTATTATCGATCAATGCGACCAATTACCTGGCGACTATTTTTTACGCCACGACCCACTCGAAATTCGATGGCATGTCGACACTATACTTGGTAATCCTGGGCAACATACATTAGTCAAAGTTCGTCAGGCGCCCCATTCCAAAACAACCAAAGTATTTGTTTATTGCGACGAAAACCCCAACGTTTTTTCTCAGGTGACCGGCGCCCTTGGTTCACTCGGATTGAGCATTCTAAATGCAGAAATTTTCTCAACGAAAAACGACAAGATCATGGATACCTTTATTATCCAGGATCACAATAGTCAATCGATCACCAAACCATCGATCGTAAGACAAATAGAAGTAGCACTGATTAAAGCCTTTAAATCAAAAAAAGCCTATAAGCCGAACACCAACAAACGCATAAATCGCCGTCTAAAGGCATTCAATCGTCCGACTCAAGTTCAATTTGAGCAAGACTATTTGAACCAGCGAACTGTAATGGAAATTAGCGCGAAGGATATGCCAGGTTTGCTGTCTACAGTTGCCAACGTAATTGCGCGCAATTCAATCAACATAACCCACGCAAAAATCTCCACCCTCGGTGAAAAAATTGACGATATTTTTTATCTAACCACCCGTGAAGGAAATAACATTACCAAACAATCAGCACTGGATAAACTAGAGTCGCAATTGATCGCAGCAATTAGCAACATGTACCCCCCGGATTAAAACTGATAACGATTAACTCGACAATTATAAATTTAGCGGATTCTCGATCGATTCGCTAGGTTCGGTAAACCAGCATGGCCCCTGCTCTGAAATATAAGCGTGATCTTCAAGTCGTACGCCGAATTCACCATAACTACAAATCATAGGCTCGATTGAGAAACACATTCCAGGTGCTAATGGTAAATCGTTACCTTTGACGATATATGGATGTTCGTGAACATCAAGCCCCACACCATGCCCAGTGCGATGTGGTAACCCTGGCACTTTATAGTCGGGGCCAAGCCCGCCGGCTGCGATAACAGCTCGGGCGGCTGTATCGGGTGCTGAACAGGGTGCACCGATTTGCGCTGCCTCAAAGGCTGCCCGCTGTGCCGCATGCTCTAACGCCCAAATTTCCCTCTGACGCGTATTGGGTTCACCGAATACATAACTTCGCGTGATATCAGAATTATAGCCATGTAAAGTAGCCCCAGTATCGATTAGCACCATATCATTTTCGGCCAAAGTTTGCGGGTAAGGCACTCCATGTGGATAGGCTGTCGGCTCTCCAAACAAAACAATTTTAAAGGTTGACCGACCATCCGTTCCGCTGGCGATATGCGCCGCATCCAAAAACGACTGCACATCACGGGTATCGATACCCGGCTCAAGAATACGCGCCACTGCGTGCTGCACCTTAAGCGTGATTGCCTTGGCTTGGGTTAACAATGAAACTTCAGCCTGCGATTTGATTTGCCGACAAGGCCATATCAAACTGTCCGCATTCACAATGTTTAGTTTTGATGATGATTTTTGCAACCCATCAACAATGAAAAACGGTGTCTGGGGGTCAACAGCTAATTGAGCAGAGGCCAATTGAGATGAATTTGCTTTGGATCGAATTAAAACAGTGTCTGCGACAGCAGCTATAGGGTTCTCGTGCTCTTCCCACAGCAGAAACTCACCCTCGACTACCATGCCGGCCTTAGTTTTTTGTTCTTCAAAAGTTGGGCAAACGTAAATCAAATCACCCGATGCCGTTACGATTGCACCGTGCAATCGCTCACTCGCATGACATTGCATGCCGGTGAAATAACGTAAACTGCTAGTTGCATCCAGGTAGAGTGCATCGATGCTGGCTTCCAACATGAGTGACCGCACTTTTTGTAATCGCGCCAGATACTCATCCATTTGAATGGGCACCGCCCTATCTTTCACTGAGGCTCGCACAGAAGTTAGCCTGGCTAATTCTATTTCGGCACTGCTGCCACCAATTCCAATTGTCATCTGTGTTTATCTCGGGTTAGGTAATGCCAAACTATGGGTGGCGCCAAGCGGCTATTGTAACAAATCAGTTTATAGAGGTGGTACGGATAAATGATAACAACTAAATATAGACTTCACCCTAGGGTAAATGGACTAGGGTAAATGGACAACCGTTTGATCAATGATATTTTTGAGAACATCAGTCGAATAACCGGCTCGAAACATGACCTGAACACCCATATAAATAGCGAGCAATCGCTGCGCTTGAGAATCCACAGCGTTAGGTTTAGAGCCTGCTGACTGGAGCAAATTTGAAAACGCCCGCTGGAGGGGATCGAAGCTCGATCGTACCTGTCTGGCAATTTCCGCATACGAAGCACCGATATCCAACGCTGAATTACACAGCAAACAATCCAGCCTATCATTGCTGGTTGAGATTCAACCCAGAACAGTATTCAGTAACTGTCCTACCAAAGCACTGGGCTGACCGCCCTGCTCAAGTATCGAAACTGCAGCTGTAACCCTCGCGATTTGAATAAAACACCAACGACTGGGCATGTAGCGCTCGCTTTCCACCAAAAAGATTGTAGAGACTACTTTTGCCTAGCCCTGTCTCAGCAATTAACGGCTCTAATGACGTCGTTTGATAGCCATGCCGCCAGAAAGTGAGCATGGCTTTCTCGAGCACATTATCAATTGAATGCTTTATTTGCCGAGCCATCGTGCAGAGGTAATCTTAAATTGCTTATTTTAAGTTAGTTTCACCTAATGAAACTGAATATTGATCACACCAGATGAAAAACTTATCATAGTCTGATGGATCCAAATTCGCGGGAACGACATAAGTCTGAGCACCACTATTTGATTTCAACGCCGAGATAATGACGGGCTTCTGTCCACTCGCTACAAACGCAACACTAGGATCAGGCGCATTATCAAGACTAAAGTTTTCACCTAGTTTAATAACATGACCACCATTCATTTCGACAACCATTATATCGCCTTTAGTAGTGTGCCCATTAGTACCTTTAAAAGAACCGCTAGCAACAACATCGCCATTCGCAGCGTACGCTTGCATTGAAAAACCGAATACTAAGCTAAAAGCAACCAATCCAAGTGATTTTAAAATAGAGATTTTCATGTTTTTTTCCTTCGTATTAAAAGTCGAGTGAACTAAATTAAGTATTTAAAAATACCATTCATGAGCGGTTATTTGGAAGTTTGGATAGGTTATGTACGATTAGTTCATAATTATTTTAATTTTTACCCATGCTTTTAAAGTCGCAAATTGAACCGAGCGACCAGGACTCTGCGTTTCCTATAAGGGACTAATGACAAGTAACCTGAAGGTGAGTTATGGGTATCGATTTTAAGTCTCGACTACTATAAACTCGATTGCAGCGACAACAATCAAGGTTCTGCTCAATGGATTTAAAACGTTTTCTCACCAGCCTTAGCTCACAAATACTAATCCACCTAGCAATAGCCGTGGGTTTAATCATCATTGGCATTGCTTGGAATTTCGACTTTATCTATTCGTTTTACTTCGAGAACCAGCAAACCCAAACCGGCATAATCATCAATAGTGCAATCGTCGCCCTATTCTTTTTAGGCATGCTCAACATTGTGTATCACCTGGTTCGTTACAGACAGGAAGAAAAAGCAATTGCTGGGCTCGTCAATAACATCGAATCACTCAAAACAGATCTGATAGATGGCCTGCCCGGTGACTCGATCGTCGCCAAACGATACTGGACTCTAAGATCAATTCAAAAAGCGAATGGTGAAATCAACCATAGCGCTCTAGCTGCCATGCTAACCGCAGATGAAGGTACAAAATTTGGTTTGATACGGTACATCAATAACATTCTAATTTTGACCGGCGTCTTTGGCACCATCGTATCACTGTCAATTGCACTACTCGGCGCATCAGATTTGATAGATTCTGCAGCTGGTAGTCTCGGTGGCATGGGGCTTGTGATTCATGGTATGTCGACAGCCTTATCTACCACCATTACCGCTATCGTCAGTTATGTCTTATTTGGCTACTTTTATACACGCCTGAATGATGTGCAAACGCACTTTCTGAGTGGGGTCGAACAGCTCACTTCAATTTATCTACTACCTCAGTTCGTACCGGCCAATGATGAGATTGTGCATAAGGTGAGCGACTTGATTAAGTCAGTGGTATTCGTTACCAATAATATGAAGAAAACTCAAGAAATCTACCACGCCTCTGCGGGGGCATTGCAAGAAACAATCAATATGAATCGAGAGCAAATAGAGAACCTTTCGAGCGAGCTAGAAGATATCAAATCGATTCTTCGCGAAGGCTTCCGCCTCCCACCCCTGCCTAACAAAGACGACGAGTAGGCATAGAAATAGCCGTGAACTCCAGCTTTGCATCTATAGGACAAAATCAAACCAGTCATGCCGGTGAAGGCAGTTTCTGGCCATCATTTACCGATATTATGATGGTAATCACGATGATTTTTCTGATGGCCACTAGCCTGTTAGTGGTGCGGAATTGGCAACTAGTCGCCGAGTTACATGAAAGCGTGGCGGCAGAACAAATTGCATCACAACTAATTGAGTCGACCTCTCTGGAAAATTCGACGCTGGAAGAACGACTCGTCAATGCCGAACAAAGTAATTCAATCCTAAGGCTTAGATTGCTGAAAAAAGATGAAGCATTACAAGTCAGTAACAACTCTTTACGCCAACAGAAATTTTATATCGATGCCATCGAAGTAGACAACGAAAGACTAAAGACCGCTCTCGGCGCATCGTTAACTGCACTCGCACTGGCGAATACCGAAATTGACACGGTCACAACTCTGCAACAAACTCTCGACATTCAAGTTTCAACACTGAAGCAACAGTTATTATTAGCTGTCGCTGAACAGAAAAAACTAGCATTGCAGCTAGTAAAAGCTCAATCAGAACTCGTAGAATCAAAACTAGTCCAGCAACAAAGTATTGCCGACCTCACTCAACAAAAACAATTGCTCACGCGAGAAGTCGACGCCTATAACCAACAACTGCTCACATTAAAAGGCGACTATGAAATCGTCAAAGCAAAATATGAAGAGCTGATCAAACCCGCACGCTCGGCCAAAGGCAAGTACATCGCAGAAGTTTATTACATCAAAGGCGCTGGCGGCGAAGTCATTCGTTACAAACAACCCGGGGATGCCGAATTTATTGACCTGTCCCTGGCTGAAGTCGAAAAGCGCTTAACAAAACTAAAACAGGAAAAAGGCGACGATCTATACGTCAAAGTAATCATCCCGAGCGACAGCGGATTAACCTATAACGAAGCCTGGGAATTCATGCGCAATTTGCTCGCAAAATACGATTATTACTACCAGAAAAACTAACGCAGCTGATACAATTGCGCTTCAAGTCCCCGTGGCGCAACTGGATAGCGCGATGCCCTCCTAAGGCGTAGGTTGCCCGTTCGAACCGGGCCGGGGACACCATTTTATTGTTATATATCATCAGCTTAAAATCAGACCCACTTCCTAATATATGGCATAAAATACCATGCCAATAATATGCCAATGGCAGCACTTAAAAGCACACAGTCTATTTTGTGAGTGCGATAGATTAATTAACCAGTCAATTCAATCAAATGCCTTGAGGTGATGCGGTGACAAAGACCATAGCAAGCAACGTGAGTTTCGCCAGAATAGATTAAAGCCTAAATTATGGAGGCGTAAGAATTGTGCTAAGCCGCCGCTTTTTGAGTCATAGGACGCTAGACAATTTACCCGCCCCCGCCCCGTAGTTGGCTTGTCTAATTTGCACGCGTGGAAGGTTGTTTATGCGGGTGCTGCTTAGATCATAAACCCGTGGACTATTGACGCCCCCTCCCGACCACGTAATACTTTTATTGGTTACGATTAGAACAGGTGCTCTTCTGAGGCGCTCTTCATTTGTAGGACGCTAGACATTTAAACCCCCTTACCCCTGCGGCCCTCTGTGCGCTTGTCTAAGCCTGCGTGTTGTTGAGCTATCAAACCTTATAGCGTTACCCTCTGCCTCGCGTAGTGCCCAGTATAAATGCTTCCGCTAATCGTGCCTTTAAGTAGCCCGATTCCATCTACCAATCAATTGCTTATCGGATATTCTGCCATTGAATTATTTTTGTAACTAAATTGAGAGTATATTAAGTAAGGCTGCTACATATTATATTGTCAGTGATGGTTACAGAAATACATATTTAACCAGGAATTTATTGTGGGTTTTATGAACAACTTAATTTATAGATCAACCAACGAGCCAAATCGAGAAGGCCTATCTTGGGATGATAGATGGAAAGGAAGTGATAAAGGGTTGATTACATGCTGGGAAGTTGGTCGTAACAAAAGAGCATTAAACCCCGCCCTAGTCACTAAAGTAGAAAGGGACGAGCTACCAGCGCTTGGCTGGAAGGGCGGTGTCGATAAAAAACTGAAAATGAAGACAAAATACGGCTCACTTAACTATTTAGCGCAATGGCAGGGATTGCGTGGTCAGGATCTAAAAATAGATACCTCAGTAGAGATAGAGCTAACATGTTCGAAAACTGACATGGTCGTAACTTTCACTGGAGATTCGTCAAAATACTCCAAGCAACCATAGGTGTTAAATTAAATGGAATTTGTATCAATCGATGTGGAAACTGCAAACGCAGATATGTCTTCAATATGTCAAATAGGAATCGCAAAATATTCTGGTGACACTCTTATAGATGAATGGGTCACCCTAATTGACCCAGAAGATTACTTTGATTTTATCAATATCGAGATACATGGTATTGATGATGATGCTGTTAAAGGAGCTCCTACCTTCACTAAAGTAGAATCAATAATCAGTGATTATTTGAATGATAATATTGTTGTTAGTCATACTCGTTTTGATCGAGTTTCGATAAATAAGGTATTCGCAAAATATAATTTAAAGCCACCATGTGCTATGTGGTTAGACTCTGCAATGGTCGCTCGAAGAACTTGGCCAGAGTTTGCGAGGAAAGGCTATGGACTAAAAAATGTATGCAAAAAAATCGGGTATGATTTCAGGCATCATGATGCTTTGGAAGACGCAAAGGCTGCTGGGGCCGTATTACTAGAAGCTATAAAAATAACCAACCTCGATTTAACTGCTTGGCAAAAACGTGTTTGCCAACCTATTGATCCTAGCAATTCCGCTGTAGGTTCGGCAGTCAGGAGAGATGGCAACTCGGAAGGCCTTCTATTTAGTGAGGTCGTGGTATTTACAGGCGCACTAGAGATGCCCCGAAAGGATGCCGCTGATTTAGCTGAAAGTATTGGTTGTAGTGTAACCTCAGGAGTATCTAAGAAAACAACGCTTTTGGTTGTCGGCGATCAAGATGTCATGAGATTGGCAGGAAAAGAGAAAAGCTCCAAACACTTAAAGGCTGAAACCCTTATCTCAAAAGGGCAAAAAATTCGAATCCTCAAAGAAAGTGATTTTATGGAGCTGGCAACGCTCGAAATTTCCAGCACTTAAAAAGATATATACACTTTGCTAGTCGTCGTCAAACTTGTTCTTTTTCTTCGGTACTGGAATATTGATATTTGATCTATCAGAAGGGTTAAGGAGCTGTCACAGAATAACTTGATGTTCTTGAAGGTCTAAACCTTCCTTGGTTTTATCGTATAATTCCACTCTCCGTGAAATTTATTTTTTACCAATTTTAGTTTTTCCATTTCAGTATCTGTTACCTTTTCACCTTTCACATAAGTTTTTTTATCCAATCGTGCTTTTACCATCAAACCCGCAGTGGTTGCAGTAGAGGAAATTAAATTAATAACGACTTCATAACTTGTTAACGGCTTTCCTCGCCAATTAATGCTGATAAATGAAAATA